>NZ_JBGNUW010000009.1:0-435089 GCF_041950495.1 Nonomuraea sp. MTCD27 | reverse complement strand
GTGTTGTGGCCTTGCGCAACTGGCCCAGGGGCAGGCGGTGCGCTGTGCACAGCCGGCGCAAGGAACCTGGGTGTCTCGGCCACCCGCCTACAGGAGGCAGCCGCCCCTGCCCACCAGCAGGACGGATCCCCCTTTGCCCCCCAGCAGGACGCACCCCCCTCCATCCACCAGCAGGACGGATCCCCCGCCGCCCAGCGGCGGGACGGATCCCCCTCCACCCAGCAGCGGGACGCACCTCCCCACACCCGGCGATCCACCGCAGCCGCTTCCCCCCACCCACAGGACGCCACCGTCTCCGCCCGTCAACAGGCCCCAGCCGCATCCGCCCGACGGCAGCAAGCGACCACCCCCGGCCGCCCTCAGCTCGACGTGGTCTCCGACACCGCGAACGCGACGATCTTGTTCGCCTACCCGTCAACCGGCCTGGCCACGTCCCTCCCCCCTGACTGGGACCAGGTCCCCGGGGCCATGGGCTGCACCCTGGAGAACCGCCTGTTCCGCGACCGCCACCCCGAGTTCACCGCCGCCGGGGTCGCCGTCCACGGCGTGAGCACGCAACGCCCGGACGAGCAGGCGGCCTTCGCCACCGCGGAGTCGATCCCGTTCCCGCTGCTCTCAGACATGGACCTGCACCTGGCCGCCGCCCTGAGACTGCCGACGTTCCGAGCCGGTCAGGCCATGAAACTCAAGCGCCTGATCCTGCTGATCGACCGCTCCCGCACCATCCGCCACGTCATCTTTCCGGTCCTGGACATCCCTTCAGCCATCACCGAATCCCTGGAAGCCGCCCAATCCCTCAACTCCACCACCTGACCGTTTCCGGCCTCCACCCTGAGCCCTCACCCTCTGCTCCCCCGCCCCGCCACAGCGTTCAGGCAGCCGGTCCAGGTACGGGGTTCGGGCCAGCTTTCACGTGGAGCCACCAACCGTCTTGAACGGGTTGCGCCCGATCTGTGGTGGGGGTGGCCGAGACACCCAGGTTCCTTGCGCCGGCTGTGCACAGCGCACCGCCTGCCCCTGGGCCAGTTGCGCAAGGCCACAACACCCACGCCTTGCACCGGAGCAGAATGCACTCCGCTAAGAGCGGAGCCTGCCCCACGGTCGGAGCGGTGCCCCAGCTGAGTCGGGTGGCTTGGTCAGGCTGCCAGGATTCGCGAGGGGTCGGGGGTTCGGCAGTCGATCGAGGTCAGGGTGGCGTGGTGGGAGGCCTGGGTCGCGCACAGCCAGTCGTTCAAGGAACCGGTGAAGCCTGATGGTGGGCCGACCTTGAGGCAGGTGATCTGGCCGGTGCCGGGGGCGGGGCCCACCTTGAGGCGGCGGATGCTGCCGGTGCGGCCCAGCTCGCCCAGGTCCGCGTCGTACGGCGTCAGCTGGACGCCGAACGGGAGACCGCCGTCCGGCTGGTCGGATGGGTGAATCTGGAGGAAGTCATCGATGTTGCGGTGGGTGGCTGCCGGGTGGGTGGTGAGGTAGGTCAGGTGGTCTGTCAGCAGCCGGTTGGCCACCGTGCGCAGGAGGTTGGTGGCGCACAGGTTGTGGGCGCAGGCGGCGCCGTCCAAGGTGATCTCTGGGAGGGCGAAGCGGCGCAGGCCCCGGGACGTGACGCGCAGGCAGTCGCATGCACCCATGTCGGACGGGTCCCAGGGCGGGCAGGTCGCGGCGTCGTGGACCTGGACGTCCCAGGACAGCCAGTCGTCGTTGAGGCGGAAGTGGGTCGGCTCGCCGGCACATCGTCCGCAGGTGAGGATGGTCGAGCCGGTCAGCGGGTCGATCAGCAGGCCGTCGCACTCCCGGGCCAGGGCTCTGGCGGAGGCGCGGGCCACCTGCACGGTGGTGAGGAGTTTGTGTGGGGGTGCCGTGGACTCCACCACGATGTGTTGCTTTGTGCGGCGCAGGCGGCGTCTCTCGTCGTCCGTGAGGTTGGTTTCGATGGGTTTCCACGGGGTCGGGTGGTGGGTCACCGACAGAGCGCCGTTGCCTGCTGCGCTGATCGCGGCTCTTCGGTACGGGCCGCCGACGCGCCAGGGCACGAACGACTCGACGTCGAACGGAGCGTGATCCGTAGCGACGATGAAGAGGGAGGTCATGGCGTCGGGCAAAGGGAGGGTGATCTTCATGGCTCGGTGGCCTCCGTGCGGACGGGATCGTAGTGGTGGATGGAGCTCGGGCAGGGGTCGGGGCAAGGGGAAAGCGGAACGGGCGAGGTCGGACGTGTTCGGCTTGGGTACTGGGGTCTGCTTGGGTACTTGGGTCTGCTTGGGTACTTGGGTCTGCTTGGATCCGCGTCGGATGGGCCGGCCTCGCCCGATCCGGCTCGGGTCCGATCTGGAGGCACTCAGGATGGACGACGGCGGCTGGGGGGCGGGGAGTGGAGCGGGATTCTGTGGATGACGCTCCCGGCGGAAGACACGCCTGTGGAAAACCTGGCGATGCATGCGGCAATCAATGAGCCACCCGGTCCGGGGCGCGGGACACGGCAGCGGCCGAGCCGGGGGATCTCGCGGGCGCCAGGTTTACGTGCTGCTGGGCCGGTGGTGCGCAGGCGAGGGCGTCGTGCGGAACTGCGTCCCCGGCACTCCAGCGGCGGCCGGCACGTACGGGGCGGCTGGCCCTGTCGGGTCGGGAGACGGTGGGGGTCGGTGGTGGGTGGTTGGGAGGCGGGGTCGTTGTGGGGAGGGGTGGTCAGGGGGGTGTGGGGCGGGTGATCACCATGGACTGGGCGGGCAGGTGCAAGCCCTCCCCATCCGCCGCCACCGGCTCGTCCGAAGCCAGCAGCACCGTCCCCGGCGGCAGCGGCAGCGTCACCGACTCCAGTGAGAAGTTCACCGCGACCGCCAGCTCCCCCCGCCACACCAGCAGCCACTTCCCCAGCGGATCCACCTCCACCCGCACCCGGTCCAGGCGCGGGTCGGACAGCTCGGGCAGGGCCTTGCGCAGGGCGATCAGGTCGCGGTACCAGCACAGCAGCGACCAGTGCGCCTCCTCCTTCACCTCGCTCCAGTCCAGCTTCGAGCGCAGGAACGTCTCCTCGTCCGAAGGGTTCGGCGCCTCCCACGCGTACCCGAACCCGTCGAACTCCCGCTCCCTCCGCGTCCCCTCGCTGTCCCGCAGCGCCGGCTCCACGTGGTCGGAGAAGAACAGGAACGGCGAGCGCGCCCCCCACTCCTCCCCCATGAACAACATCGGCGTGAACGGCGAGGTCAGGAGCAGGCCGGCGCCGAGTTTGAGCGCGGGGATCGGCAGCCGGTCGCCGGCGGGGCGGTTGCCGATCTGGTCGTGGTTCTGCAGGCAGGCCACCAGCCGGTGTCCCGGCACCCCCGCGAAGGGACGGCCGTGCGCGCGGGCCCGGAAGCTCGAGTAGGTCCCGTCGTGCAGCACCCCGCTCGTCAGCACCTTGGCCAGGGCCGAGAGCTGGGCGAAGTCCTGGTAGTAGCCGTGGCTCTCGCCGCTGACCGCGCAGTGCAGGGCATGGTGTACGTCGTCGTCCCACTGCGCTGTCATGCCCAGGCCGCCGGCGTCGAGCGGGCGCACCATGCTCGGGTCGTTGAGGTCGGACTCGGCGATCAGGGACAGCGGCCGGCCGACGGAGCAGGCCAGCGCGTCCACCTCCTCCGAGAGCTCGGCCAGCAGGTGCTTGGCCCGCTTGTCGTGCAGCGCGTGCACGGCGTCCAGCCGCAGCCCGTCGATGTGGAAGTCGCGCAGCCACTGCAGCGCGTTGCCGATGAAGTAGCGCCGCACCTCGTCGGACTCCGGCCCGTCCAGATTGACCGCTTCGCCCCAATAACTGCCGTCAAATCCGGAAAAATATGGGCCGAACGGCCGGAGGAAGTTCCCCGACGGCCCCAGATGGTTGTAGACCACGTCCAGGATGACCCCGATCCCGGCCCGATGGCAGGCGTCCACGAACGACTTGAGCCCGTCCGGCCCCCCGTACGTCTCGTTCACGGCATAGAGGTCGACCCCGTCATACCCCCAGTTACGCCCGCCCGGCACCGGCGCCACCGGCATGACCTCCACGAAGTCCACGCAGAGCTCCACCAGGTGCGGCAGCCGCTCGATGGCCGCCGCGAACGTCCCCTCCCCCGTGAACGTGCCGACGTGCAGCTCGTAGATCACCGCCCCGCGCAGGTCGCGGCCCTTCCAGTCGTGGTCGGACCAGGTGAAGCGGGCGTGGTCGTACACCGCGCTCGGCCCGAAGATCCCCTCCGGCTGCCGCCGCGTGCGCGGATCGGGGTACGGCCCGTCGCCGTCCACCATGAAGGAGTAGCGGGTGCCGTGCCCCGCCTCCGCCACCTCGGCCGACCACCAGCCCCCCGCCCCGGGCGACATCGCCCGCCGCCCGCCCAGGACGACTACCTCGACCGCCGTGGCCTTCGGTGCCCAGACCTCAAAGATCATGTCTCTCCAGGAGTGAGACCGGATACTGACCGAGCAGGTGCGCCAGCGGGATCCGCCCGGTGAACAGCGCGCCGGTGAGCAGGTCCCGCCAGGTGCCCGTGGGGAGCGTCAGGGCCGTGGCGCCCCATCCCGTCGCGGCCAGGCGCACGGGGAGCCGGGTGGCGACGGCGACGGCCTGCGGCCGCTCGCCGCGGGCGAAGGCGATCACGTGCTCCGCCCGCTCCCCCTCCGCCTCCATCGGCAGGTACGGGGCCGCGCCCCCCAGCCTGCGCCGCAGCCGCAACGCCTGGGTCGTGACCAGCAGCTTGGCGGAGTCCCAGGACGTCTCGGGCTTGCGCGGGTACGTCACGGGCCGCCGGTTGTCCGGATCGACCAGGGAGAAGTCGGTCGTCTCGTTGCCCTGGTACACGTCCGGCACCCCCGGCATCATGAGCTGCACGAGCTTGGCCCCCAGCGAGTTGGACATCGCGAAGGGGTCGATGCGCTCGGTGAACCCGCCGATCGGCAGGCGTACGGCGGCCTCGGCGAAGGAGCGTAGCCGCCGCTCATAGGACGGATCCGGACTTATCCAGGAAATGGCGGTCTTGGCCTCCCGCGCGGCCTTGAGCAGGTAGTCCGTGAACCGCTCGGCCGAGATCGGCCAGGCGGCCATCAGGTTCTGCCAGGCCAGGTAGTCGAGGTGGGGGTCGAAGCTCACCTGCGCCGACCACTCCGCCACCGCCGCCGCCCACTCCCCGGGCATCTCCGACAACACCGACAACCGCGCCCGCACGTCCTCCGACCGCTTGGTGTCGTGCGTGGACAGCGTGGTCATCGCGTACGGGGACATCTCCTCGCAGAAGTCATGGAAGTCCTCAACCGACTCCCCGAACGCGTCCGGCTCCCCGCCGACCTCGTTCAGGCAGGCCAGCGGGAACCACCGGTAGAGCGCCGTGTCCTCCACGCCCTTGGCCATGACCGGCCCGCACGACTGCTGGAACCGCACGATCGACTCGGCGGAGCCGTACAGGACCTCGCGGACCAGCGGCTGCACGGCGGGTGAGCAGGACTCGGCGGCCAGCTCGACGATCTCGGCCGACTCGGGCGGCGGCGGCTCCCCCGGCACCACGTACGCCCGGTAGACCGGCATCGCGGCGAGCAGCTCGCGCACGGCGGCCGGGTCGCACGAGGTCACCCTGGCCAGCCGGTCCACCTCGGCCCCGAAGAACAGGTCGAGCACCTCCCGCTTGGCCTGCGCCATCACGGGCCGGTACTCGGCGGGCTGCCCCGTCATGTCCGCGAAGATCTTGACCAGCGGCGCCTTGCCGGCCGGATCGACGAAGAGGCCGTTGACCCGGTTGAGCACCTCGTAACCGGTGGTGCCGTCGCACGCCCAGTCGTCCGGCAGCCGCTCGGGACCGATGAGGATCTTCTCCACCACCGTCCACGCGCCGCCCACCCGGTCGCGCAGCCGATCGAGGTAGCCGCGCGGATCGGCCAGCCCGTCGGGGTGATCGACGCGCAACCCGTCCACCAGCCCCTCGTCGAGCAGCCAGAAGATCACCTCGTGCGTGGCGAACAGCACGGACGGGTCCTCCACCCGCAGCCCGATCAGCGACGACACGTCGAAGAAGCGCCGGTAGCCGGGCCCCTCGCGCCAGTCGACCAGCCGGTAGTGCCCGGGATGGGGATAGGCGTGCTCGTGGTAGCGCAGCACGTCGCCGTCCACGACCGGCTCGGTGTCGTCGCCCAGCACGGGCAGCGCGACCTTCCCGTCCACCCAGTCGATGTCGAACCAGGGCGCGTACGGCGAGTCGGGCCCGTCCTTCAGCACCGACCAGAACTGGGCGTTCACCGTGTTCATGTGGTTCGGCACGATGTCCACCACGATGCCCAGGTCGTGGGCGGCGAGCTGCTGCGCCATCTCCCTGAAGCCGGTGGCGCCGCCGAACTCCTCCCGGATCCTGGAGTGGTCGGTGACGTCGTAGCCGTGTCGCGACTCGGGCGTGGACTGCAGGATCGGCGACAGGTAGACGTGGCTCACGCCGAGGTCGCGCAGGTAGCCGGCGATCTCCGCCACCTGGGCGAAGCCGAAGTCGGGGGTCAGCTGCACCCGGTAGGTGGAGATGGGCCTAGACACGACGCAGCACCCGTACGCTGCGGCCCGGGACCGCGATCCCCTCTCCCGCCTTGACCATCCGGGCGTCGAGCCTGATCGGCATGGCCGTGTCGATCTCCGTGTGCCACATCTCGCCGTAGTCCTTGGGGATCGTGAACTTGATCGTGTCGTAGTGGGCGTTGAAGAGCAGCAGGAACGAGTCGTCCCGGATCGGCCGGCCGCGCCGGTCGGGCTCGGTGATGGCGTCGCCGTTGAGGAAGACGGCCAGCGACTTCGCGTATCCCACGTGCCAGTCGCCGTCGGTCATCTCCTCGCCCGAGGGGGTGAGCCACGCGATGTCGCTCAACCCACGCACCGGCTTGCCATAGAAGAACCTCCTTCGCCGGAAAACGGGATGCTTCTTCCTGAGCTCGGCCAGGCTCTGCGTGAACTCCAGCAGCAGCCAGTTCTCCCTGACGTCCGACCAGTCCACCCAGGTCAGGTCGTTGTCCTGGCAGTAGCCGTTGTTGTTGCCCCGCTGCGTACGGCCCAGCTCGTCGCCGTGCGAGAGCATCGGCACGCCCTGCGACAGGAAGAGCGTGGTGAGGAAGTTGCGCTTCTGCTGCTCGCGCAGCGACTCGATGGCGATGCCCGCCGGGCCCTCCTCGCCGCAGTTCCAGGACCGGTTGTCGTCGGTGCCGTCGCGGTTGCCCTCCTTGTTGGCCTCGTTGTGCTTGTTGTTGTACGAGACCAGGTCCTGCAGGGTGAACCCGTCGTGGCAGGTCACGAAGTTGATCGAGGCGGCGGGGCGGCGGCTGTCGTCCTGGTAGAGGTCGCTCGACCCGGTGAACCTGGAGCCGAACTCGGGCAGCGTGGCCGCCTGCCCCCGCCACAGGTCGCGGATCGTGTCGCGGTAGCGGCCGTTCCACTCGGTCCACCGGGACGGGAAGTTCCCGACCTGGTAGCCGCCGGGGCCCACGTCCCACGGCTCGGCGATCAGCTTGACCTGCGACAGCACCGGATCCTGCTGCACCAGGTCGAAGAACGAGCTCAGCCGGTCGACCTCGTGCAGCTCCCGCGCCAGCGTCGAGGCCAGGTCGAACCGGAACCCGTCCACGTGCATCTCGATGACCCAGTAACGCAGCGAGTCCATGATCATCTGCAGCACGTGCGGCGAGCGCATGAGCAGGCTGTTGCCGGTGCCGGTGGTGTCGACGTAGTAGCGCTTGTCGTTCTGGACCAGCCGGTAGTAGTCGGGATTGTCGATCCCCCTGAACCCCAGCGTCGGCCCGAGATGGTTGCCCTCGGCGGTGTGGTTGTAGACGACGTCCAGGATGACCTCGATGCCCGCCTCGTGCAGCCCCCTGACCATGGCCTTGAACTCCAGCACCTGGCCCCCGCGCTGCCCCTGGCTGGAGTAACGGTTGTGCGGCGCGAAGAACCCGATCGAGTTGTAGCCCCAGTAGTTGGACAGCCCGCGCTGCTCCAGGATGTGGTCGGTGACGAACTGGTGCACCGGCATCAGCTCCAGCGCCGTCACGCCGAGCTTGGTGAGATGGTCGAGGATCTCGGGGTGGTGCAGGGCCGCGTACGTGCCGCGCAGGTGCCGGGGGATCTTCGGATGGCTGATCGTCAGCCCCCGCACGTGGGCCTCGTAGATCACGGTGTCGTGGTACGGCGTCGCGGGCGGCCGGTCGTGACCCCACCCGAAGAACGGGTTGATCACGATCGAGCGCGGCACGTAGGGGGCGGAGTCGAGGTCGTTCCTGGTGTCCGGCTGGCCGAAGCGATAGCCGTACACCGCCTCGTGCCACCGCACGCCACCCTCGATGGCCATGGCGTACGGGTCGAGCAGCAGCTTGGCCGGGTTGCAGCGCAGCCCGCGCGACGGGTCGTAGGGCCCGTGGACGCGGTAGCCGTACCGCTGGCCGGGGCCGATGCCCGGCAGGTAGCCGTGCCAGATGAACCCGTCCACCTCGGTGAGCGGCACCCGCGACTCGACGTTGTCCTCGTCGAACAGGCACAGCTCCACCTTGTCCGCGACCTCGGTGTAGAGCGAGAAGTTCGTCCCCGCACCGTCGTAGGTAGCCCCGAGTGGATAGGGGTCTCCCGGCCA
Organism: Nonomuraea sp. MTCD27; assembly: GCF_041950495.1. Lineage (NCBI taxonomy): Bacteria > Bacillati > Actinomycetota > Actinomycetes > Streptosporangiales > Streptosporangiaceae > Nonomuraea > Nonomuraea sp. MTCD27. Next base: position 426,498 of record NZ_JBGNUW010000009.1, on the reverse strand, counting down.
GATCTCGATCATCGAGGCTCCCTTGCGGTCTCTCCCCATGTTCCGTTCCCCCGCTCCACCCGACAACCCCGGGCCCCACTGATCACCATGTTCCTTCCCACGCTGCACCGATGATCACTCGGATCGAGATCAAAGCCCGAGGTCAAAAGGGGTGGACCGCCCCCGACGGCGCGGTATCGGAGGCGGCCCACCCGTCCAGCATCGTTTGCGAGCGCCGCTCTGGGCTACATGCGAATGTCATGGGCGGTTTCAAACAGTTCTTACTTCGCGGCAACATCGTCGAGCTCGCCGTGGCGGTGATCGTCGGCGCCACGTTCAGCGGCCTCGTGCAGGCGCTGGTCAGCGACCTGATCACCCCCTTGATCGGCGCGATCACCGGGGGCCGGCAGCCGAACTTCGCCGACTACTCGTTCACGGTCAACGGCAGCGTGTTCAGGTACGGCGACTTCCTCAACCACCTGATCACCTTCCTGATCATCGCGGCCGTCGTCTACTGGCTGGTCGTGGCCCCGATGACCCGGCTCATCAGCCTGTTCAACCGGGACCAGGCGGCCGCGACCAAGCAGTGCCCCGAATGCCTGTCCGACATTCCCGCCGAGGCTCGCCGGTGCGCGAGCTGCACGGTGGAGCTGGTGCCGGATTCGGAAAAACCCAGGCAGTGACACGCGACCGGCGGCACCGGTTCGGCAAGATGGACCGATGAGCGTTGAGTTGATGGTCTGGGACGAGCCGGTGCCGATCAGCAGGGACCAGGCGCGTGCGACGTACCTGGCGGTCAAGCGGACCGAGCCGGGGGGCGGTGACGTGCCCGACGTCGCCAAGGAGCTGCCCGGGGAGATCACGCTCTATCCGGGACACGTGCTGGTGACCATGGACCTGGACACGATGGACGAGATGTCCGCCCAGGTCTTCACGATCGCCCGCGCCCACGGCCTGGTCTGCTACGACCCCCAGCGTGACCTGGTGCACAACGTGGCGCCGCTGGGGGTCTACGAGGGCATGCAGCTGCACACGGGCGACGGCATGATCGTCAACGACCCCGACCTCGGGCTCGTCCACGACGTGCTGGGCACCCTGTCGCCGCAGAACCCGTTCGTGGCGCTGGTGAACTTCGGGCAGCACTTCCTTCAGGTCTCGCCGGGATACGAGCTGGAGTACAAAGAGGGCACGCTCGTCCGCGCGATGGTGCCGGAGCTGGCGGAGGTGCGGCAGGCGTTCCACGAGTACGCGACGGGCGACCGCTCGTTCCTCGCTCGCTACGAATTCGGAAAGTAAGGCAGGATCAGGGCCTATGAGAACCCTGTACCCGCCCATCGACCCGTACGACTCCGGCCTGCTCGACGTCGGCGACGGCAACCAGATCTACTACGAGGTCTGCGGCAACCCCCACGGCAAACCGGCCGTCATGCTGCACGGCGGCCCCGGAGGCGGGTGCAGCGCCAAGCACCGCCGCCAGTGGAACCCCGAGCTCTACCGGATCGTCCTGTTCGACCAGCGCAACTGCGGCCGGAGCCTGCCGCACGCCTCCGACCCGGCCACCGACCTGAGCGCCAACACGACGTGGCACCTGGTGGCCGACATGGAGCGGCTGCGCGAGCACCTCGGCGTCGACAGGTGGCAGGTGTTCGGGGGGTCGTGGGGCAGCGCGCTGGCGCTGGCGTACGCGCAGACGCACCCCGAGCGGACCACCGAGCTGGTGCTGCGCGGGATCTTCACCCTGCGACCCCAGGAGCTGCGCTGGTTCTACCAGGAGGGCACCTCCGAGCTGTTCCCCGACCTGTGGGAGCGCTTCGTCGCCCCGATCCCGGAGGAGGAGCGGGGCGACCTGATCGCGGCCTTCAGGAAGAGGCTGGAGGGGCAGGACGCGGACGCCAGGCTGGCGGCGGCCAAGGCGTGGGCCCAGTGGGAGGGCGGCACGGTCACGCTGCTGCCCGACCCCGCGCTGGTCGAGGAGTTCGGCGAGGACAAGATGGCCGTCGCCTTCGCCCGGATCGAGAACCACTACTTCACCCACAGCGGCTGGTTCGAGCCCGGCCAGCTCATCAGGGACGTCGGCAGGATCCGGCACATCCCGGCCGTGATCGTGCAGGGCCGCTACGACGTGTGCACGCCCATGGCCACGGCCTGGGACCTGCACAGGGCGTGGCCGGAGGCCGAGCTCCACGTGGTCGACGCCGCCGGGCACGCCTACTCCGAGCCGGGCGTCCTCGACCGGCTCATCGCGGCGACAGACGGGTTCGCATGAGTCGTACCGCGGGGGTGACGGCCCCGACCAGCAGCAGCGCGAACAGCGGCGCGAGCGCCAGCCCCAGCAGGAACCCCGCGGCCACGTCGTGCGGATAGTGCACGCCGACGAACACCCGCGAGAACGCCATGACCGCGGCCAGCGGGAACACCGCCCACGCCAGGGCCCGCCAGGCCAGCACGAGCGTGGCCGCCGCGCCCGCCGCGATCACGGAGTGGTTGCTGGGGAACGACCAGTCGTCCGAGGGCGGGCACACGGCGATCGTCGTGATCCCGCCCCGGCACGGCCGGTCCTCCCGGACGAGGAGCTTGACGACCTCGCTCACCACGTACGCGGCCACGATCCCGGCCGGTCCCGCGATCACGAGCGCCAGGTCACGCGCCGGCCCCCGCCACGCCCGCAGCGCCGCCACCACGAAGAGGGCCGCGAACACGAATAACCCCGCGTCCGTGCCGACCTCGGCGAGCGTGTGGAGCCATGCGGGCGTGGTGAGAGAGAAGTCGACGATGTCCTGGTACAACACGTGTCCAATCCGTGAATAGGCAATGGACACGACCTTACGAACTCAACCCGTCAAACGCCTCCACCAAAAGGTGGAAAGATCCTCAGGACAGGAGCCGGCGGGCCAGGGCGGCGTGCTTGGTCTCCAGCTCGCCGCGGGTGATCAGCCCCCGGTCGAACGCCTCGGTGGTGGCGTCGCGCTCGGCGACGTAGTAAGCGGCCATGATCTCGCTGCGGAGCGGCGTGAACCCGCGCTCCACGCAGTCGGAGAAGACGGTGGCCTTCCTCTCCACGGTGTCGAGCGCCACCGTGCAGGCCAGGTCACGCTCTTTGAGCTGCTGAACCGCTTCACGGAGCGTGACGGGGCCGAGGGACCCGTTGAACCGGGTGTCAAGGGTGATCTTCACGTTCTTTGCGCCTCCGTATATTGACAACGCTCCCCATAAAGCCGCGTATTCCCTGTTCAGAGCGGGTAAGAGGGGTGTCGTGATCGGAGCGCACGTGATCGTCGGCTACACGAATGACGCGGGCGGGAGCGACGCTCTCGCCCTCGGCTCCGCGATCACGCGCGTGACCGGCGGCGAGCTCACCATCGCCACGATCTACCCGCCGGGCAGCCCCGGGCTGGCGGTCGAGGCGCAGGCCAACCTGGCGCACGCGGCCGAGGAGCTGGGGCCGGTCCCCGCCGAATACATCACGTACGAGAGCAGGGGCTCCGGGCGCGGGCTGTCGGTGGTGGCCAGCCGGATCAGGGCGGACCTGATCGTGGTCGGCTCCGCCTCCGGCGGGGCACCCGGCCGCATCGCGATCGGCGCCACCTCCGACCACCTGCTGCACCTGTCGTCGGAGGCGGTCATGCTGGCGCCCGCCGGTTACCTCCCGCCCACCGAGCCCACCCGCCTCACGCTGGCCTACGTGCACCGGCCGCAGTGCGACGCGGCCGTCGGGCAGGTGGCCCAGGCGGCGCTGCGGCTCGGCGTGCCGCTCCGGCTGATCACGCTCGACCTGCGCACGGAGGACCAGGGCAAGCTCCGCGACGACCTCGCGCTGGCCGTGCGGCTGGCGTGGGAGACGACCGGGATCGAGGCGGAGTCGGAGGTGGCCGAGGGGCACGACGTGGCGGCCGCGCTGCGGGACGTCGAGTGGCTGGAGGGCGAGCTGCTGGTCTGCGCGGCCAGCGAGGACGCGCAGCCGCACCGGGTGTTCCTCGGCGAGCTGGCCATGAAGGTGCTGCGCGCCTCCGCCTGCCCCGTCACCGTTCTGCCCAGGGGGTTCTCCTAGGCTTGCGGGTGTGTTACTGGCCCGTGTGATCGTGGTGGCGGTGCTGGCCGCCCTGTCCAGCGTTTACGTCCTGGCGGGCGCCGCCGGGGCGGTCCTCGTCTTCGCGGTGCAGTGCCTCTACACGCTCTGGGCCAGGAAGTGGTGGTTGCTGGCCGCGCAGGCCGCGCTCGTCACCTGGGTGACGCTGGGGACCGGGGCGTCCGTGGTGGTGCTGGGCTACCTGGCCGGCTCGCTGCTGGTGACCCGGTTGTGGGCGCTGGCGCCCGGGGTGGTGTTCGGCGCCGTCGTGATCGCGTACGCGCGGGGCGGCGACGTGATCACCACCCTCGACCTGACGATCACCACGATCCTCATGACGCTGATCGTCCCCGGCCTCATCCGGCTGGTGGAGCGGGTGGACGAGCTGCACGCCACCCGACTGGCGCTGGCCGCCGCGGCGGTGGGCGAGGAGCGGCTGCGCATCGCGGCCGAGCTCAGCGACGGGCTGGGGCGCGGCCTGGACACCGTCATCGGCGGGGTGCGCCGGGCCCTGGCCGGGGCGGGGACCGCCGAGCTGGGCGAGGTGGTGGCCACGGCACGGCAGTCGCTGGCGGACGCCCGCGCGGCGGCGGCCGGCTTCCGCGCGATGTCGCTGGCCCCCGAGCTGACCACGGCCAAGGCCATGCTGGCGGCGGCGGGGGTGGCCGTGGAGGTGCGCTCGGGGCACACCGAGCCGCTGGGACCGGCGGGGGCGCTGCTCGCGGCCGTGCTCCGGGAGGCCGTCACCGACGTCGTACGCCACGGCGCCGCCCGTACCTGCGTGATCGAGACCTCCGAGGAGGCCGGCACGGTGGGCCTGCGGATCACCGACGACGGCCGCCGCACCGCCGAGGACGACGCCCTGGCCGACCTCGCCCGCCAGGTACGGGCCGCGGGCGGCCGGCTCCGGAGCGGCCTGTCCGACCAGGGCCGCCACACCGTCGAGGCCACCCTGCCCGCGCCCCAGCGCCGCCCGGAGGAGCGCGAGCCCGCCGACGTGTCCGTGCTGCTGCTGGCCGCCGTGCTGGTCGGGTTCGGCGTCAAGGCGCTGCTCCGGATGCCGCCGGCCCTGCTGGTGCCCGGCGCCGCGATGCTGGCCGTGATCGTGGTCATGCAGCTCAGGTCCGTCACCGGCCGCCACATGACGGCGCTGGCCGTCATGGCCGTGCTCACCTACGCGCCGGTGCCGGTGTTCGGGCCGATCTGGCTGGGCGCGAGCGGCTTCCTGGCCGGGCCGGTGCTGCTGGCCTTCCGCCCCCTGATCGCCTGGCCGCTCGTGGCCGCCGTCGTGGCCTCGACCGCCGCCATCGCCGCCCTGTTCGGCCTGCCCCTCCCCCAAGGAGCGAACGTCACCCTGAGCACCCTGGTCACCGGCCTGGTCGTCTACAGCCTGCTGCGCCTGGCCCGGATCGCCAAGGAGCTCCAGGCGGCCAGGGAGGGCCTGGCCCGCTCGGCCGTGGTCGAGGAGCGCCTGCGGGCCGCCCGCGACCTGCACGACCTGCTCGGCCACAGCCTGGCCGCCATCCTGCTCAAGTGCGAGCTCGCCCGCCGCCTCCCGCCGGAGCGGGCGGGGGCGGAGCTGGCGGAGGTGCTGGAGATGGCCGAGCGCGCCGGGCACGACCTGCGCTCGGTCTCCGGCGAGCAGCGCGACCTGTCGCTGGCGGCCGAGGCGGAGTCGGCCGCGTCCATCCTGCGCGCGGCCCGCGTGGAGGTGACCGCCGACCTGGCCCACCCGCCCCTGCCGGCCGAGGTCGAGACCGTGCTCAGCGCCGTGCTGCGCGAGGCGGTGACGAACGTCCTGCGCCACAGCACCGCCCGCCACTGCTCGATCTCGACGGCGGCCGACGGCGGCCTGGTGCGGCTGACCGTGCGCAACGACGGCGCCCGCCCGGGCGAGGCCCGCCGCGGCTCCTCCGGCCTGGGCAACCTGACCACCCGCCTGGCCGCCCTGGACGGCCGGCTCGCCACGGGCGTCGAGGACGGCTGGTTCCGGCTCGACGCCCGGGCGCCCTACCTAGATCCAGCCGGACTCGGTGGCGATGCGGACGGCGTCGGTACGGTTGCGCGCGTTTAGCTTGGCCACGATGGCCGTCAGGTAGTTGCGCACGGTCCCCGGCGTCAGGTGCAGCCGCGCGGCGATGTCCGGGGCGTCGGCGCCCCCCGCCACCAGCCTCAGCACGTCGGCCTCGCGCGGCGTGAGCGGGTTGTCGGCCAGGTCCCAGGCCGTGACGGCCAGCGCCCGGTCGAGCACCCGCTTGCCGCCGGCCACCTCCCGGATCGCGCCGATCAGCTCCTCCGGCGGCGCGGTCTTCAGCATGAACCCGCCCACCTGCGCCGCCAGCGCCCGCTTGAGGTGCGCCGGCTTGCCGTGCCCGGTGAGCATGAGCGTGCGGCAGGCGGGCACGCGGGCATGGATGCGGGCGGCCGCCTCCAGGCCGTCCAGCTCGCCCGGCATGTCGATGTCCAGGACGGCGACGTCGGGCAGCTCCACCGCGGCCGAGGCGACGGCGGCCGCGCCCGACTCGACGGTGGCGACGACCTCCAGGTCCGGTTCCAGGTCGAGCAGGGCCGCCAGCGCGCCCCTGATGACGGCCTGGTCCTCGGCTACGAGTACGCGAATCACGCACACATTGTCCACCAGTGTCCAGATCATGATGACGTCATGGGTCACCGGTGACGGCGTCTCTGGGGCGCGTACCCGCTGGTCGGCACGCTTGGAGACATGACAGACGCAGTCCGGTTGGACGCCGTGAGCAAGGTGTACGGGAAGGGTCAGGGCGCGGTGGCGGCCCTGCGCGAGGTGACGGTGGGCATCCCCCGCGGCTCCTTCACCGCCGTGATGGGCCCGTCGGGATCGGGCAAGAGCACGTTCCTGCACTGCGCGGCGGGGCTGGACGTGCCGTCGTCCGGCTCGGTGCGCCTCGGCGGCACCGAGCTGTCCGGGATGGGCGAGACCGAGCTCACCGAGCTGCGCAGGCAGCGCGTCGGCTTCGTCTTCCAGGCCTTCAACCTGATCTCCGCTCTCGACGTGGTCGAGAACGTCACCCTGCCCCTCCGCCTGTCCGGCGTCCGCGTGGAGCGGGCCCGGCTGGAGGAGATCCTGCGCCGGGTGGGCCTGGACGGCCGCTCCGGGCACCGTCCCGCGCAGCTGTCCGGCGGCCAGCAGCAGCGGGTGGCCATCGCCAGGGCGCTGATCACCGCCCCCGAGGTGGTCTTCGGCGACGAGCCGACCGGCGCGCTGGACACGATGACCGCCAGGGACGTGCTGCGGCTGCTGCGCGAGGTGGTGGACGGGCTCGGCCAGACCGTGGTGATGGTGACGCACGACCCGGTGGCGGCCTCGTACGCCGACACCGTGCTGTTCCTGGCCGACGGCCGGATCGTGGACGCCATGACCGGCCCGACCGCGGAGAAGGTGGCCGGGCGGATGACCGGGCTGGGAGCGTGGAAGTGATGATGGCGTTCGCGTTGAAGACGCTGAGGAACCGCAAGGGCGCGTTCGCCGGGGCCTTCGTGGCGCTGCTGTGCGCCGCCGCGCTCATGTGCGCGTGCCTGATGCTGCTGGAGACGGGACTGCGCGGCACGGTCGCCCCCGAGCGGTACGCGGGCGCCCCCGCGATCGTGGCCGCCGACCAGTACGTCCGCGAGACCGTCGACAAGGGCGACGGCGAGACCAAGACCAAGGCCAAGCCGCTGTCGGAGCGCGCCTGGCTGCCCGGGACCGTCGTCGAGACCCTCCGGCGCACGCCCGGCGTGTCGAAGGTCGTCACCGAGGTGACCTTCCCGTTCGAGGAGTACACCGGGCACGGCTGGGAGTCGGCCGCGCTCACCCCGTTCACGATCGAGCGGGGACGCGAGCCGCGGGCCGCCGGCGAGGTGGTGGTGGACGCCCGCGCCGGGCTGGAGGTCGGGTCGCGGCTGCGCGGCTACCGGGTCGTGGGCGTCACCGCGCAGGCCCTGCCCAGCCAGGACACCGTGTTCTTCAGCACCGCCCAGGCCCGCCGCCTGGCCGGGCACCCCGGCCAGGTCAGCGCCGCCGGCGTCTTCCCCGGCCTGTCCCGCGCGCCCCAGGGGGCCGTGCTGTACACCGGCGAGGCGCGCGGCACGCTGGAGTTCCTGGACGCGGAGCAGGCGCGGGTCCAGCTGATCAGCATGGGCGGGGCGCTGGCCGGCACCTCGCTGCTGGTGGCGATCCTCGTCGTGGTGGGCACGTTCGCCCTGTCGATCCAGCAGCGCCACCGCGAGCTGGCGCTGCTGCGGGCCGTGGCCGCCACGCCCGGTCAGGTGCGCAAGCTGGTCGGCGGCGAGGCGCTGCTGGTCGGCGTGCTGGCCGGGGTGCCCGGCGCGGCGGCCGGCCTCGGGCTCGGCCTGTGGCTGCACGCCACGTTCGTGGCGCTGGGCGCGACCCCCGCGAACCTGGGCCTGGTCGTGAGCCCGTTCCCGCCGCTGCTGGCGCTGGTCGCCGCGGTGGGCGCCGCCTGGGTCGCGGCCCGCGTCTCCGCCCGCCGCCTGACCCGGATCCGGCCGGTCGAGGCGCTCGGCGAGGCCGCGCTCGACGGCGGGCGGCTGCCGTGGTGGCGGCTGGTGGCCGGGCCGGTGCTGGTCGCCGGCGGCGTGGTGCTCACGCTGGTCCTGTCCGGGCTGGACACCGAGGCCGCGGCCACGCCGGTGACCATGCTGACCGCGCTGGTCTGGACGATCGCCATGACCGTGCTCGGCCCGCTGGTCGCCAGGGCGGCGCGGCTGGTCCCGCTGCGGGCCGCCGGCGCGAGCGGCTTCCTGGCCGCCCGGAACCTGCGCGCCACGCCCAGGTCGCTGGCCTCCCTGCTGTCGCCGCTCACCCTGATGGTCGCGATGACGTGCACGATCCTGTTCACCCAGACCACGCTGGGCCACGCCGCGCAGGAGCAGGCCGACGCCGGCACCCGCGCCGGCTACGTGCTGCCCGGCGCCTCCGCCGAGCAGGTCCGCCGCATCCCCGGCGTCGAGGCCGTCACGCAGGTGCTGCGCACGTCGATCCGGGTCGGCCTGGACAAGTACGGCGCGCAGGCCGTCACCTACGACCCCCGCACGATGGACCTGGGGATCGTCGGCGGCTCGATGGACGGGTTCGGCGCGGGCTCGGTCGCGCTCAGCGGCACCGCCGCCGGCCACCTCGGCCTCGCGCCCGGTGACCAGGTGAGCCTCACGCTGGGCGACGGCACCCCCGCCACGCTGAAGGTGGCCGCCGTCTACTCCCGCGGCCTCGGCTTCGGCGACGTGACGCTGCCGTACGAGCTCGTCGCCGGCCACGTGGACGACCCCGCGGGCACCCTGCTGGTGTCGGCGCCCACGCTCACGAAGGCCGACCTGGCCGCGGTCGCGCCGGTCCTGGACCGCGCCGAGGCCGCCGAGGTGGCCGCCGCCGACCCGCAGGTCACGTTCGTGGCGCTCGGCCTGATCATCGCCTTCACCGCGATCGCCGTGGTCAACACGCTGGCCATGGCCACGTCGGGCCGGACCAGGGAGCTGGCCGTGCTCCGGCTGGCGGGCACCACCCGGCGGCAGGTCCTGCGCATGCTGCGCCTGGAGACGCTCTGCGCGGTCCTGACCGCCGCGGTGGCGGGCACGGCGATCGCCCTGGTGACGCTGGCGGCGTTCGGGGCGGGGATGACGGGCTCGGCCACGCCGTACGTGCCGCCGGTGGCGTACGGGCTGGTGATCGTGGCGGCGGCGGGCCTGGCTCTGCTGTCCACGTCCCTGCCCGCCCGCCTGGCCCTCAGGGTTCGCCCCGCGGACGCCGTCTCAGCCGTCTGACCCCCGGATGACCTGCTCGTACAGCTCCAGGTACCGGTCGGCCATCACCGACGGCGAGAAGCGGCGGCGGGCCTCGCGGCGGCACTCCTCCGGGTCCAGCTCGTGCACCCGCAGCACCCACTCGGCCAGCTCCTCCTCGGTGTCGGCGAGGAAACCCGTGCGGCCGTGGTCGATGATCTCCGGGAGGCAGCCGCGGCGCAGGCCCACCGGGGGCACCCCGAGCGCCAGCGCCTCCACGACGGCCGTGCCGCCCGGCTCGTCCCACTGGATGGGGAAGAGCGCCGCGCGGGCCGAGGCGTACAGGTGGTCCCTGGCGTCACCGCCCACCGCCCCGACCCACCTGACCAGCTCCCCGTCGAGATAGCGGGCCACCTGGTCGAGGTGGTAGCGCACGTCGGGGTGGCTGTGCAGCGGGTGGTACGGGTCCTGGGCGACGACGTCCAGCTCGGCGGGGGTGTTGCGGCCGCTCACCGGGCCGGCCAGGACCAGCGGCAGGCCGAGCTTCTGGCAGATCCTGGCCGCCACGTGCTGGCCCTTGAGCCCGCAGATGCGGCCCATGACCACCAGATGCTCGCCCTGGTCCGTCCGCAGGTCGCGGTCCGCCAGCGGGCTGGCCAGGTGGACGGCCCCGAGCGCGGCCGCCCGCAGGGCCTCGGGGGCGCGGACGAGCTGCGACTCCGAGACGCCGTTGACCGCGATGGAGGACGGGAACGCGCCGTAGAAGGCCGGGTGCTTGTGCAGGTCCCAGTGCAGGGTGTGCAGGACGGGCGGCCCGCCGTACGCCGACAGCACCGCCGGGCCGACCACTTCCACGTGGTCGTGGACCAGGTCGATGTCGTCGCGCCGGCGCAGCTCGGCCACCACCCGGGCCAGGTGCGCGTGGGCGATGCCCATCACCTGGTTGTACGGCTTCTGCAGCTCCGCGAACTGCTCGGCGTCGTACGCGCTGATCAGCTCGTCCACCTCGAGCGTGCTGGAGCCGACGGTGGCCAGCACCACGCTCACGCCGCGCTCGCGCAGCGCGGGCACCAGCGTGGCCACCACGTTCTCGATCCCGCCGTAGCCGGGGGGCGGGACCGCGAGCCAGGGCCCCGCGTTCACCAGGACTTTCATGCCACGTCCTCCTCAAGTACGAGGGAGGCGAGCGGAGGTCGCTCCGCCACGGCCACGTCCACCAGGTCGGCCTGTCCTTCGAGCCCGTACTGCAGCAGCGTGTGCGACGGGGGTTCCGACGCCAGCACGCGGCCCTGGCGCTCCAGGCGGGACCAGGCGGTGAGCATGATCTGCCCGGCCATCCGGCCGAGCGCGGCCATCGACTGATGAGTGTGCGTGCGGTGTCCCAGGTCCACCTGGGCCATCGCGTCCAGCCCGATGAGCTGGAGGAGGTCGACGAGGAGCCCGAACTCCACGCCGTACTCGGTGACGAAGGGCACCTGTTCGAGGACCTCGCGCCGGGCGGCGTACTCGCCGCCGAGCGGCTGGGCGAAGCCGGCGAGTTCCGGCCAGAACATATTGAGCAACGGCCTGGCCACCAGCTCGGTCACGCGCCCGCCGCCACCGCGCTGGATGACGCCGTCCGCCCCGGTGTAGGGCCGTTCGTAGGTTGCCTTGACGAAATGTGTGTCGCCGTTCACCAGCAGTGGTCCCACCAGGCCCGACACGTAGTGCGCGCCGAAGCTGCGCAGGTCGGCGTCGACGAAGGCGACGATGTCACCCTTGGAAGCGGCCAGCCCCTTCCACAACGCCTCTCCCTTGCCCGTGAGCGGCGGCAGGCCCGAGAGCACCTCGTCCTGCGCCACCACGCGCGCGCCCGCCTCCCGGGCCCGTTCCGCGGTGGCGTCGGTGGAGTTGGAGTCGACCACGAGGATCTCGTCGACGAGTCTGCTGCGCTCGACGAGGTCCCGGCGGATCACGGTGACGATGTCGCCCACTGTGCGCTCTTCGTCACGAGCGGGCAGGACAACGCTTACCGTGGTGTTTCCCTTGGCCATCATTAAGGCGTCCACCGGCCACTCGGCTGCCGTGCTCGAGTGCGGGCCGTACCACTCCTGGACCCTGGCCAAGGCTCGCAAATCTGTCTCCATGCATCAGCCCCGATCTCATGAGGTCCCAGCTTCTGCCCGATCTATAGGCTCCTGAACATGTTTGTTTGATTCAGCCCAGAAGTGGCATATGCCGGGTTGTGTCCCCAATGACCCGTGTCGGCATCGTGGGTGCCGGAAATGTCGCCGCTCGCCATGCCGACGTCCTGTCCAGTTTCCCCGATGTCACGATCGCTGGAATCGCCGACACCGATCCCCACAGGGCCGAGGCGCTGGCCTCGAAGCATGGCACCCCCGCCTACGGCGGCCATGCCGACCTGCTCAGTGCCGGCGGTCTCGATGCTGTCTACGTCTGTGTGCCTCCTTTCGCGCACGGTAACGCGGAACATGATGTTCTGTCGTGCAATCTCCCGATTTTCGTGGAAAAACCCCTTTCTCTGGACCTCCAAACCGCAGAAAGGATCGCGTCCGAAATCGAGCGGAGATCCCTGCCCTCCGCCGTCGGACACCATTGGCGTTATCTCGACATCGCCACACATGCCCGTGACCTGCTGGCCGGCCGCCCGGTACGCCTCGCGCTCGGCCACTGGCTGGACAAGGTGCCCCCGGTCGGCTGGTGGCTGGACGCGAGCCGGTCCGGCGGCCAGATCGTGGAGCAGGCGGTCCACGTGCTGGACCTGGCACGGCTCCTGGTGGGCGAGGTGTCCATGGTGCACGCGGTGCCCGCCGACAACAGCGTGGACGGTGAGGTGGACCGGGCCACGGCCGCGGTGCTGCGCTTCGCCGGCGGCGCGGCCGGGCTGCTGGCCACCTCCTGCCTGCTCGCCCACAAGCATCGGGTGGGGCTGGAGGTGTGCGCCGACGGGATCGCGCTGGAGCTCAGCGAGACGCGGCTGCTCGTGGACGGTGAGCGGGTGGTCGAGGACGACGGCCAGGCGAAGACGCGGGTGGACCGGGAGTTCATCAACGCGGTGCAGGGCAGGCCGGCCGACGTCCGCGTACCGTACGGGGAGGCGCTGCGCACCCACCGCCTGGCGCTGGCGCTGGCACGCTCTGCCGCCGAACGGAGGCCGGTGACGCTGGATGGCTGAGATCCTGAGCATCGAGGGGCCGGGTGAGGTGTGCCTGGTCGAGGAGAAGCTGCCCGACGTGCCCGACGGCGGTTTCATGGTGGCCACCACGCACAGCGGCGTCTCGGCCGGCACCGAGCTGACCTACGTCAAGGGCACCAACCCCTACCTCGGCGCGACCTGGGACCCGGCGCTCGGGCTGTTCATGGAGGGCGCGCCGTCGGTGTCCTACCCGGTGCGCGGCATCGGCTACATGCAGGTCGGCCTGGTGGTCGAGACGCGGACCCGGGCCGTACGGGAGGGCGCGCTGGTCGCGATGTGCTACGGGCACCGCACGGCGTACGTGGCCGACCCGATGGCGGACAGGTTCGTGGAGCTGCCGGAGGACCTCGACCCCATGCTCGGCATCTACGTCGCCCACATGGGCCCGATCTGCGCCAACGGCCTCCTGCACGCGGCCCACGACCTGCACGGCCCGGCCGTGGGGCAGCTGGGCGACGGTGTGCGCGGGCGGCGGGTGGCGGTCGTGGGCGCGGGCGTGGTCGGGCTGCTGACGGCCTGCTTCGCCCTGTCCGGCGGTGCCGCCGAGGTCGTCGTCGTGGACGAGACCCCGGCCAGACTCGCGATCGCCGAGGCGCTCGGCGCGAACGTGCTGGCCGCCGACGACGACCCGGCCGTGACCCTCAAGCGCCGCTGGCGCCACGGTCCCGACGACCGCGGCGCCGACGTGGTCTTCCAGTGCCGCGGCCAGGCCCGGGCGCTGGCGCTCGGGCTGCGGCTGCTGCGCCCCCAGGGCACGCTGGTGGACCTTGCCTTCTACACGCAGGGCGCGCAGGAGGTGCGGCTCGGCGAGGAGTTCCACCACAACGGGCTGACGGTGCGGTGTGCCCAGATCGGCCGGGTGCCGCGCGGCCTGGCGCACGCCTGGGACAGGGAGCGGCTCTCGCACGAGACGATCAACCTGCTCAGGGAGCGCGGCGGGCCGCTACGCGAGCACGTGATCACCGACGTCATCGGTTTTGCAGAGGCTCCACGTTTCCTGACCGGCCTCGCGGCCGGACGGCTTCAGACCGTTCAGGCTGTGCTCTGCGACCAGGTCGAGGATGAGGGCGGCTGACCAGCTGAAGTCCCGGCAGCCGTGACCGCGCAGCGTGAGCGGGTTGAAGTATTCGCGGAAGCCCGACAGGCACACCGCGCGCATCATCGCGTCGGCGAGCGGTCTGGCCAGGTCGGGGCGGCGGTCCTGGAGCCCGTGCCAGACCAGCCAGCCCAGGTTGATCCAGCTCGGGCCCCGCCAGTAGCGGGCCGGGTCGAACTCGGCCGCGTCCGGGGCGTAGCTGGGCAGCACCATGTCCTTGAGCCCGAACCGGTCGAGCGCGGTGGTGATCAGCGCGTCGGCCACCTCGTCCGGCAGGCCGGGCAGCACGAGCGGCGTCAGCCCGGCCGCGCTGCTGGAGTGGATCAGCGCACCCGTGTGCACGTCGCGGGCCTGGAAGAGGCGGCCGTCGAAGAGGTGCTCGACCATGGCGAGGGTGATCGCGGCGGCCTCGCGCTCGTGCGGCTCGGGGTCCAGCCCGCACACCTCGGCGATCTTGGCCAGCGTCACCTCGGCGAGCCCGTACGCGGCGTTGAACAGCGGATCCTCGACCTGGAACGCGCCAGGCTCCTGGTAGCCGGAGTCGCGATATGTCTGGGCGAGCTCGATGTAGAGCTCGTAGTCGCGATCGGTGGGCCGCTCGTCGGCGCTGACGGTCTCGAGGTCCCTGCGGACGAAGCCGGCCGCCCCCGTCTTCACCTCCCGCAGCGGCGCGTCCCAGGCGGGACTGTTGTCCATGCCCGACTCCCAGGGGTGCACGATCGAGATCAGGCCCTCGGGGGAGCGCCGGGCCGCGCGCAGGAACTCCTGCTGGGCCACCAGCCGGGGGTAGATCCGGCGCAGGAACGCGGGATCGGGCTCGGCCAGGTGCGTCCGCCACGCGGCCAGCGCGTGCACCGGGGGCTGGACGATGCCGGAGGTCTGTACCCCGGACGGCGCCCGCGTCCGCCAGAACTCGGGACCGGGGAAGTAGGCGCCTTCCGGCACCGCCGGGTTGAACACGATGTGCGGCACCCTGCCGTCACCCCACTGGGCACCGAACAGTGTCAGCAACTCCGACCTGGCCCTACGCGGCGACCAGCGGGCGTTGCCGATCGCGATGAAGGCGGAGTCCCAGCTCCACTGGTGGGGGTACAGGCGACGGGAGGGAACCGTGTAAGCGCCATCCCAGTTGCTCACTAGGACGCGCACGGCGTCGCGAAGGATCATAGATATTTCCTGATGAAGGCCGCTGTTTGGGGAAGGACGATCTCGGGCTCGCCACGCAGGCGGCATTCGAGGGCGAGGTAGCCCTCGTACCCGACGGCGTCCAGGGTGGCCAGCTGCGCGCCCCAGTCGAGGTGACCGGTGCCCGGCTGGTTCCTGTTGGACTCGCTGATCTGCATGTGCGCGATGTAGGGGGCCGCGTCCACCAGGGAGCGGCAGGGGTCGTCCTCCTCGATGTTCATGTGGTAGGTGTCGCCGACGACCCTGATCGAGTCCATGGCGCAGTAGGAGACCGCCTCGGCGAGCGAGTTGACCATGTGGTTCTCGTAGCGGTTGAGCGGCTCCAGCATGATGAGCACGCCGTTGCGGTGCGCGTGCTCGCCGAGGATGCCCAGCGCCTCGGTCAGCACCTCGCGGTCCTCCTCGGGGCTGCGCGGGGGCTCGAACGGCGGGAGCCGCCGGGAGAACTGGCCCCAGGAGGCCGGGGTCATGACGCCGATGCCGCCGAGCTCGGCGATCACCGTGAGCTGCGACCTGAGCTGCTGGATGGCGTCCTTGCGCTTGGCCGGGTCGAAGTCGCCGATGAAGTGGGGCATGTCCACGCACACCGTCGGCATCACCACGCCGTCGGCCAGCGCGCGCTTGAGCTCGGTCAGCCGGCCGGCGAAGTGGAAATCACCCTTCCCGCGCAGCTCGATGGCGTCGAACCCGGCGTCGAGCGCGAACGAGAACTTTTCCTGCAGGCTGCGGCCAGGCAGAAGCTGCTCCTGTACGGCGAGCTTCACAGTCACTCCTCAAATTCGAAGACGAGCTGGAGCACCTCGGACTGGTGCTTGTCGAGCAGGTCGAAGGCGTCGGCGGCCCGGTCCACGGGCATGACGTGGGTGATGAGCTCACCCGCGTCGACCTCTCCGCGGTGCACGAGCTCCATGAAGGTGCGCTGCAGGCGCTCGACGTCCCACCGGTGCGCCAGCCAGGAGGCGACGCCGCCGATCTGGGAGGAGACGAGCTGGACCTGGTTGTGGTGGAACTCCTCACCGAGCCGCAGCCCGATGCCGTCGCCCTGGTAGAACCCGGCCGCCACGACCCGGCCGCCCTTGCGGACGGTCCTGATCGCCTCGTGCAGGCCGAGGTGGCTGCCGCTGAGCTCGATGGCGGTGTCGGCGCCCTCGACGCGCTTGCGCATGAACTCGGCCACCGAGCCGGAGGCCACGTCGAACGTCTCGGCCGCGCCGAACTTCCTGGCCAGCTCCAGCCGGTCGGGGACGGAGTCGGCGGCGACCACCCGGGCGCCGCTGAGCACGGCCAGGCGGGTGGCGAGCAGCCCGATGACGCCCTGGCCGAAGATCGCGACCTGGTCGCCCAGGTGCACGTCCGCGGCGTGGACCGCGTTGAGCGCGATGGCGCCCACGCGGGCGAAGACCCCGGTCAGGGGGTCGGCGCCGGGCGGCAGGACGTGGCCGACGAGCTTGTCCGCCGGGACGACGGCCTCGGCACGGTGGCCCCAGATGCCCCACACCAGGCTGCCGACCGGCGGATCGGCCACATCGGGCGCGGCCTCCACCACCTCGCCGACCTCTTGGTAGCCCCAGCCCGCGAGCGGGTACGCATGGGTCTGGCCCTCGACGAAGAGCCGGCGCTCGGTGTCCCATTTGCGATTGAGGTATGGATTGGTCCCGCGATAGGCGGTGAGTTCGGTGCCCGCTGAGACTCCTGAATAGAGAGTGCGAACCCGCACTGTGCCCGGGCCGAGATCGGCGGGCGACTCCAGGCTGACGCGGACATGGCCTGGCTCTTCGAAGGTGATGACGCGCATTCCCCACACTTACGCTTTTTGATCAAACAAAAGTCAAAGATTTAGTGCTTGTTTGCACACGATAGTTGCGCTGGTAACACTCGTAAGTCTACGACTTCCGTCGGAGGTGACTGATGAAATTGGGGTTTCTGACAGCGTGTCTTCCGGAAAGCGACCTTACCGACATAGCGCATTGGGCGGCGAACCAGGGCTTCGAGGCCCTGGAAGTCGCGGGTTGGCCGTCTTCGGATGACCGAAATCACATCAGAGTAGATCGTTTCGACGACGCCGAATGTGATCGAGTCGGGCGAATCTTCGCGGAGACCGGACTGACGCTTTCCTCGATCGCGTACTACGAGAACAATCTTCACCCTCACGAAGGGCCGCAGGTGAACGCGCACGTGAGGGCCTGTGTGGACGCGGCTGCCGCGCTCGGCTGCCCCACGGTCGGCACGTTCGTGGGCCGCGACCCGGGCCTGCCGGTGCGCGAGAACCTGAAGCGGGCCACGGATGTCCTCGGTCCGCTCGTCGAGTACGCCACGGAACGGGGGGTCAAGATCGTCATTGAGAACTGCGTGATGAAAAGCTGGCATCCCGATGGCTATCCGGGCAACCTGGCCTACTCCCCCGAGCTGTGGGAGTGGATGTTCACGCTGGGGCTCAAGCTCAACTACGACCCCTCACATCTGGTGGCGCTCGGGATCGACCCGGTCGCGGCGCTGACCCCGTACATCCCGAACATCGCGCACGTGCAGGCCAAGGACACCCAGTTCCTGCCGGGCAAGATCGACAGGTACGGCTTCCACGGCCCCATCAGCGGCGAGAAGGGCTGGTACCGCTTCCGCGTGCCCGGCCTCGGCCAGGTGGACTGGACCGCGGTGATCGACGCGCTCTACGAGGGCGGATACGACGGAGTGGTGTCCGTGGAGCATGAGGATCCCGTGTGGAGCGGCAGCACGGAGAGAGTACAGACCGGTCTCGGTATCGCCTACCGCACGTTGCGCCATCTGATCCAGGGGTAAGGGCGGCATATCCCCAATCAGAGGAGCGTGCCATGCCGACGAAGGTAACCGCCGTCCTCTCCGTCGCACTGCTGGCCGCCGCCTCCGTGGCGGCCTGCGGTGACGGCGGTGGCGAACAGTCGTCCACGAGCAACGAGATCACGGTCTGGACCGAGGAGAACCTCGAGGACCGGATGGCCGTGCAGAACACGATCGTCGCCGAGTTCACCCAGAAGACCGGGATCAAGGTGAAGCTGGTCGGCGTGGCCGAGGACCAGTTCAGCCAGACGATCACCGCGGCCGCCGCGGCGGACGACCTGCCCGACGTGATCGGCGCGCTGCCGCTGGCGTCCATCCGGGAGCTGGAGGCCAACGACCTGCTCGACACCGAGACGCCGGGCAAGATCGTCGATCAGCTCGGCCGGGACTCGTTCTCGGCGCGGGCGCTGGAGCTCAACACCGCCGACGGGAAGCTGCTGGCCGTGCCCAGCGACGGGTGGGCGCAGCTCCTGCTCTACCGCAAGGACCTGTTCGACAAGGCCGGGCTGCGGCCCCCGGACACGTACGAGGCGCTGGAGGCGGCGGCCGCCAAGCTCAACACGGGCGGGGTGGCCGGCATCACGCTCGCGATCGCGCCGAAGGACTCGTTCACCGCGCAGAGCTTCGAGCACGTGGCGCAGGCGAACGGGTGCCAGCTGGTCGACAATTCCGGAAATGTCGCCCTTGACTCACCACAGTGCGCGAGGGCCTTCGAGTTCTACGCGAAGCTGGCGAAGGACTACTCCGTCAAGGGCAAGCAGGACGTCGACTCCACCAGGGCCACCTACTTCTCGGGCAAGGCGGCCATGATGATCTGGTCGTCGTTCATCCTCGACGAGATGGCGGGGCTGCGTAAGGACGCCCTGCCGAGCTGCCAGGAGTGCCGCGCGGACCCCGAGTGGCTGGCCAAGAACACCGGCGTGGTCACGGCGCTGAAGGGCCCCGACGGGAGCGCCCCCGCGCAGTACGGCGAGATCGTCTCCTGGGCGATCACCCGTGACGCCGCCGCCGACCCGGCGACCAAGTTCGTCTCCTACATGATGAACGAGGGCTACGAGCGCTGGATCGGGATGGCGCCGGAGGGCAAGTTCCCGACCCGCAAGGGCTTCGAGGACAAGTGGAACAAGCTGCCCGCCGGGGTCGACTCCAAGAAGCCGCTGGCCGACGTCTACCCGGCCGACGTGCTCGAGGCCCTGCGCAAGAGCCCCGACACCTTCGCCAGGTGGGGCATCCCGCAGGGGCAGGGCAAGCTGGTCGGCGCCACGATGGGCGAGCTGCCCGTGCCCAAGGCGCTGAGCATGGTCGTCGACGGGTCGCTGACCCCGCAGGCCGCCGCCGCGCAGGCCAAGACGGACGTGGAGTCGATCAAACGCGGGATCCGGCAGTGACCGCCACCCGCACCCGGCCCCCGGCGCCACCGCCGCGGCACCGTGAGAAGAAGCGCGGCCGGACGCTGCGGGAGCAGGAGGGGCGGGCCGGGCTGGCGCTCATCTCGCCGACGCTGATCATCACGCTGGTCGTGGTGGTGCTGCCGCTCCTGTGGGCGATCATGCTGGCGTTCCAGGACGCCCGGCTGATCAACATCCGGCGGGTGGGCGTCTTCGGGCACTACACGCTGGAGAACTTCACGTACGTGATGTCCGAGCCGGGCTTCTGGACGTCGCTGGTCAACACGCTCGTCTACACCGTCGCGGGGACGGCGCTGTCGATCGTGATCGGGCTGGTGACGGCGCTGGCGCTGCGCGACAGGTTCAAGGGGCGGACGCTGGTCAGGGCCTCGATCCTGATCCCGTACGTGGCCCCCGTGGTGGCCGTGGCGTTCCTGTGGGAGACGATGCTCAACCCGCAGTACGGCATCGTCAACACCTGGCTGCGCGAGCCGGTCGCGTTCCTCACCCAGGCCAGGGGCGAGTTCCTGGGCATGCAGGTGCCCGTGGCACTCCTCACGGTGATCGCGTTCGAGGCGTGGCGGTATTTCCCGTTCGCGTTCCTGTTCATCCTGGCCCGGCTGCAGGCGCTGCCCGCGGAGCTGGACGAGGCCGCGGTGGTGGACGGCGCCACGCCCACCCAGCGGTTCAGATACGTGATCATGCCGCAGCTCTGGCGGATCATCGCCCTGCTGTCGGTGCTGCGCTTCGTGTTCACCTTCACCAAGTTCGACGACGTCTACCTGCTGACCGGCGGCGGGGCCGGCACCGAGGTGGTCAGCGTGCGCGTCTACAACTTCCTGACCTCGCGCGACGACATCGGCGCGGCGGCGGCGCAGGCGATCGTCCTGGCGATCTTCCTGGTCGTCTTCCTGGCCGTCTACCTCAGGTTCTTCGCCGGAGGTGAGCATGAGCAGAGATAGGTTCGAGCGCGGCCTGCTCAAGGTGCTCAAGCCGCTGGTGATCGCGTTCCTCTTCCTGATCACCGCGTTCCCGTTCTTCTACATGGTGATGTTGTCGGTACGCGACATCCAGGAGCTCATCCTCGAACCCGGCTCGCTCTGGCCGCGCAGCTTCACCCTGGACACCTACGTCAACGTGCTGACCAGGCAGGGCTTCCTGACCTTCCTCAGGAACAGCGCGATCATCGCGGTCGCCTCGGTGGCGTTCACGCTGCTGATCTCGATCCCGGGCGCGTACGCGGTCGCGCGGCTGCGCTTCTTCGGCCGGCGTCAGGTGCATTTCCTGTTCCTGGCGGTCTACCTGTTCCCGGCGATCGTGCTGGCCATCCCGCTCTTCGTGCTCTTCACGATGATCGGGCTGCGGGGGTCCCTAATCGGATTGATCCTCGTGTATATCGCGCAAACGGTGCCTGTCACGGTATACATGCTCCGCAACTACTTCGAGACCGTGCCGCAAAGCGTGGAGGAAGCGGCCGCGATCGACGGGTGCACGAGGTTGTCGACCATCTGGCGCGTGGTGCTGCCGCTGTCCAAGCCGGCGCTGATGGCCACCGGCCTCTACGCGTTCATGATCGCGTGGAACGAGTTCCTGTTCGCCCTGCTCTTCCTGGTGGAGAGGCGGGAGAACTGGACGGTGTCCCTGGGGCTCTCTCAGCTGGCGGGGAGCATCGAGATCCCGACGACGGTCCTGATGGCAGGTTCGGTGGTGCTCACGCTGCCCATCGTGATCGTGTTCTTCGCCAGCGAGCGCCTGCTGACGGAGGGCCTCACCGCGGGAGCGGAGAAGGGATAGACCATGCTGACGGCGGGGCAGATCCTCCAGCTCATCCGCAATGGCTCCTGCCGTACGCGCAAAGAACTGATCGAGTACACCGGCCTGTCCCGGTCCACCATCACCGACCGGGTCGACCGGCTCATCGACGCCGGTTACATCCACGAGTCCGGCGTGGGCGCGTCCGGGGGCGGGCGACCGCCCTCGGTGCTCGACGTGGACGCCGGCAGGCGCCTGATGCTGGTGGCCGATCTGGGCGCCACCCACGCGCGGGTGGCGCTCACCGACCTGGCCGCCCGGCCGATGGCCGAGGAGAGCACCGAGATGCGGATCGAGCTCGGGCCCGAGGCGGTGCTGTCGTGGGTGCGGCAGGCGTTCCAGCGGATGCTGGACCGGGCGGGGCGGCCGGCCGACGAGGTGTGCGGGATCGGCCTGGACCTGCCCGGCTCGGTGGACCACACCACCGGGCGGGTGATCAGGTCGTTCCTGATGCCGGGGTGGGACGACCATCCGGTGGGCGAGGCGATCGCGGAGACGTACGACGTGCCCATCCTGGTGGAGAACGACGCCAACGCGATGGCGCTGGGCGAGTGGTGGTCGTTCTGGCGGGACACCGACTCGCTGGTCCTGATCAAGGTGTCCACCGGGATCGGGACCGGCATCGTCCTCGATGGTCAGATTTATCGTGGTGTCGAGGAGGCCGCCGGAAATATCGGGCATGTGCGGCTGCGGGAGACCGACGACCGGGTCTGCACGTGCGGCTCGCGCGGCTGCGTGGCCTCGCTGGCCAGCGGCCACGCCCTGGCCGGCGACCTGGGCCAGGCGTCCAGCCGCGACGTGGTCCGCCTGGTGCAGGCGGGCGACCCCGAGGCCATCGCCCGCGTCCAGGAGGCCGGGCGCACGCTGGGCGTCGTGCTGGCCACGGCGGTCAGCCTGCTCAACCCCGGCGTGCTGGTGCTGGCCGGGGACATGGCGGCGACCAGGGAGCACTACCTGACGGGCATCAGGGAGATCGTCTACCGGCGCAGCCTGCCGTACACGACCCGGAACCTGGAGATCGTCACCAGCTCGCTGGGCGACCGGGCCGGGATCGTCGGGATGGCGGTGATCGTGATGGAGCACGTGCTCTCCCCCACCGCCGTGGACGCCGCCCTGGCCGCCAAGACCGACGCGGTGAGCTGACCCCCCCGTCAGCCCAGGACCCGGCGCAGGAGGGCGGGCGCGTCCACGAGCGAGGGGCCGTACCAGGTGAGCAGGCGGCCGCTGACCAGGGCGCAGGTGAGGCCGGGGAACGACTCGGGGCCGTCCGTCGCGCTGAAGGCGTAGGGCTCGTCGGGCAGGACCACGAGGTCGGGCTCCCGCCCGGCCAGCTCGGCGAGCGGGATCTTGGGGTAGCGCTCCGCGTGGCCGGCGTACAGGTTGTCCACGCCGAGGCGCCTGAGCACGTCGCCGGTGAAGGTGTCGCGGCCCACCACCATCCACGGGCGGCGCCAGATCGGGATGATCGCCGTCCTGCGCGGGCCCTCGTAGGGCGCGCGCCACGCCTGCCGCGCCTCGGCCAGCCAGGCGGGCGGATCGGTACGGCAGGCGAGGGCGAACATGCGCTCCAGCGACGTGAACGACTCCGCCACCGTCTCGATCTTCGTGACCCACACCGGCACGCCCGACCGGCGCAGCTCCTCGATGTCGGGCGCCCGGTTCTCCTCGGCGTTGGCCAGCACGACGTCGGGCCTCAGCCGCCTGATCGCGTCGAGGTCGGGGTTCTTGGTGCCCCTGACCCTGACCACGTCGAGGTCCGCCGGATGCGAGCACCAGTCGGTCGCCCCGACCAGCGCCTCCGGCACGGTCGCCGCCACCGACTCCGTCAGCGACGGCACCAGGGACACGATCCGCCGCACGGTCCCGGGAATCTTCACGGCCACGCCGGTGTCATCCACAACAGCAGCCTAGATCCACGGGCCCGGTGGCCGAATGTCGGTGCGGGTCCGTAGACTCCAGGCAAAGATCGTTTGACTCGTGATCGGGGGATGACGGTTTGAAGCGTGAATCACCGGGCTTCGATCCGCGGGTGCCGAGCGTCGCCAGGCTCTATGACTACTACCTCGGCGGCAAGGACAACTTCCCGGCCGATCGCGAGGCCGCCGAGAAGATCCTGAAGGTGGCCCCCGAGTTACGCGCGGCGGCCCGGGCGAACCGGGCGTTCCTGGGCCGGGCGGTGCGCCACCTGGCCGAGGCCGGCATCACGCAGTTCCTCGACATCGGCACCGGCCTGCCCACCCAGGGCAACGTGCACGAGGTGGCCGGGAAGGTCGTTCCCGACGCCAGGGTGGTCTATGTCGACCGCGACCCCGTGGTGCTGGTGCACGCCAGGGCGCTGCTGGCGGGCCAGGGCGGCACGACCGTGGTCGAGGGCGATCTCCGCAGGCCCGGCGAGATCCTCAAGCATCCCGACGTGCAGGAGGCCCTCGACCTCAGCCGGCCGGTCGGCGTGCTGCTGGTGGCGATCATGCACTTCATCGCCGAGTCCGACGCGCCCGGCGAGATCATCGCGACCCTGCGCGACGCCCTGGCCCCCGGCAGCTACCTGGTCATGTCCCACGGCACGAGCGACGCCCGCGCCGCCGCCGTCAACCGGGGCACGGAGGTCTACCGGAGCGCCAGTGCTCCCCTCACCCTGCGCGGGCGTGACAGGATCATGGAGCTGTTCGAGGGGTTCGAGCTGGT
Organism: Nonomuraea sp. MTCD27; assembly: GCF_041950495.1. NCBI lineage: Bacteria > Bacillati > Actinomycetota > Actinomycetes > Streptosporangiales > Streptosporangiaceae > Nonomuraea > Nonomuraea sp. MTCD27. The sequence continues at coordinate 402,523 of NZ_JBGNUW010000009.1, read as the reverse complement.
GGACCCCGGCCTGGTGTGGCTGCCCGAGTGGCGGCCCGAGCAGGCCGACGTGATCGACTTCGTCGACGCCCCCGAGTCGTCGCTGATCCTGTGTGGCGTGGGCAGAAAGGGCTGAGCATGGAGATCGGGCTGGCCGTGCCGCAATACGGCAGGTTCGCAGCGCTGTCCAGCGTGTTGCGGGTGGCGCGCGAGGCCGAGTCGATGGGCTTCCACAGCCTGTGGGCGGGCGACCGGCTGCTGACCCCGCTGCGGCCCAGCGATCCCTATCCGGGCGGCGACGGCAGCATCCCCGAGGCGCACCGGGTGTTCCTCGACCCGTTCGCGGTGCTGTCGGTGGCCGCCTCGGTGACCTCCTCCGTACGCCTGGGCACCAGCGCGCTCAACGCCTGCTGGTATCCCCCGGTGGTCCTGGCCCGCTCGCTCACCACGATCGACCACCTCAGCGGCGGGCGGCTCGACGCCGGCCTCGGGCTCGGCTGGTCCTCCGACGAATACGCCGCCGCCGGCGTGCCGTGGAAGGACCGGGCGCGGCGCTACGACGCCACGCTCGACGCGCTGGAGGCCATCTGGACGACCGATCCGGTCGCGTTCGAGCACGAGCTGTGGACGATCGCCCCCAGCCACATCGAGCCCAAGCCGGCCCGCCGGCCACCGCTCTATCTGGCCGGATTCTCGCCGGCCGCGCTGCGTCGCATCGGCCGCCGGGCCGACGGCTGGCTGACGGCGACGCTGCCGGTCCCCGTGCTCACCTCGATGTGGCAGACCGTGTGCCGCACCGCGGAGGAGGCCGGCCGCGACCCGGGCGCCCTGCGCATGATCCTGCGCTCCAACCCGATCGTCACCGACCGGGGCACCCCGCCGAGGAGCGGCACGGTCGCCGAGATCGCCGCCTACCTGGCCGGCGCGGCGGAGGCCGGGGTCCACGAGATCATCCTGGACCTCCAGCACACCGCCACGAGCGATCAGCACCTGCTGGAGCTGGCGGGAGAGTTCGCCGACTACTTGAGCGCGGCCAGCGCGCCCTCGTAGTCGGGCTCCTGCGTGATCTCCGGCACCAGCTCGGAGTAGACCACGTTGTTGTCGCCGTCGATCACGACGACCGCGCGCGCGGCCAGCCCCGCCAGCGGCCCCGACTCCTGCGCCACGCCGTAGTCGGCGAGGAACTCGCGGCCCCGCATGAGCGAGAGCATGGTCACGTTGTCGAGCCCCTCCGCGCCGCAGAACCGCTTCTGGGCGAAGGGCAGGTCGGCCGACACGCAGAGCACGGCCACGTCGGGGTGCTCACCGGCCACCTGGTTGAAGCGGCGCACCGAGGCCGCGCAGACGCCGGTGTCGACGCTCGGGAAGATGTTGAGGACCTTGGTCTTCTGGCCGAAGTCGTCGAGCGAGCGCTCGGCGAGGTCGCCGCCCACCAGCCGGAACGCGGGCGCGGCGTCGCCCGGCTTCGGGAAGGTGCCGGCCACGGTGATCGGGTTGCCCTTGAAGGTGACGTCGGACATGAAAGCCTCCTGATAACGATCTCGTCCCCAGAACCGTGATCCTATCGGCGCCACCCTCCGGCGCCGATCACGGCACAGGCGCCGGGCTGGGCGCCGGCATCGCGCCGGCCCGCGTCCCGAGCGTCACGTGGCCCCCGGCGTCAGACGTTGCGGCGGTACTGGCCGCCCGCCTCGAACAGCGCGTCGGTGATCTGGCCGAGCGAGCAGACGCGGGCCGCCTCCATCAGCACCGCGAACGCGTTCCCCTCCGACATCGCCACGTCACGCAGCCGGGCGAGCTGGGCGGGGGCCTCGGAGCGGTTGCGCTCGTGGAAGGCGCGCAGGCGGTCGAGCTGCGAGCGCTTCTCCTCCTCCGTGCCCCTGGCCAGCTCCAGCTTGTGCGGGTCGGCCTCGTTCTCGCCGCGCGGGTTGCGGAACGTGTTCACGCCGACGATGGGCAGCGAGCCGTCGTGCTTGCGCATCTCGTACAGCATGGACTCGTCCTGGATCTTGCCGCGCTGGTAGCCGGTCTCCATCGCGCCCAGGACGCCGCCCCGGTCCGACAGCCGCTCGAACTCGCCCAGCACCGCCTCCTCCACCAGGTCCGTGAGCTCCTCCACGATGAACGAGCCCTGCAGCGGGTTCTCGTTCCTGGCCAGGCCCCATTCGCGGTTGATGATCAGCTGGATGGCCATGGCCCGGCGCACCGAGTCGGCCGAGGGCGTCGTCACGGCCTCGTCGAAGGCGTTGGTGTGCAGGCTGTTGCAGTTGTCGTAGATCGCGATCAGGGCCTGCAGGGTGGTGCGGATGTCGTTGAAGTTCATCTCCTGGGCGTGCAGGGAGCGGCCCGAGGTCTGGATGTGGTACTTCAGCTTCTGCGAGCGCTCGCCGGCGCCGTAGCGCTCGCGCATCGCCACCGCCCAGATGCGCCGGGCCACCCGGCCGAGCACGCTGTACTCGGGGTCCATGCCGTTGGAGAAGAAGAACGACAGGTTCGGCGCGAAGTCGTCGATCTTCATGCCCCTGGCCAGGTACGCCTCCACGTACGTGAAGCCGTTGGCCAGCGTGAAGGCGAGCTGGCTGATCGGGTTGGCCCCGGCCTCGGCGATGTGATAGCCGGAGATCGACACCGAGTAGAAGTTCCTGACCCCGTTCCGGATGAACCACTCCTGGATGTCGGCCATCATCCGCAAGGAGAACTCGGTGGAGAAGATGCACGTGTTCTGGCCCTGGTCCTCCTTGAGGATGTCGGCCTGCACCGTGCCCCTGACCGTGGCGAGCGTGCGGGCCCGCAGCTCGCGGTCCTCGCCCTCGTCGGGGTCGCGGCCGTGCTCGCCGCGGAAACGGTCCCTGGCCTGGTCGATGGCGGCGTTGAGGTAGAAGGCGAGGATCGTCGGGGCCGGGCCGTTGATCGTCATCGACACCGACGTGTTGGGCGCCGCCAGGTCGAACCCGTCGTAGAGCACCTTCATGTCGTCGAGCGTGGCGATCGAGACCCCGGAGGTGCCGACCTTCCCGTAGATGTCGGGCCGCGGGTCGGGGTCGTTGCCGTACAGCGTCACCGAGTCGAACGCCGTCGACAGCCTGGTCGCGGGCTGGCCCTCGGACAGCAGCTTGAAGCGCCTGTTGGTGCGGAACGGGTCGCCCTCGCCGGCGAACATCCGGGTCGGGTCCTCGTCGTCGCGCTTGAACGGGAACACGCCGGCGGTGAACGGGAACATGCCGGGCAGGTTCTCACCGCGCAGGAAGCGCAGCAGGTCGCCGTGGTCGGTGTAGCGGGGCAGGGCCACCCTGGGGATGCGGTTGCCGGAGAGCGTCTCGCGCCAGAGCGGGGTGTGGATCTCGCGGTCGCGTACCTTCACGACCAGCTCGTCGGCGGTGTAGCGCTCCTTGACGGCGGGCCAGCCGTCCAGCAGCGCACGGCTCTCGTCGGACAGCTCGCCCTCGACCCGCTCGGCCTCCCGCGCGCCCTCCTCGCTCAGCAGGTCGCGTACGGCGGCGAGCTGCTGGCGGCGGCGGGCCACCTCCGCCTGGGCGAGCGTCTCGGCGTGGTAGGCCCGCACGGTCTCGGCGATGTCGGCCAGGTAGCGCACCCGCGCGGGCGGGACGATGGCCTCCGACGCCTTCGAGGTGCGGCCCTCGACCCGGGGCAGCAGCCCGGGACCGTCGCCGATCCGGAGCAGGGGCTTGAGGTGCTGGTAGAGGGCGGTGACGCCCCCGTCGTTGTAGCGGGCGGCGATGGTGCCGAAGACCGGCATGTCGTCGGGTGCGGCGCCGAATGCCTCGCGGTTGCGTACGAGCTGGCGGCGCACGTCGCGCAGGGCGTCCTCCGCGCCGCGGCGCTCGTACTTGTTGATCACCACGGCCTCGGCGAAGTCCAGCATGTCGATCTTCTCGAGCTGGGAGGCCGCCCCGAACTCGGGCGTCATCACGTAGATGGGCACGTCCACGTGGGGCACGATGCCCGCGTCGCCCTGGCCGATGCCGGGCGTCTCCACGATCACCAGGTCGTAGCCGGCGGCCCGGCAGACGGTGATCACGTCGTCGAGGCAGGCGGGCACCTCGTTGGCCGCGCCCCTGGTGGCCAGGGAGCGGAAGTAGGTCTGGGGGCCCAGGCTGTTCATCCTGATGCGGTCGCCGAGCAGCGCGCCGCCACCGCGCCTGCGGGTGGGGTCGATCGCGATGATCGCGATGCGCAGCTTGTCGTCGTTGTCCACGCGGAACCTGCGGACCAGCTCGTCGGTGAGCGAGGACTTGCCGGAGCCGCCCGTACCGGTGATGCCGAGCACGGGGGCGCGCCGCTCCGTAGCCCCCTTCAGCCCCGCCACCAGCTCCTCGGGGGCGCGGCCCGACTCGATCAGCGTGATCGCGCGGGCCAGCGCGGTCTGGTCGCCGGACACCACGGCCTCCACCGACGGAGGGTCGCCCAGCTCGACGTCACACTCCTCGATGAGCTTGTTGATCATTCCGGGCAGGCCGAACCGCTGGCCGTCCTCGGGCGAGAAGATGCGCGTGACACCACGCGAGTGCAGCAGCTCGATCTCCTCGGGGACGATCACGCCCCCGCCGCCGCCGTACACCTTGACGTGGCCCGCGCCGCGCTCCCGCAGCAGGTCGACCAGGTAGGAGAAGAACTCGACATGCCCGCCCTGGTAGGAGCTGATCGCCACCCCCTGGACGTCCTCCTGGATGGCGGCGGTGACGATCTCGTCCACCGAACGGTTGTGCCCGAGGTGGATGACCTCGGCCCCCTGGGACTGGAGGATTCGCCGCATGATGTTGATCGCCGCGTCATGCCCGTCGAACAGGGCCGCGGCGGTCACGAAGCGGACTGGGTGAACCGGGACGTGCACGCCTGATCACTCCTTCGTGGAGGCTACATCTATGAAGATACTAGGACGTCCTACTATTTCCCAACGACGTCCGGGGTAGAGGCACTCCCAGGGGGTGACGCCGATGCGCGCGCTGACGTTCGTGCCGGGCAGGAAGGGCACGCTCGACGTGGAGGAAGTGCCCGACCCGCGACCTGGCCAGGGCGAGCTGCTCGTCCAGGGGCTGGCCGTGGGCGTCTGCGGCACCGACCGCGAGCTCGACCGGGCCGAGTACGGCTGGCCGCCGCCCGGCAGGGAACGCATGGTCATCGGGCACGAGTCGCTCGGCCGGGTGCTGGAGGCGCCGGAGGGCTCCGCGTTCTCGCCCGGGAACCTGATCGTCGGCGTCGTACGCCGGCCGGACCCTGAGCCGTGCGGGGCATGCGCGCGGGGCGAGTTCGACATGTGCCGCAACGGCCGCTACACCGAGCGCGGCATCAAGGAGATCGACGGGTACGCCAGCGAGCGCTGGACCGTCGAGGCCGGCTACGCCGTACGGCTGGACCCCTCGCTGGAGAGCGTCGGCATGCTGGTCGAGCCCACGTCGGTGGTGGCCAAGGCGTGGGAGCAGATCGAGCGGATCGGCTCGCGGGCCTGGTTCGAGCCGCGCAGGCTGCTGATCACCGGCGCCGGGCCGATCGGGCTGCTGGCGGCGCTGCTCGGGCGGCAGCGCGGGCTGGAGGTGCACGTCCTCGACCGGTCCCCGGCCCCGGGGCTCAAGTCGAGCCTGGTGGAGGAGCTGGGCGGGACCTACCACTCGTCCTCGACGCTGGAGGCGTTCCACGACGCCAGGCCGGACGTCATCATCGAGTGCACGGGGGCGGGGCAACTCGTCATCGACGCCATGACCACCACGTCCCCCGCGGGGATCCTCTGCCTGTGCGGGCTCTCGCCCGGCGGGCGGACGCACCGGGTGGACGCCGGGGTGATCAACCGGGACATCGTGCTGGAGAACGACGTGGTCTTCGGGACGGTCAACGGGAACCTGCGCCACTTCCGCGCCGCGGCGGCGGCGCTGGCCGAGGCGGATCCGGGGTGGCTGGAGCGGCTGATCACGCGGCGGGTGCCGCTGTCGCGCGCCCTGGAGGTCTTCGAACCCGCCGACGACGACGTCAAGGCGGTCATCGACCTCACGGCCTAGCCCGGCCTTCGGTGGGGCCCGTGCGGCTCAGCTCGGGTCGTAGGGCTTGCGCCTGGCGGGGGTGGAGTGCTTGGTGGCGGAGCGGCCCGACCCGGCCGGGACCCGGTCCTTGGCGGGGCGGGCGGACTGGGCGGGAGCGGCGGCGGGGTGCGGCTCCACCTGCGGCTGCTCGGCCGCGCGGCCGCGCGCCTGCGTCTCCTCCGGGTCCGTGACCGCGGTCGTGCCCCGCGACCGGTTCGCGGCCGGCGCCTTGTCCCGGGCGCGCGCCTTGCCACCGGCGGAAGCGCTGTCACGGGCAGCCGTCTTGCCACCGGCGGAGGCGCTGTCGCGGGCGGCCGCCTTGCCACCGGCGGACGTGTTGTCGCGGGTCGCCGTCTTGCCACCGGCGGAGGCGCTGTCACGGGCAGGCGGCCTGCCGCCGGAAGGAACCTTCTCGCGGGCCGGTGCCCTGTCACGGGCGGGCGGCTTGGCGTCGGCGGGTGGCTGGTCGCGGGTCGCCAGGGGGTTCCTGGGGGACGGGACTCTCGTGCCGGCCGGGGGCTGGGCGGCGGAAGGGGCGGCCCAGGGCCAGGGGAGGCGGCGGTGGGTGCCGCGGCGGCGGCCCGACACGCGGAGCGAGAGGACGATGGTCATGAGCACCATCGCGGCCAGCAGCGCGGGCGGAGTGCCTAAGACGTCCAGCGGCGACCCGTGCCCGGTCTCCGCGCGGGGCGGCGACACGAACGGCCGCTCGGTGGTCCGGATCTCCTCCAGCCGGTCGGACCCGGCCTTGACCATGCGCGGGATGCCGTACCCGACGACCTTGTCCGTCTCCCTGGTCTTGCGCTTGAGCCAGACGCGATCCACGTTCGCCTCGATGGTGTGGATCTTCGTGCCGCTGACGCGCTCCACGACGCCGACGTGGTCGATGCCCTTGTAACTCTTGCCGCCGCGCCAGTCGAAGAAGACCAGCGCGCCCGGCTCGGGCTTCTGCGTCCAGGCGCCCTGCTTGATGAACCAGGCCGCGTGGGAGGGCGTCCAGGCGAACTCACCGACGTAGTCGGAGATGCCGGCCTTGTTCGCGGCATAGGCGAGGAACATGTCGCACCATGGCGCGTTGCGGTACTGGGTGTCTTGGACGCGATCCGCGTACCACTGGCCGAACTTGGTGAACTGGCCGCTCTTCTCCTTATAGCCGAGTTCCTGCCGCACCGTCTTCAGCAGCTCGTCCGCGATCGGGTCCAGGGTGACTCCTCCCAGAAAACCGACAAATCACGATGGACTGTAGTAGCGCCGTCGCAGAATTGCGCGTGTCACCCGGAAAGTGTCTTGCTATGAGCCGAAATTTCGGCTATGTGGCTGCTGAGGCTGGTGGGACTTACTACTATCCTCGTTAGCAGCCGGCACCGACGCGATAGACGCCCGCGTCTCCCGCGCCCGGCGCGACCACGTCGGCCACGATCACGGTCACGTTGTCCGGCGAGCCGCCCTCGTTGGCCAGATCGATCAGCCTCTGGACGGCCGCCGCGGGGTCTGCCACCGTGGTCAGCACCTCGTGCAGGACTTCGGGCCCCAGCACGGTCGTGAGCCCGTCGGAGCAGAGGAGGTAGCGGTCATCAGGCTCCGCTTCGCGCAGCGCCATGTCGGGCTCCGCCCTGCCCTCGCTGCCCAGCACGCGCAGCACCATCGACCGGCGGGGGTGCACGGCGGCTTGATCCTCCGTTATCCGTCCTTCGTCCACCATCGACTGCACAAGTGTGTGATCCTTGGTCATCTGGTAGAGCGCACCATCGCGAAGCAAATATCCGCGGGAGTCACCGAGATGAGCCAGGGCGAACCGGTAGCCGTCCCACAGCATGGCGGTCACCGTGGTCCCCATCCCCCTGCGCGCGGGGTCGATGTCGGCCAGCTCGACCAGCCTGCGCGCCGCCTCGTGCACGGCGGCCTCCAGCGCGGCCTCCAGGTCCGAGCCCGTCTCGGGAAGCGTGGCATCCAACTCGCGCATGACGGCGATCGCCGCCGAGCTCGCCAGCTCGCCGGCCGCGTGTCCACCCATCCCGTCAGCCACCACGAGCAACCGGCCACTCGCGTAGCCAGAATCCTCGTTCTGCTCCCTGCGGCGGCCCACATCTGATCCGGCGGCATAGCGGATGTTGTGCTTCATACCCAGCAGTAAATCATTGGTTGAAAGACTTCACAAGCAGATGCGCTGAAGACTCTTGTGAACTACTGTGGGCTTCATGAGCCACGACCCGACCGTCAACGCCGGGGACATCGCCCGGCTCGCCGGTGTCGGGCGGGCCGCGGTGAGCAACTGGCGCCGCCGCCACGACGACTTCCCCCAGCCCATCGGCGGCACCGCCAACCAGCCGCTGTTCTCGCTGCGGCAGGTGGAGTCGTGGCTGCGTCGCTACGGGAAGTCCTACCAGGTCTCCCTGGGAGATCGGGTGTGGCAACGCCTGAAAGCGGCGGGTGATTTGCGGCTGGGCGAGCTGGTGGCCCACGCGGGAACCCTACTGACCCGGGCCGCCCCGCGCAGCGTCGGAGGCGCCGGGAACGGCGGCTCGCACGACGACGGCCCGCACGGTGACGGCCCGCATAGTGACGGCCCGCGCAGTGACGGTGTCGGCGGTGGTGCCGGGACGGAGCAGGCGCATGGCGGGGCGGACCGGACGCCGGGCGCGCTGGATCAGGCCCACGCCGCGCCCGGGCAGGCGGGCGCCGACCCTGATCAGGCGGCCACCGGCTCGGAGCGGGCAGGTCCCGCGTCCGAAGCGGCAGGTGGCGCGTCCGAAACGGCGGGTCGCGCGTCCGAAACGGCGCGTGGCGGGGCCGGTGCTGCGGGTGGCGGGCTGGATTCCGAGTTGGCCGGGCTCATTCTGGAGCTGGGCGAGCAGCTGGGCCCGCTGGCCGCGTACGAGTTCCTCTGCGAGCGCTACCTGGAGGCCCACTCGCGCCAGCTCTCCGTCACCCGCGACGACGTCGCGGAGCTGATGGTCCGCCTCGTGGGCGCGGACGCCGGCACCGTGCTCGACCCGGCGTGCGGCGTCGGCACGCTGCTCCTGGCCCCCACCCTCCTGAACCCCGCGGGTACGACGCGGATGCTCGGCCAGGAGCTCAGCGAGACCTCGGCCGCCATCACCGCCGCCCGGCTGCGGCTGCGCGGCATCGAGGCCGGTGTCGTGGCCGGCGACTCCATGCGCCACGACGGCTTCCCGGACGAGCGGGCCGACGCGGTGGTGTGCGATCCGCCGTTCAACGAGCGGGCCTGGGGCTACGAGGAGCTGACCGGCGACCCGCGCTGGGAGTACGGCCTGCCGCCGCGCGGCGAGCCCGAGCTGGCCTGGGTGCAGCACTGCCTCACCCACGTCAAGCCGCGCGGCCTGGTCGCCATCCTCATGCCGCCGGCCGCCGCCAGCCGCAAGGCGGGCCGCCGGATCCGTGCCAACCTCCTGCGCGCCGGAGCGCTGCGGGCGGTCGTGGCGCTGCCCGGCTCCGACCTGTGGCTGCTGCGCCGCCCGGCGGCGGGTGAGCGCCCGCCGTCCGAGGTGCTGATCCTGGACGCCACGGCCGACCTCCCGGCGGTCGAGCCGGCCTGGCAGGCGTACCTGGAGGACCGTTCCGACCAGACCGTACGCATCATCGACCTGCTGGCCGACGAGGTCGACATGACCCCGGCCCGCCACCAGCGGCGCGACGACGTGGGCCGGGCGTTCGCCGAGGCGCGCGACCGCTTCCTGGCCGCCGCCGCCGTGCCGCCCGACCTGAAGGTGCTGGAGCAGCCGCTCGACCAGCCCGCCACCACGCTGGGCGACCTGATCAAGGAGGGCCTGGTGACCACGTCGCAGGCCCCGCCCAAGATGGCCGCGGACGAGGGCGACGTGCCCGTCCTGACCTCCGACGACGTGTTCAGCGGCGGCTCGCCGTCCGGCTTCACCACCATGCAGCAGGGGCTCATCGCGATCCACCCGGGCGACGTGGTGGCCTCCTACTCCGCCGTACGCGTGATGGCCGACGGCGGCGGGGCCGTGCTCGGGCCGCACCTGACCCTCTACCGGGTCGACTCCCGCAGGCTGGATCCCGACTTCCTGGCCGGCTTCCTGCGGGCCGCGGGCGGGCGGGTGACGACCGGCTCCAGCAGGTTCGACGTGCGGCGCACCCGCCTGCCGCGGCTGTCGCTGAAGGAGCAGAAGGCGTACGGCGAGGCGTTCCGGCAACTGGCCGTGCTGGAGGACGCCATTCGCGAGACCTCGACGCTGGGGCAGACGCTGATCCGGCTGGGCCTCGACGGCCTCGCGGACGGCCACCTGCACCCGCAGTCCTGACGGTGTAGCTTTTTCCCGAAAGGCTGCTGGGAGGGGCGAATGGTCATCGGCGACCGCTATGAGCTCGACGACCTCCCACTCGGGCAGGGTGGCATGGGAGCGGTCTACGCGGGGCACGACCGCCACCTCGATCGCCGGGTCGCGGTGAAGCTGCTGCGGCTGCCCAGCGGGCCCGACCACGAGCTGGAGACCAGGTTCATCCGCGAGGCGCGCATCCTGGCCAGGCTGGAGCATCCCGGCGCTCCCGTGCTCTACGACTTCGGCACCCACGAGCAGCGGCTCTACCAGGTGATGCAGTTCATCGAGGGCGTCACGGTGGCCGACGTGGTGCACGAGCACGGGCCGCTGCCGGTGCCGTGGGCGGCGGCCATCGCGGCCCAGGCGTGTGCCGTGCTGTCGGCGGCCCACGCGCTGTCGATCTGCCATCGGGATCTCAAGCCGACGAACCTCATGCTCTGTCCGGACGGCAGCGTGAAGGTGCTCGACTTCGGGCTGGCCATGCTGCGGGAGTCCGACGTGACCACGTTCACGAGGATCGGGCAGATCCTGGGGACGCCGGCGTACATGGCTCCCGAGCAGATCCAGCACGGGGTGGCCGAGCCGCGCAGCGATCTCTACTCGCTGGGGTGCGTGCTGCACGAGATGCTCAGCGGGCGGCAGCTCTTCACCGGGCCCACCGACTACGTGGTCTTCGAGAAGCAGGTCAAGGAGCGGCCGCCGGCGATTCCCGGATTGCCGGAGGAGCTGGGGGCGTTGCTGGCGCAGCTGCTGGAGAAGAAGCCGGATGATCGCCCGGCGGATGCGAACGAGCTGTACGAGCGCCTTGATCCGTTCGCCGTGGGGTTGCCCATGTTGCCGGGGTTCCTCGCCAGGGCGCCGAGCCCGGGCCGGATGTACGCCCGGATGGCCGGTCGCGCCCTGACCGGTTGACCCAGGCCCTCGTGAGATCGAGGAGCGGGCGACCGAGGACACCGCTGCGTCCACTGCCTGAAGAAGCCGCCGACGTCGGTGATGGGACCGGGCGGGGTCGCCTGCGAGGACACCACGGGGCGCCGAGCGCGAGCGGGTGGCCGGTTTCCAATCTGGGAACGCGCTCTCTCGGGTAACACGGATCGTTATTTAACTTCCGTTGACAGAGGCATGTGAGCTCCAACAATCTCGTGAGAGAGCGCTCTCTCATCATCCCCCTAAGTGCGACCCAGGAGGGTTTCCATGACCCCTCGTATCCGGCGGCTCGGCCTGCCCTTGCTCACCGCGTCCGTCCTCGCCCTGGCGACGGCGTGCGGTGGCGGCGGTGGCGGGAACACCGCGACCGAGGCGAGCGCCAAGCCCGGAGAGAAGATCAAGCTGACCGTCGGCCTGTTCGGCGACTTCGGCTTCAAACCGCTCTACGAGGAATACAAGAAGACCCACCCCGACATCGAGATCGTCGAGAACGTCACGCAGTTCAACGACCACCACAGCAACCTGGTCAAGCGGCTGGCCACGAACGCGGGCGCGGGGGACATCGAGGCGGTCGAGGTCGGCTACGTCAGCACGTTCACCGCCCAGCCGGGCAGGTTCGTCGACCTCAAGCAGTACGGGCTCGACAAGCGGCAGGCCGACTACCTCGACTGGAAGTGGCAGCAGGGCCTGAGCAAGGACGGCGCGCAGGTCCTCGGCCTGGGCACCGACGTGGGCGGGCTGGCCATGTGCTACCGCAAGGACCTGTTCAAGAAGGCCGGGCTGCCGGAGGAGCGCGACAAGGTGGCGGCGCTCTGGCCGACGTGGGAGGAGTACATCGCGACCGGCAAGAAGTTCGCCGGGGCGAACGTGGCCGGCGCCAAGTTCGTGGACTCCCCCGGTGAGATCTTCCGCGCGATGGTCAACCAGGCGCCCGTCGGCCTGTACGACGCCCAGGACAACATCATCGTGGAGTCCAACCCCGACGTGAAGAAGGCCTGGGACCTGTCGAACCAGCTCACCCAGGAGGGCCTGACCGCCAAGCTGGCCGCCTTCTCACCGCCGTGGAACACCGGCTTCGCCAAGGGCTCGTTCGCCACGATCATCTGCCCGGCCTGGATGACCGGCTTCATCCAGGAGCAGGCCAAGGACGCCTCCGGCAAGTGGGACATCGCGACCGTGCCCGGCGGCTCGGGCAACAGCGGCGGCTCGCACCTGATGGTGCCCAAGCAGAGCAAGCACCCGAAGGAGGCGGCCGAGCTCATCGACTTCCTCACCTCGAAGGACAACCAGGCCAAGGTGTTCAAGGAGGAGGGCACGTTCCCGTCGATCCCGGCGCTGTACGACGACCCGTCCATCCAGAACTTCACCAAGCCGTTCTTCGGTGACGCCCCCATCGGCAAGATCTACTCCGAGGCCGCCAAGGCGCTCAAGCCGCAGCACCTCGGCCCGAAGGAGGCCGACGTCCGGGTCGCCATCGGCAACGGGCTCGGCCGGGTCGAGCAGGGCAAGCAGACGCCGGACGAGGCGTGGGCGCAGGTACTCGAGGACGTCAAGAAGATCAAATGAGCACCCTTCCCCTCGCGGTCACGCGACGGCGTAGGCGCAGCGTGCGGCACACCCTCGACGTGAGGGTGTCGCCGTACGCCTACGTGGCCCCGTTCTTCCTGCTGTTCTGCGCCTTCGGCCTGTTCCCGCTGGTCTACACGGCCTGGGTGAGCCTGCACGAGTGGACGCTGCTGTCCGAGACGCAGGAGTTCGTCGGGGCGGCGAACTACTCGACGCTGCTCGCCGACGAGTACTTCTGGAACGCCACCTTCAACACCCTGTCCATCGGCGTGCTGTCGACCGTCCCGCAACTCGCGCTGGCCATCTGGCTGGCGCACCTGCTCAACCGGCGGCTGCGGTTCCAGACGCTGTTCCGGGTCGCGCTGCTGCTGCCCAACGTCACGAGCGTGGTGGCGGTGGTGGTGATCTTCAGCCAGCTCTTCGGCCGGGACTTCGGCATGATCAACTGGGTCCTGTCCTGGTTCGGGGCGGGCACCATCGACTGGGGGGCGGGCACGGCCAGTTCGCACATCGCCCTGTCGGTGATGATCATGTGGCGCTGGACCGGGTACAACGCGCTGATCTTCCTGGCCGCCATGCAGGCCGTGCCGCGCGAGCTGTACGAGGCCGCCACCCTCGACGGCGCGGGCAACTTCACCCAGCTCCGCAAGATCACGATGCCGATGATCCGGCCGACGATCATCTTCGTGGTCATCGTCTCGACGATCGGCGCGATGCAGATCATCGCCGAGCCCATGCTGTTCGGGCAGAGCAGCGGCGGCGGTGGCGGCATCGCGACGGGCGGTCCCGACCGGCAGTTCCAGACCCTGGCGCTGTTCGTCTACGAGCAGGGCTTCGCGAACTCGACGTTCGACTTCGGCTACGCCTCGGCGGCGTCGTGGCTCATGTTCGTGGCCGTGGTGATCGTCGCCGGGATCAACTTCCTGATCACCCGCAAGGTGAAGGGCGGGCTGGTATGAGGCTGCGTTACCTGACCCTCATCGCGGTGGCCTTCTTCTCGGCCTTCCCGCTCTACTACAGCGTCGTGGTCGCCTCCCGGCACAACTCGGCGCTGGCCGAGGTGCCGCCGCCGCTGCTGCCCGGCGGGAACTTCTTCGCCAACGTCGCCAGGGTCTTCGACACCGTCCCCTTCGGGCTCGCGCTGGTCAACTCGGTCATCGTGGCCGGGTCGATCTCGATCGCGGTGATGTTCTTCTCGACGCTGGCCGGGTTCGCCTTCGCCAAGCTGAAGTTCCGGGGCCGGAACATCATGCTGGTGATCACGGTCGCGACCATGATGGTCCCGGCGCAGCTCGGCATCATCCCGCTCTACATGCTCATGGTGAAGCTGGAGTGGACCGGCACCAACTACGCGCTGATCGTGCCCGCGCTGGTCAACGCGTTCGGCGTGTTCTTCATGACGCAGTACCTGTCGCGCGCCCTGCCCACCGAGCTGCTGGAGGCCGGGCGAGTGGACGGGTGCTCGACGTGGGGGCTGTTCTGGCACGTCGTGCTGCCCACCGCGCGGCCCGCGGCGGCGGTGCTGGGCATGCTGACGTTCATGTCGGCCTGGAACGACTACTTCTGGCCGCTGGTCGTGCTGAACCCGGACAACCCGACCGTCCAGGTGGCGCTCTCGACCCTGGCCAGCGGGTACGTCAACGACTACGTGCTCGGCCTGGCCGGCACCGCGATCGGGACCCTGCCGCTCGTGGCCGTGTTCGCCCTGTTCGGCAAGCAAATCATCGGTGGAATCATGCAAGGAGCTGTTAAGGGATGATCTTTCCCGAGGACTTCGTCTGGGGCGCCGCCACGGCCTCCTACCAGATCGAGGGGGCGGTCAAGGAGGACGGGCGGGGCCAGTCGATCTGGGACACCTTCTCCCACACCCCCGGGAAGGTGTCCGACGGCGACACCGGAGACGTGGCCTGCGACCACTACCACCGCTACCGGGACGACATCGGGCTGATGCGCGAGCTGCGGCTGGGGGCCTACCGGTTCTCGGTGGCGTGGCCGCGCGTCCAGCCCGACGGCGATGGCTCGATCAACCCCCGCGGCCTGGCCTTTTACGACAAGCTCGTCGATGAGCTACTGCAAGCCGAAATTTCGCCTTATGTCACGCTTTATCACTGGGACCTGCCGCAGGCGCTGGAGGACCGCGGCGGCTGGACCAACCGCGACACCGCCTACCGCTTCGCCGACTACGCCCAGGCCGTCTACGACAAGCTCGGCGACCGCGTCGCGGACTGGGCGACGCTGAACGAGCCGTGGGTGGCGGCGTTCCTCGGCTACGGCAACGGCGTGCACGCGCCGGGCCGCCGCGATCCCGCGGACGCGATGCGCTCGGCGCACCACCTGCTGCTCGGCCACGGGCTGGCCGCGCGGCGGCTGCGCGCGGCCGGGGCGCGGCGCATCATGCTGGTGGTCAACTCCTCCCCCGTGCTCACCCCCGCCCAGGTCAACGACCCCTCGGCGGTGCCCAGCGAGGCGGACGCGGCCGTGGCCCACCGCATCCACACGTTGCTGACCAGGCAGTTCCTGGACCCGGCCGTGTACGGCACGTACCCCGAGGAGGTGCTGGAGGCCGCGGCGCGCAACGGCGGGACGGAGCACATCCACGAGGGCGACCTCGCGCTGATCAACGCGCCGATCGACCTGATCGGCGTCAACTACTACAACCCGTGCGTGGTCGAGTCGGGCCCCGGGCTGCCGGCCGACGCCGCGTGGCCGGGCTCGGAGGACGTCAGGTTCGCCACGGCTGACGCGCCGACGACCGCGATGGGCTGGCCGATCGTGCCCGACGGCCTGTCCCGGCTGCTCGTACGGCTCTCGCAGGACTACCCGCAGGTCGGGCTCATGGTCACCGAGAACGGCGCGGCCTTCGACGACCTCGTGGAGGACGGGCGGGTGCACGACGACGAGCGGGTGGCGTACCTGGACGGGCATCTGCGCGAGGTGCACCGGGCCATCGAGGCGGGTGCGGACCTGCGGGGATACCTGGTGTGGTCGCTGCTGGACAACTTCGAGTGGGCCGAGGGTTACCGGCGGCGCTTCGGCATCGTGCACGTGGACTACGCGACCCTGACCAGGGTGCCCAAGGACAGCGCGCTGTGGTACCGGGACGTGATCAGCAGAAACGGCCTGTAGATTTTTTCCGTGCTCTCCCTTCTGGTTCAGTCATGAGACGCCCGACGCTCGAGGCGGTCGCCGCCCGGGCGGGCGTCTCGCGTGCCACCGCCTCCCGTGTGGTCAACGGGCAGACGACCGTGGCGCCCCACATCCGCGACGCCGTGCTGCGCGCGATCGACGAGCTGGGCTACGTGCCCAACTCGGCCGCGCGCAGCCTGGTCACCCAGCGCACCGACTCCGTCGCCCTGGTCGTCAGCGAGCCGGGGACGCGGGTCTTCTCCGAGGACCCGCTGTTCTCCACCGCGATCAGGTCGGCGTCGGTGGAGCTGGAGGCGATCAACAAGCAGGTCGTGCTGATGCTCGCCTCCTCACCCAAGAGCCATGCCCGGGTGGAGCGTTACATCGCCGGCGGCCACGTGGACGGCGTCATGCTGCTGTCCATGCACGGCGCCGACCCGCTGCCGGCCGCGCTGGCGCGGCTGCGCGTGCCCGTGGTCTCCTACGGGCGGCCCGCCGTGCCGGTGGACATCCCGTTCGTGGACAACGACAACGTGGGCGGGGCCGAGTCCGGGGTGCGGCACCTGGTGGAGTCGGGGCGGCGCCGGATCGCCACGATCGCCGGGCCGCAGGACATGATCGCCGGGCAGGACCGGCTGGCCGGCTACCGCAACGTGCTGCGCGACTCCGACTGCCGCTCGATCGTCGCGGTCGGCGACTTCACGCGCGAGTCCGGGGCGATCGCGATGCGGCAGCTCCTCGGCGACGATCCGTCGCTGGACGCCGTCTTCGTGGCCAACGACCTGATGGCGGTGGGGGCGTTGCAGTCGCTGCGCCAGGCCGGGCGGCGGGTGCCCGACGACGTGGCGGTGGTGGGCTTCGACGACATCGAGGCGGCGAAATACACCGAGCCGCCGCTGACGACGCTCAGGCATCCGGTGACCGAGCAGGCGGCGGCCATGGTGGGGCTGCTGCTCAACCTGTTCGAGGGGGGCCCGACCGATCCGGTCATCCTGCCCACGGAGCTGGTGGTCCGGGAGTCGGCCTAGAGGTCCATTGACAAAAAATCATATTTAAGTAGAAGGTCGCATGTGCTGCCCACCAGAAGGGAATCGCACATGACGACGACCCGACGCATCCTCCTGGCGTTATGCCTGGTCACCGGCTTGCTCGCGAGCGCGGGCCCGGCCGGGGCGGACGTCACGGGGCCGCCCGTGCTGAACGCGCCGGTGTTCAACGACCCGACCGCCGACTCCGGGGTGGCCGGCAGCCCGAGCGCCAAGCAGTCGGCCGTCATGGACCAGCTCATCCGCCTGATCCGGGCCGTCCCCACGGGCGGGGAGATCCGGTTCGTGACGCATGAATGGGCGCCCGGCGACCGGTCGAGCGAGATCGCCGACCAGCTCGTCGCCGCGCACGACCGCGGCGTACGCGTGCAGGTGATCCTCGACAGCATGGAGAACGGCGCCAACGACGCCATCACCGCCACGCTCAGGGCGGCGCTGGGCACCTCGGAGTCGGCCGGCTCCTGGGTGATCCGCTGCGAATATCCGAACGAGTCGACGGTCGATCGCGGCTGCATCGCCCGGAACTACCTGCACAGCAAGTTCGCGCTGTTCTCCAACGTGGTGATCGACGGCACCTCGCACCCGAACGTGGTGTTCCAGACCTCGTCGAACCTGTCGAACTGGTACCTGTACAACTCCTACAACGACGCGTACACCTTCACCGACCAGGCCGTCTACAACGCCTACCGGACCTACTTCGCCGACCTGCAGGCGGGACGGCGCAAGGCGGTCGACCCCGGCTACTACTGGACCTCGCCGACCGGGACCACGCACCGGGCCACCTTCTACCCCCGCCTGGCCGGCGACCCCGACCCCATCGTCTCCATCCTGCGGCTCGTCGAGTGCGGCTACCAGGACGCGGACGGGGTCACGCGGCAGACCGACATCCGCATGGCGCTGACCGCGTTCAACAAGAACCGGGTGGCGATCGCGAACGAGCTGGTCCGGCTGCGCGGTGAGAACTGCTGGGTGGACATCGTGTACTACGAGAACGCCGCCGGGGCGGCCAGCAAGAACGTGGACGACACGATCCGGCAGACCCTGGCCAGGACGGTCAACGGGCGGGCCGTCCAGGTCACGCCGTGCCGGTTCAGGGTGGGCACGCGGGACGTGGTGACGCACAACAAGGTCATGATGATCGACGGGTTCTACGACGACGACATCACGCCACGGGTCTACACGGGGAGCGCGAACTTCACGTACATGGAGAACGCGGACGACGCCTTCGTCCGGATCTCCGGGCGGGACATCCACAGCCGGTACCTGTCCTGGTTCTACGGGCTGCGCACCGCCTGTAGACAATAGGGGCATGATCTCCCGCACCGCCGCCGTGTCCGCCGCCGTCGCCGTGGCCGCGGAGCACGGGGTGCGGGTGCGGGCGCCGGTGGTGCTGAACGACTCGTTCAACCTGCGGATCCATCTGGCGCCCGCGCCGATCGTGGCGCGGGTGCCCACCGTCACCGCGCTCGGCAGGCCCCGGCCCGCCGAGGCGCTGGAGCGCGAGCTGGCGGTCGTGTCCTACCTGCACCGGGCGGGCGCGCCGGTGGTGCCCCCGAGCGACCTGCTGCCGGCCGGGCCGCACGTACGGGACGGGGTCGCGCTGTCCTTCTGGGCCCACGCCGGGCACGATCCGGACCATGTGGTGACGCCGGACGCGGCCGGGCGGATGCTGTTCGAGCTGCACGAGGCCCTGCGCGGGTTCCCCGGCGAGCTGCCGCTGCTCGGGCCGGTGCTGGAGGAGCCGGCCCGGCTGATGGAGCTGCTCGGACCGCAGGTGCCGGCCCGCCTGCGGGACGCGCACGCCGGGCTGGCCGAGCGGCTGCGGGACGGGACGGCGGCGCAGGCCGTGCACGGTGACGCGCACCCCGGCAACCTGCTCGCCACCCCGGCCGGGCTGCTCTGGAACGACTTCGAGGAGAGCATGGCCGGGCCCGTGGAGTGGGACCTGGCGTGCCTGCTCCGCACGACGCGGCTCGACGGGCGGGCGGCGGTGCGCGCGTACGGGGCCGATCCGGACGCTCCCGGCCTGCGGGCCTGCCTGGCGGCTCGCGGGCTGCAGGGCACGCTGTGGGTGCTGGCCAGGGCGACGCGCTTCCCCTCGGAGGCCGGGAGGGCGCGCGCGGCCCTGGAAGCGTTGTTGCGCGACCCCAGCGGCGCCACCCGGTGACCTACACGCGGAAGACGCGGAGCTGGAGTGCGAGCGTGGAGTAGTAGCCCACCAGCGTGGTCAGCTCGAACAGCGTCCGCTCACCCAGCGCCGCGTACTCCTCGTCGTCCAGGTCGCCCTTCGCCACCAGGGCGCGGGCCACGCCGAGCACCGCCGCCTCGGCCGGGTCGTCGAGGGTCAGGGGCGAGCCGTCGCGCAGCGCCTGGAGCTGCTCCTCGGTGAAGCCCAGGCCGCGGGCGATCGGCTCGTGGGCCGCCCGCTCGAACGCGCTGTCCTGGTGCCCGGCCACGACCAGGATCGCCAGCTCCCGCGCCCGGTCGGTGAGCGAGGAACGGTAGCGGACGGCCGCCCCGAGCTCCTGGAGCGGGTCGCCGACGGGCGGGCTGAGCAGCATCGCGTTGAACGGGCCGGTGAGGCCGCCCTCCTCGTCGACCATGAAACCGCCGCGCGGCCCGGAGGCGATCTTGTCGTAGAGAGTCCGGGCCTCGGGGTCAAGGTCGTGCGGAGGCGTTCTGCGCAGCCGTGCCATGGCGTGATCGTAACGCCCTTTTCCTCGGGGAGCCGGGCGGTGTTGGCTGGAGGATATGACGGCGATATCCACGAAACGGCTGGAGCTGCGTCCCGCCGGGGTGCGCGATCTCGGCGTGCTCGTCCGGCACTGGAACGACCCGCAGGTCAGGCGTTACCTGTTCGACGATCGTGAAGTGGCCCCCCAGCTGGCCGGGACGCTGCTGCGCGACAGCGAGGCCGGCTTCGCGCGGCACGGCTACGGGCTGTGGCAGGTGTTCAGGGACGGCGTGCTGATCGGGGTGTGCGGGCTGCGGCGGCACGGCGAGGACCGGGTGGAGCTCCTCTACAGCCTGGATCCGGCTCACTGGGGGGCCGGGCTGGCGGCCGAGGCGGCCGAGGCCGTGCTCGCGGCGGGGCGGCGGGCGGGGCTGGCCGAGATCGTGATCGAGACCGACGCCGGCAACACCGCCTCGCAGCGGCTCGCGGAGCGGCTGGGCGCGGTGCTCGGGGAGGAGGCGGACGGGCTGCGGCGCTACACGCTCAAGCTCACGTCATGAACGATCGGGGTGCGGCGCCCCGAGCGGTACGCGGTCCGCTCGGGGCGCCGGACGTCAGGTCAGCCAGACCGTGGTGTCGGAAGGCAGGAGGCCGTCCTCGATCACGCCGCTGGCCAGCACGACCGTGCCCGCGGGCAGCGGGATCGGCTCCTTGCCCAGGTTCGTGATGCTGGTCAGGCCCGAGTCGCGGGTGAAGGCCAGCACCTCCTCCCCCAGGGACAGCCAGGTCAGCGTCCCGTCCCCGAGCAGGTCCCGGCGGACGCCCAGGCCCGCGCGGTACAGGTTGAGCATCGAGTCCAGGTCCGTACGCTGCGCCTCGGCCGTGAGCTTGCGCCAGCTCTCCGGCTGCGGGAGCCACGGCGTGCCGGTCCCGAAGCCGAACGGGGGCTCCTCGCCCGACCACGGCAGCGGGATGCGGCAGCCGTCGCGGCCCGGGTTCGTGCCGCCCGAGCGGGCGTACATCGGGTCCTGGCGGACCTCGTCCGGCAGGTCCTCCACCTCCGGCAGGCCCAGTTCCTCGCCCTGGTAGACGTAGACCGAGCCGGGCAGGGCCATGGCCAGCAACGCCGCCGCCCGGGCCCGGCGGTAGCCGAGCTCGGGGTCCGACGGCGTGCCGTGGAGGGCGCCCCCGTGCGCGAACGAGGTGTCGGCGCGGCCGTACCTGGTAACCGGCCTGGTGACGTCGTGGTTGGACAGCACCCACGTCGGCGGGGCGCCGATGGGGGTGTGGGTGGCCAGGGTGAGGTCGATGGACCTGCGCAGGTCGGCCGGGTCCCAGGCGCAGGACAGGAAGTCGAAGTTGAAGGCCGTGTGCAGCTCGTCGGGCCGCAGGTAGCGCGCGAAACGCTCCTGGTCGGGGAGCCAGACCTCCCCGATCAGGATGCGCTCGCCGTACTCGTCGGCCACCTCGCGCCACCGACGGTAGACGTCGTGGACCTCGTCGAGGTCTTCGTAGGCGGTGTCGGACTTGATCAGCAGGGCCGCCGAGTCGATGCGGACGCCGTCCACGCCGCGATCGAACCAGAAGCGCAGGACATCCTCGAACTCCCGGTGCACCTCCGGGTTGGTCCAGTTGAGGTCCGGCTGCTCCGGGGCGAACAGGTGCAGGTACCACTGCCCGTCGGGCACCTGCGTCCAGGCCGAGCCGCCGAAGATCGACTGCCAGTCGTTGAGCGGCTCGTCGGCGAACCAGAACCGGTCACGAGCCGCCGGGTTCTCCAGGGCCTCCTTGAACCAGGCGCTCTCGGTGGAGCTGTGGTTCGGGACCACGTCGATGATGACCTTGATGTCGAGTTCGTGCGCCTCCTGGATGAACCGCTCGGCCTCCGCCAGCGTGCCGAAGACCGGCTCGATGTCGCGGTAGTCGGCCACGTCGTAGCCACCGTCGGCCATCGGCGACGGATACCACGGGTTGAGCCAGATGGCGTCGATCCCGAGTTCTTGCAGGTACGGCAGGCGGGAGCGCAGGCCGGCGAGGTCGCCCACGCCGTCGCCGTTCCCGTCGGCGAAGCTACGCAGGTAGACCTGGTAGATCGCGGCCCCCCGCCACCACGTTTGCGACATGCGCTTATCCCTTGATGCTTCCGGCGGTGAGTCCCGCCATGATGTGCCGTTGGAAGATGAAGAAAACGATGATCATGGGGATGCTGGTGATCAGCAGGCCGCCCATGACCTGGTTCTGGGTGACGGCCCCGGCCGTCTGCGACAGGCCCACGCTGATGGTCATCTTGTCGCTGTCGGTCATGACGAGCAGCGGCCAGACGAAGTCCTTGAACGAGGTGACGATCGTGAAGATGGACACCACGCCCAGGATGGGCCTGGAGATCGGCAGGACCACCGAGCGGAGGATCCGCACGGCCCCGGCCCCGTCGATCTGCGCCGCCTCGATCAGCTCCCTGGGGATCGAGTCGAAGAAGCGCTTGA
The DNA here is from genome assembly GCF_041950495.1 of Nonomuraea sp. MTCD27. Classification (NCBI taxonomy): domain Bacteria; kingdom Bacillati; phylum Actinomycetota; class Actinomycetes; order Streptosporangiales; family Streptosporangiaceae; genus Nonomuraea; species Nonomuraea sp. MTCD27. The sequence continues at coordinate 380,389 of NZ_JBGNUW010000009.1, read as the reverse complement.
GCAGGAAGATGTTGAACCCGTTGGCCGCCGCGGGCAACCACAGCGCCCACGGGTTGTTGAGCAGCCCCAGGTCCACGACCGTGACGTACAGCGGGATCAGGATGACCATCGCCGGGATCATCAGCGTCGCCAGCATCATGCCCAGGATGACGTTGCCGAACATCGGCCGCAGCTTCGACAGCGCGTACGCCGCCGAGACGTCCACGGCCATGCAGACGATCCAGCCGCCTAGCGAGTAGTAGGCGGTGTTCGCCAGCAGCGTGCCGATGTCGAACAGGTCCCACGCCTCGAAGAACGCGTCGGGCGTGGGATCGGCCGGCACGAGCGTCGGCGGCATCTGCGCCAGCTCCTCCGGCGTCTTGAGCGCGCCGGTGACCATCCAGTAGAGCGGGAAGACGAAGGCCGCCGTGAAGACGACGAGGACCGTGGCCAGCACGAGCCAGTAGATCCGCCGGCCCCACCTGCTGTTGAGCTGGTGCGGGGAGACGATCGTACGGAACTGCACCTCGATCGGCTTCGGTGACCGCTTCCTGCCCCGCTTCCCCCCGGTCGTCGCCCGGGCTCCGACGGAGATCACGCCTTGTCCTCCCTGGTCAGCCGGAGCTGGAAGGCCGCGAAGACGAGCAGCACGATCATGAGCATCATGCCGAGCGCCCCGGCCGAGCCGTAGTCCTGGAGCGTGAACGCGTTCTGGAACATCAGGTACGCCACCGTGACCGTCGAGTTCTCCGGCCCGCCGCCGGTCAGCATGTACGGCTCGATGAACACCTGCATGGTCGCCACGATCTGCAGCATCAGCATGAGCAGCAGGATCAGCCGCGTCTGCGGGATCGTGACGTGCCTGATCCGCTTGAAGATCCCGGCACCGTCCAGCTCCGCCGCCTCGTACAGCTCCGGCGGGATGTTCTGCAGCGCGGCCAGGTAGATCAGCGTCGCGCTGCCCATGTTCATCCAGGTCGAGACGATGACCAGGGAGATCAGGGCGGTGGACGAGCTGTCCAGCCAGGCCAGCGGCGGCAGCCCGAAGAAGTCGAGTGCCTGGTTGAACAGCCCGGGCCCCGGGTCGTAGAACCACCTGAACAGCAGCACCGCCACGATCGGCGGCAGCATGACCGGCAGGTAGACCACGAACCGCAGGTAGGCCCGGGCGTGGCGCAGCTCGTTGAGCACGAGCGCGACGACGAACGGCACGGCATAGCCGCACAGCAGGGCGAGGAGCGTGAACTCCAGGGTGTTCAGCCAGGCTTCGCCGAAGGCCGGGTCCAGGAACGCCGTCTTGAAATTGTCCAGGCCCACCCAGATCGGCTCGTTGATCAGGTCGGTCTTCTGGAAGCTCAGGATGAACTCCCTGACCATCGGATACCAGGCGAACACCGTGAAGCAGGCCAGCGCCGCGCACAAGAACCCGTAGGCCGTCAGATTGCGCCTCAAGATCTGCATTGAGGTCAGCCCTTGGCCGCCAGCATCGAGTTGGCCTTCGTCTCGGCGTCCGCGAGCAGCTGGTCGACGCTGGCGTCCTTGCGGCTCAGCACGCCGGACATGGCCACGTCGAGGATGGCGTACAGCTCCTGCGCGTGCAGCGGCTCCGCCTTCGGCGGGATCGTGCCGGCGGCCTGTACGTACGACTCGTAGTTCGTCACCGGGAGCGAGGCGTTCTTCACCCGGTCGGCTTGGATGGCCTGGCCGGTGGGCGAGTCACCGAAGACGGCGTTGTCCGGCACGCCCACGGGGTTGCCGATGCTCTTGCCGCGGGCGAAGTCGAAGCGGCCCTTGCCGACGGTGTTGAAGCGGAAGTCGATCCACTCCAGCGCGGCCTTGGCCTCCTCCGGGGTCGCCTTAGGGTTGATCATGAACGCTTCGCCGCCGCTCAGCGACGCCTTGGCCTCGGGGAAACCGGTGATGCCGTAGTCGGCGACGTTGCCCTTGAACTTGTTCACCACGTCGGTGACCACGTCGGGGGCGCCCAGCATCATGCCGACCTTGCCGCTGCCCATGGCGACCATGAGCGACTCCCAGCCGACCAGCAGCTTGGAGCCCATGCTGTTGTCCACCCAGCGCATGTCGTGCAGGTTCTGCAGCACGGCCTTGCCCTCGGGCGAGTTGAACGCGGCCTTCTTGTTGTCGGGGGTCAGGATGTCGCCGCCGCGACCGTAGATGGCCTGGGTGAAGTGCCAGCCGCCGGTGTTGCCGCCGGAGTACTCGCCGTAGCCGACGTAGCCCTGGCCGAGCGCGGCGATCTTCTTGGCCGCCTCGCGGACCTCGGCCCAGGTCGTGGGCGGGGTGTTGGGGTCGAGCCCGGCCTTGGTGAACAGGGCCCGGTTGTAGACCAGGCCCACGCTGTAGTGGACGTTCGGGACGCCGAAGACCTTGCCGTCCTTGGTGACCAGCTCCTTGTGGTCGGCGCGCAGGTCGTTCCAGTTCTTGATGCTGCTGGTGTACTGCGTGATGTCCAGCGCCTGGCCCTTGGAGATCACGTCGTTGTAGTTGGTCACGGGCACCACGAAGGCGGTCTCCATCTGGCCGCCCGCCAGCTTGGGACCGAACGTCTTGGGGTCGAAGCACGGCTGCTGGTCGGTGCTCTTGACCGTCACGCCGGGGTGTTCCTTCATGAACGTGGCCACGTCGTCGTCCCAGGCCTGCCGCTCCTTCGGCGCGGACTTCGCCGGCTGGCAGGCCACCGTGATCGTCACGGCCTTGGCGCCGCCGCTGGCGTTGGGGGTGGCCGGCTCGCCGCCCGATCCGCAAGCCGAGGCCGCGAGTCCTAGCACGGTTACGAGCAAGAGTCCGGTGGATCTCTGCATGATCTGACCCTTCTGATGCGAGGTGCCCACACCATAGGATCCGTGACGTATGTGCGCAATATTTCGACTTCATATTGCAAGATAACGACTGCATTACGCCGCCGGTCCGGCGAACCTCCTCCACGGCACGGGGCCGCGCCCGTCCCCGCCGCACGGGCCGAGGGCTTGGGGACGACGGGAGGAGGATCGGCGGCGCTCGACCGCGTCGTGCCGCCGGACCGGCCCACGGAAGCGTCGTCCGCGGCGCCCACCGGTCCGGCCCGGGAAGCCGGCCCGCCCAGCACCGTCGTCAGGCGGTCCGGGGCGTGACGGGCCCGCGCACGCCGTTCACCGGGGGCGTGCTCCGGAAGGGGGGGCGGGGCCTCAGGAGGGGCGCCCGGAAGGCCCCCCTCGCCGGTGCCGGGCAGACCCCCTGGGGTCAGGGGTGGGCGCGGGCGGTGGAGGCGCGGACCACCAGTTCGGGTTCGAAGAGGAGCTCGTCGGCGGGCACCACGGCCTTGTCGATCTGGGCGACCAGGAGGTCGACGGCGGCGCGGCCCATGGCGTCGATCGGCTGGCGGACCGTGGTCAACGGCGGCTCCGTGCAGTTCATCAGGGCCGAGTCGTCGAAGCCGATGACCGAGATGTCCGTGGGGACGGCGAGGCCGGCGCGGCGGGCGGCGCGGACCGTGCCCAGCGCCAGCAGGTCGCTGGCGCAGATCACGCCGGTCACCCCGCGCCTGACCAGCCGGGCGGCGGCCGCGTGCCCGCCCTCCAGCGAGAACATCGTGTGCTCCACCAGCTCGGCGTCCCCGCCCCCGGCCTGGAACGTCTCCAGCTTGCGCCGCGACGGCATGTGGTCCTTGGGCCCGAGCACCATGCCGATCCGTTCGTGGCCGAGGGCGCGCAGGTGGGCGATGGCCATCTCGGCGGCCACCACGTCGTCGCACGACACCTGGGGAAAGTCGAGGTGCTCGACGGCGGCGTTGACCAGGACCGTGGGGAGCTTGCGCTCGTGCAGCAGCTCGTAGTGGCCGTGCGAGGCGTCGGCCTGGGCGTACAGGCCACCGGCGAAGACCACGCCGCTGACCTGCTGCTGGAGCAGGAGATCCACGTAGTCGGCCTCGGAGACGCCGCCGACCGTGCGGGTGCACAGCACCGAGGTGAAGCCCTGCTGCGCGAGGGCGCCCCCGACCACTTCCGCGAAGGCGGGGAAGATCGGGTTCTGCAGCTCGGGGAGCACCAGGCCGACCAGCCGGGCGCGGTCGCCGCGCAGCTGGGTGGGGCGTTCGTAGCCCAGCACGTCGAGCGCGGTCAGCACGGCCTCGCGAGTCGCGTCGGACACCCCGGGCTTGCCGTTGAGCACGCGACTCACGGTCGCCTCGCTCACCCCGACCTTCTTGGCCACCTCTGCGAGTCGTCGAGTCATGCGCAAACTATACGACCTTCCGCGCAAGCGCTTGCAACGGCTTACGTAGATCGGACGTCGTGGCTTGCGCCGCGCCCACGGCGGGGTTCGTGCCTGTACCCGCTCGCTGACCAGCACTTCGAGACGGCACTGTACAACTTTTGTCAGTCAAATGTTTGCGAAATGTCGTCGAAATATTGCGGCCTTCTGCTCGACATCTTATGGTTCGGCCATCCGCCTTACCCGAAGGGCCACCCCCATGAGAGCACTGCTTGCCGCCCTTACGTTACTGATCGGAATCCTGGTCGCCCCGCCCGCGTCAGCCGCGGCCGACACCAACCTCGCCGCCGGCAAGACCGCCACCGCGAGCAGCACCAACGACGTCTACACCGCCGCCAACGTGACCGACGGCAACCAGGCCACCTACTGGGAATCAGCCAACAACGCCTTCCCGCAGTGGATCCAGGTCGACCTGGGCACCACCGCCGGCGTGAACAAACTGGTGCTCAAACTGCCCACCGGATGGCCCAGCCGCACCCAGACCCTGACCGTCCAGGGCAGCACCACCGGCACCGCCTTCAACACCATCGCCGCCGCCGCCACCCACACCTTCAACCCGACCGCCACCATCACCTTCCCCACCACCACCACCCGCTACCTCCGCCTGCAGATCACCGCCAACAACGGCTGGCCGGCCGGACAACTGGCAGAACTCGAAGCCTGGGGCAGCGCCCCCGACAACCCCGACCCCGGCACCAACCTGGCCCTCGGCAAACCCATCACCGGCTCCGCACACACCCACACCTACGTGGCCGCCAACGCCAACGACAACAACGTCCAGACCTACTTCGAAGGCGCCGCCTACCCCAACACGCTCACCGTGCAACTCGGCGCGAACGCGGACCTCAGCTCGATCACCCTCAAGCTCAACCCGGACGCGGCCTGGGCCCGGCGCACCCAGACCATCCAGGTGCTGGGCCGCGAGCAGAACGCCACCTCCTTCACCAACCTGGTCTCCCCGACCGCCTACACCTTCGACCCGGCCACCGGCAACACGGTGACGATCCCGGTGACCGCCAAGGTCGCCGACCTCCGGCTGCAGATCACCGCCAACTCCGGCGCCCCCGGCGGCCAGATCGCCGAGTTCCAGATCTTCGGCACCCCGGCCGCCAACCCCGACCTCACCGTCACGAACCTGACCTCCGCCCCGGCCAGTCCGGTGGAGACCGACGCGATCACGCTGTCGGCCACGGTCCGGAACGCCGGGACGGCGGGCTCCGCCGCGACCTCGGTCACCTTCTACGCCGGCACCACCAAGGTCGGCACCGCCGCCGTGGGCGCCCTGGCCACCGGCGCCTCCACCACCGTCTCGGCGAACATCGGCGCCAGGGACGCGGGGACGTACCAGCTCTCGGCCAAGGCCGACGAGGACGGCAAGGTCGCCGAGCAGAACGAGGCCAACAACACCGCCACCGGCACGCTCACCGTGCGGCCGGTCGACACGGCCGACCTGATCGCCGCCCCCGTCGCCTGGACGCCGGGCAACCCGGCCGCGGGCAGCACGGTGACGTTCTCGGTCGCGATCAAGAACCAGGGCACCGTGGCGTCCGGCGGCGGCGCGCACGGCATCACGCTCACCGTCCTCAACGACGCCGGCACCGTCGTCAGGACGCTCACCGGCTCCACCAGCGGCGCCATCGCCCCCGGCGCCACGACCGGCCCGGTGAGCCTGGGCACGTGGACGGCGGCCAACGGCAGGTACACGGTCCGGACCGTGCTCGCCGACGACGCCAACGAGCTGCCGGTCAAGCGCGCCAACAACACCAGCACGCTGCCGCTGTTCGTCGGGCGCGGCGCGAACATGCCGTACGACACGTACGAGGCCGAGGACGCCGCGGTCGGCGGCGGCGCGACCCGCGTCGGCCCCAGCAGGGAGATCGGCACGGTCGCCGGCGAGGCGTCCGGGCGGCGCGCGGTGACGCTGAACCAGACCGGCGCCTACGTCGAGTTCACCACCAGGGCCCCGACGAACACCCTGGTCACCCGCTTCTCGATGCCGGACGCGCCGGGCGGCGGCGGGATCGACTCCACCCTGAACGTCTACGTCGACGGCACCTTCCTCAAGACCATCAACCTGACCTCCCGCTACGCCTGGCTGTACGGCCCCGAGGCGAGCCCGAACAACAACCCCGGCTCCGGCCCGCCCAGGCACATCTACGACGAGGCGAACCTGCTGCTCGGCAGGACCGTCCCGGAGGGCAGCAGGATCAGGCTGCAGAAGGACGCGGCCAACGCCCACAACTACGCCATCGACTTCGTCGACTTCGAGCAGGTCGCGCAGCTCGGGAACCCGGACCCGGCGAAGTACGCCGTACCGGCCGGATTCTCGCACCAGGACGTGCAGAACGCGCTGGACAAGGCCCGCATGGACGCCAACCTGACCGGCGTCTACCTGCCGCCGGGCGACTACCAGACCTCCAGCAAGTTCCAGGTGTACGGCAAGGCGATCAGGGTCGTCGGCGCCGGCCCCTGGTTCACCCGGTTCCACGCGCCCGCCGGCCAGCAGAACACCGACGTCGGCTTCCGGGCGGACGCGACGGCCAACGGCTCGACGTTCGCGAACTTCGCCTACTTCGGCAACTACGTCGAGCGCATCGACGGGCCGGGCAAGGTGTTCGACTTCACGAACGTGGCGAACATGACGATCGACAACATCTGGGTCGAGCACCAGATATGTATGTTGTGGGGCACGAACACGGACAACCTGACGATCAAGAACTCGCGGATCAGGAACGTGTTCGCCGACGGCCTGAACATGACCAACGGCAGCACCGGCAACCACGTCACCAACATCGAGACCAGGTCCACGGGCGACGACAGCTTCGCGCTGTTCTCGGCCATCGACAACAACTCGGGCGAGCAGTTCGGCAACGTCTACGAGAACCTGACCTCGCTGCTGACGTGGCGGGCGGCGGGCCTGGCGGTGTACGGCGGCTACGACAACACCTTCCGGAACATCTACGTGGCCGACACGCTGGTGTACTCGGGCGTCACGATCAGCTCGCTGGACTTCGGGATCCCGATGCACGGCTTCGGCGCCAGCCCGCCCACCACGTTCGACAACATCTCGCTGGTCAGGGCCGGCGGCCACTTCTGGGGCCAGCAGACGTTCCCAGCGATGTGGCTGTTCTCCTCCTCCAAGGTGTTCCAGGGCATCCGCGTCAGCAACCTGGACATCGTGGACCCGACGTACAGCGGGATCATGTTCCAGACCGGCTACTCCAGCCCCTCGACCCCGCTGAACCCGGTCAAGGACACGATCCTCACGAACGTGTCGATCAGCGGGGCGCAGAAGAGCGGTGACGCCTTCGACGCCAAGTCCGGGTTCGGCATCTGGGTGAACGAGATGCCCGAGCCCGGCCAGGGCCCGGCGGTCGGGTCGGCCACGATCAACAACGTCAGGTTCAGCAACAACCATCAGAACATCAAGAACACGACCTCGACCTTCACCCTGACCGTGAACTAGAGCTCGTCCCTGGTGGGCAACCCCTGCCAGTCGCTCACGCTGGTCACCGCGGCGGCGCTCAACAGCGCCCCGCGGTGCAGGCGCTCCTGGGGGATGAGGCCGTCGAGCGCAGCGCTGATGTAACCGGCCGCGAACGCCTCCCCCGACCCTGCCGGGTCCACCACGGGGACCTGCCGGCCCTGCACGTCGTACCGCATCCGGTCGGCCCGCACGCTGGCGCCCTTCGCGCCGCGGTCCACCACGACCTCCCGCTCCGGCGTGAGAGCCGGTTTGACCAGGTCGAGCTCGTCCTGGCGGAGGAAGAGCAGGTGCGAGTCGCAGGCCAGCTCGCTGAGCACCTCCTCGGCCTCGCGCACGGACGGCCACAGCTCGGGGACGTACTCGACGGAGAAGGAGATCATCACCTCGGCGTTCTTGGCCGCGCTCACGGCGGCGAGCACGGCGTCCTGCGCGTCCCTGCCCAGGCCCGCCGTGACGCCGCTCACGTGCAGCATCTTCGCGGCGGCGATCCGGTCGATCGGTACGTTGCCCGGCGCCAGCAGCGAGCCCGCCGAGCCGGCGCGGTAGTGCGTCACCTTGGGCTCGCGGGCGACGCGGGACTCCCGCAGGACCAGTCCCGTACGCACGCCGCCGGCCACGCGCACGTCCTCGACGTCCACGCCCTCGCCCCTGAGCACGGTCAGCGCCCGGGCGCCCAGCTCGTCGTCGCCCACCTTGCCCAGGTACGCACACCGGTGCCCGAGCCGGGCCAGGCCGATGGCGAGCGTGAACTCCGGCCCGCAGACGTCCAGCCTGGCCTCGGTCTCATGGCGAACACGGCCGCTGGAGACCACCCCCAGCGGCTCGCCCAGCGTGTACACGTCCGTCATGAGGCAGACTGTAGTAGGTCAAGTCACCGCAAAAGTGATTTTTTTGCATAAGCCCTGGTTAAAGCCGTGATCAAATATTTTCTGTAACTTTAGCGAACCTTTTCCCCATCCGGTGGCTCAAAGTAGTAGAGGGAGCCGGCACCCCGGGCCGGCTCTGAGTCAATACGGGGAGAGGAATCAGCACCCTCATGAAAAAGATCGCAGTAGGTATCCTTTCCGCCCTTGTGGGCGGGGCCATGCTGGTGTCTGGCGCGGGAGCCGCCACGGCCGCCACCAAGACGGACACCCAGCTCAAGATCCGTGACATCAGCCCGAACCCCGTGGTGGTCAAGGCCGGTGCCGAGACGACCGCGTACTTCGATATCGGGGCCAGCTCCGACGTCGAGAAGGTCGAGCTCAGCGTCGCGCCCGCGGACGCGAACTTCCGCACGATGCGCGGCAAGGACGCCAAGGACCTCGAGGGCTGGCGTTGGGCCATCGGGTTCAACGAGAACGACCCCGCCGGCAAGTGGCGGGCCACCGCCGTCGCCTTCGACAAGGGCGGCAAGGAGATCGCGAAGGACGAGGCGTTCTTCTCGGTCGAGATCGTCAAGGGCAAGGCCGACACGCGGATCTCCCGCTTCAGCGCCGACCCCTACAAGGTCCGCAAGGGCAAGTCGATCTACTTCTCCGGCCGTCTCCTGGTCGATGACCACGGTTGGGAGGGTGTCCGCGGCGAGCGCGTGAGCATCTACTACCGTGCGAACGGCTCGAGCGCCTGGAAGTGGGTCGCCTCCGACTGGACCGACCGCGGCGGCAAGTTCTACGCCAAGACCCGCGCCTACAAGAGCGGCACCTTCAGGGCCGTGTACGCCGGTGACGACGAGCTCGAGGGCGCCAAGAGCCGCACGGACTACGTGCGGGTCTACGGCTCCTGGTGGCGTCGTTGATCCATTCGCCTGAGGCCCGGTCTCCCTTTGGGGACCGGGCCTCCGGTTTTCCGGAATCTTTTACCTCTCGGAGGTTTATCGATCACTCGATCGCCGCATGGACAGTCCCATTGCGCTGATCGACCCCGAACGATCGACCCCCGAAGGAGCCCCCGGTATGCCGCACCCCGTGATCGCCCTCGTCCTGAGCATGACGAGCACACTGGGGGCGGCGCCCGCGCCGGAACTGTCCGTACGCTACGAACGCCCCGACTCGTCGCGCGCCGAGCAGGCCAGGCAGGTGCTGAAGGACAGCGGCGCGCTGCGGACCGGGATCCGGCTGCCCGAGCCGGTCAAGGTCGTCGCCCGCGACTGCGACTCCCCCACGGCCACCTGGGACCACGAGCGACGCGAGATCACCCTCTGCTACTCGCTGGTCGACAAGGTACGCGGCACGATCAAGGGCATCTCCCAGACCGAGGAGACCAGCCCGGACGCCGCGCGGGCCCACCTGGACGGCGCGCTGTCCGTGCTCTTCCACCACCAGCTCGGCCACGCCCTGACCACGCTCAACGGCATGCAGGACAGCGACGCGCAGGCCGACCAGTTCGCGGCGCTGACGCTCGCGGCCGACCGGCCCAAGCGCGCGGCGGCCGCCGCCGAGGCCCGCCACCTGCTCGCCGGCCACGCCGGCATCGACCACCTGTCCGGCCTGGAGGAGTCCGCCACGTTCGCCTGCCTGCTCTACGGCTCCGACCCGGCCGAGCACGCCCGCATCGCCAAGGGCGGCTGGGTTCCGGCCGAGCGCGCACCTGCCTGCGCCGCCGAGTACGGCAGGGTCAAGTCCACCATCGGGGACAAGGTCGTGAAAGTCGGCACGTGAGGGGTAGCGTCCGAAGTATGGCCGAGGACCTGCTCAAAGACTTCAACCCGTTCGACATCTTCGACGCCGAGGCCGCCCGGCTCGACCGGTACTTCTCGGGTCTCGACGAGGCCGGTTGGCGGCAGCCGTCCCGGTGCGAGGGCTGGTCGGTGCGCGACGTGCTGGCGCACCTGGCGGGCGAGGAGCTGTACAACCACGCCTGCCTCGACGGGACCGTCCATGACCTGATGGCCCAGGTCGCCGACGTGGGCGTGACCGGGTTCAACGACTTCAACGAGTGGTGCGTACGCGAGCGCCGCGACCTGCCCGTCGAGGACGTCCTGGCGGAGTGGCGGACCAAGAACGGCGAGACGCGCGAGCGCATGCGGGCACTCGGCCGCGACGCCCTGCTGGACACGATGGCCGGCCCCTACCCGGTGGGCCTGCAGACATTCCACTACGACTCCGAGTACGCCACCCACGCCGACGACGTCGGCGCGCCCGTCTCCGACCACGAGATCGACGACAGGACGTTGTGGCGGGTGGCGGTGGGCCGGTTCGTGCTGGCCGAGCAGGACGCCAAGGTGCAGGTGGAGCAGACGGCCGACGAGATGTGGACGGCCGTGGACGGGGTCACCGCCGCCCTGTCGTATCCGGAGTTCGTCGAGGCCACGGTGGGCCGCCTGCCCGCCTCCCACGAGGTCGATCCGCGCGTCGTCTCGACCCTGAGGTGCCTCGCCTGAGAGGGGAACCGTCATGTGGCTGCGTAACCGCGAGGGCACCGAGCCGCTGACCGCGCGCAGCCCGTTGCGCGCCCGCCGCGTCCTGTCCCTCGTCGCCCTGGTGCTCGGTGTCATAGCGGCGGTCTTCTTCGCCGTGCAGGCCATGAACACGGGCGAGGAGGTGTGGCGCTGGGAGGCCGCCATCGCCGCCGCCGTGGCCGTCATCGCCGCCATCGACCTGCTGGTGCTGCGGCACCGGCGCTCACGTGGTGAGGACCGCCACCAGCAGTAGCAGGATCACCACCGCGCCCAGCCAGAAGATCGCCCACACGTGGGCCAGGGCCCACATGCGCAGCCGGTCGCCGTGGCCCTGAGGGAAGGCGTCTCCACCCGACTCGATCCGGTTGATCGCCGCGACCCGCCTGGCCAGCTCGGGGTCCTCCCGCTCGAGGGCGCGCTCGATCTCGGCGAGAATGCGGCGTTCCCTTCCGGAGAGACCCATCGCACCACCATCGCTCCCACGCCGGTGCCCACCTTTTACCCACCGGTAGCCGGGGCATGCCCGGCCGTTGACGAAGGCGACCGTCACGTGATGACACCGTGTGCTGGGATCGGAACTCAGGATAATGAAGGGATGTCCACACCGCGACAGCGCTACCGCGAGCAGGTCCGGAGCGAGATCAAGCAGGCCGCGCTCGCTCAGATCGGCGCCGGCGGGGCAGCGGCCCTCAGCCTGAACGCGGTGGCCAGGCACCTGGGGATGACCGGACCGGCCATCTACAAGTATTTCGAGAGCCGCGACAGCCTGCTCACCGAGCTGATCCTCGACGGGTTCGGTGAGGTGGCGGCGGCCGTCCGCGCGGAGGTCCCGGCGGAGGGCTCAGGGGGCGAGCCGCGCGAGCGCCTGCACGCTCTGGCGCGGGCGTTCTTCTCCTGGGTCGTGGCCCACCCGCACCTGTTCCACCTGCTGGCCGGGACACCGTCGCCCGGATACCGGGCGCCGCCGGAGAGCGTCCGGCAGGCCAGGGAGGTGCTGGGGCCGTTCCTGCCGGTGTTCGGTCGGGGGCGGTGCGGGCCGGCCGCCGCGCCGCTGCGGGAGGAGCTGCTCCGCTGGGTGGATGAGACGCCCGACGTGGCCGAATGGGTGCGCGCGTACGCGCCGGACGGCGATCCAGGCACGGCGCTGACCGGGACCGTCATGGTGTGGACCCGCCTCCAGGGGATCCTGAGCCTGGAGGTCCAGGGGCAGTTCACCGGGATGGGACACCGCGCCGCCACGCTGCTGACGGCCGAGATGGACTCGCTGGCCGACACCATGGGCCTCTAGCCCGGTCTCTAGTGTGGAAACGCCTTGGGCGGGCGTGGCGTGATCTCGTCACGGAACGCCTCGATGACGGAGACCACCTGCCGCATCAGCACGGTGTCCGCCAGGCGGTCGAGATAGAGCGAGCGCCGGGCCAGCGCGTCGAGGTCCACGGCGAAGTAGAGGGCCATGAGCGGGTTGACGAACAGCTCGCTGCCGCGCGTCCTGTCGGTGAAGCGCACGTCCCCGAACTCGCCGCGCACGGCCGCGGCGATCGAGCCGTTGACGATGCTCGGGTAGGCGGGCAGCTCCGCCTGCGCGTGCGCGACCGCGTCGAGGTAGAGGGCGCCCGCCTTCGTGGCCCTGGAGACCGAGAACGCGCCCAGGTAGGCGCCGTCGCGCTCCAGGGCGGCCAGGTTCTCCAGCACCTGTACGTGGTTGACGCCGTGATAGGCGTCCACGCCGAAGCCCAGGCAGGCCACGATCTTCTCGGGGACGTCGAGGGCGTGCACGGCGGCCAGGCTCGTCATGTCGTCGGCCGGGGTGCCGAGCCCGGCCTCGTCGCCGCGCATCAGGATGTCGGTGCCGCCGTCCACCAGGACGATCGCGTCGAGGCCGAGGTGCTCGGCGAGCTTGGCGTACGCCGCGCGCAGCGGTCGCACGCCGACCTTGGGGAAGGCGTACACGGTGGACGGCTGGCCGTGCGCCGCCAGCCAGCGCGACAGGCAGCCCTCGGGGAAGTACCAGTCGCGCGAGGGCGTGTCGGGGTGGATCTCGGCGACGTCCTCGTGCAGCCAGACGTCGAGGTCGAGGGCGTCGAGGTGGCTGAACGACAAGTTCGCCAGGTGCACCTCCTTGCCTGCTTCCCGGAGGGTCAGGGCAAGGGGTAACCCGGCGTACACGTCCGATCCCCCGCCCGCGCCGGCGACGAGGATGCGGCTCGAACGATCAAGCCGGGCGGACAGGGGCGAATCGAACATGCATCAGATCTTGCCACCGTATCGCTGCTTGAAGCGCTCGACACGGCCGGCGGTGTCGAGGACGCGGCCACGGCCCGTGTAGAAGGGGTGGCTGGCGGACGACACGTCCACGTCGACGACCGGGTAGGTCCTGCCGTCCTCCCACTCGACGGTCCTGTCGCTGGTCAGGGTCGAGCGGGTGAGGAAGGCGAAGCCGACGCTCGGGTCGCGGAAGACGACCGGACGGTAGTCGGGGTGCAGGTTCTTTCTCATGGCCCTTGCAACCAGGAGACAACGGTTTTCATTCCCTGGATTCGGGATCCAGACCGAGCACCGTACGACCGCCGTCCACCGGGATCGTGGCGCCGTTGACGAAGGCCGCGTCCGGGGAGAGAAGGTGCGCCACGACGGAGGCCACCTCGGACGGGGCGGCGACGCGGCCCAGGGGGTGCAGCCTGGCCAGCTCCGCCACCACCGCCGCCGCGTCCTCCGGGGCCTGCCCGGCCAGGAACTCCTCGTACCGTTCCGTCGCCACCGAGCCGGGGGCCACGGCGTTGACCCGGATGCCGTACCTGCCGTACTCCACGGCCAGCGCCCTCGTCAGCCCCTCCGTGGCGGCCTTGGCCGTCGAGTAGGGCAGGCTGCCGGGCACCGCCCTGGTGGCCTGGTGGGAGGTGACGTTCACGATGGCGCCGGGCGTGCCGGACGCCAGGAAGTGGCGTACGGCCGTGGCGCAGCCGACCACGGCGAGGTCCAGGTTGGCCGCGATCAGCGCCCTGACCTCGGCGATCGGCGACGAGTGCACGGAGGCGTCCCGGAACACGGCGGCATTGTTCACCCAGCCCGCCAGCGTGCCCGCCTCCTGGGCCAGGTCGGCGGCCCACGCGGCGACCTCCTCGTCGGCCGCGTCGCCGATCAGGGGGATGACCCGGGGGCCGGCCCAGTCCAGGGCGCCGGGGTCGCGCTCGACGGCCACCACGGTGTCCTTCTCACCGAGAAGGAGCCGCTCCACCACGGCTCTTCCGATGCCACGCCCGCCGCCGGTCACCACATAGGAAAGAGTCATGTCCCGACGCTATGTCCCCAGTGACCTATATCACCGTATTTCCGGGAGGTGAACGGGAAAGAAACAGGCGTGATCGCCGGCGCCGAACTGAAGTCCCCCGCGCGCATGATCGGCGCACTCGCGATCACCCAGACCGCCGGATACGGCATCCTCTACTACGCGTTCTCCGTGTTCATCCCGCCGATGTCGCGCGACCTGGACGCCGGGGTCGCCCAGCTGACCGGGGCGATCACGCTGGCCGTGCTGGTGTCCGGCCTCGTGGCGCCGCTCATCGGGCGCTGGCTGGACCGGCACGGCGGGCGCGGGCTGATGACGGTGGGCTCCGCGCTGGGCGCGCTGGCGGTGCTGGCCTGGTCGCAGGTGCGGTCGGTGGTGCAGCTCTACCTCGTGTGCGGGGTGCTGGGCATGGCGTCGGCCATGGTGCTGTACGAGGCGGCGTTCGCGGTGATCGTGGCCTGGTTCGACGCGCGCCGGCGGGCGCGGGCGCTGCTGGCGGTGACGGTGGTGGCGGGGTTCGCCTCCAGCATCTTCCTGCCGCTGACCGGGTTACTCGTGGAGCTGTACGGATGGCGGCAGGCGCTGGTCGTCCTGGCCGTCGGCTACGCGCTGACCGCCGTGCCGCTGCACGGGCTGGCCGTGCGGAGCCGGCGGGCGCCGCCCCAGGCCGGCCGGCGGGAGATCGTCCGGGCGGCGGTGCGGGGGCGGCCGTTCTGGCTGCTGGCCGCGGCCTTCCTGACCCAGACCGGCGCGGTGGCGGTCATGGGGGTGCTGCTGGTGACGTACCTGATCACGCTCGGGCATTCGCCGGTGTTCGCCGCCGGCGTGGCCGGGCTGCTCGGCGTACTGTCCGTGACCGGGCGGCTGGTCACCACCGGGTTGCAGGCGCGGTGGCCGGTGGCGCTGATCACGGCGGTCATGTTCGGGCTGCAGGGCCTGGCGGCCGTGCTCCTGCCGCTGGTCGGGCGGGGCGGGGTGGGGGCGGTCGTGGCGGTGGTGCTGTTCGGGCTGGGGTTCGGGGTGGCCACGATCGCGCGGCCCGCGCTGCTGGCCGACCGGTACGGCACGGCCGCGTACGCGTCGCTGAGCGGGGCGCTCGCGCTGCCGATCACCGTGGCCAAGGCCGTGGCGCCGCTGCTGGCCGCCGGGATCGCGCAGGTCGCCGGGTATCCGGCGGTGATGGGGGCGGTGGCGGGGGCGTGCGTGCTCGGCGCGCTGTCACTGGTGGCCTACGAACGCGGCGCCCGCGGCACGTCGGAGGCCGCTGCTTGACCGTGCGGGGAGTGACCCCGCGTTGCATGGACAGCCGCGCGGCCTTGGCCGTACGAACAGTCGCCCGGCCTTAGTACCGTAGGCGTACCGGCCTTTCGGGGCGGCCTTCGGGACGAGCACGGCGCTGCCCGCCGCTGACCGCCCCGGCCCGATCCGCCATCGGCGGAACTGACGATCCGTTCACCCGCGAACACGTAAGGTAGCCGCATGGATACCCCCACCGACGTCCTGCACCGCGTGTTCGGCTACGACTCGTTCCGGGAGGGCCAGCAGGAGATCATCGATCACGTCGTGGCCGGTGGTGACGCGCTCGTGCTGATGCCCACCGGCGGCGGCAAGTCGCTGTGCTACCAGATCCCCGCCCTGGTGCGCCGCGGCGTGGGGGTGGTCATCTCGCCCCTGATCGCGCTGATGCAGGACCAGGTCGACGCGCTGCGGGCGCTCGGCGTGCGGGCGGGGTTCCTCAACTCGACGCAGGACTTCGACGAGCGGCAGCTCGTGGAGTCGGAGTTCCTGGCCGGCGAGCTCGACCTGCTCTACCTCGCCCCCGAGCGGCTGCGCGTCGACGCCACGCTGCGGCTGCTGGCCAAGGGCGAGATCTCGGTGTTCGCGATCGACGAGGCCCACTGCGTGGCGCAGTGGGGTCACGACTTCCGCCCCGACTACCTGGAGCTGTCCCGGCTGCGCGAGCTGTGGCCCGAGGTGCCGCGCATCGCGCTCACCGCCACCGCCACGCCCGCCACGCACACCGAGATCTCCTCCAGGCTCGGCCTCGAGCAGGCCCGCCACTTCGTGGCCAGCTTCGACCGGCCCAACATCCACTACCGCATCGCGCCGAAGAGCGAGCCCAAGCGGCAGCTCCTGGAGTTCCTGCGCACCGAGCACCCCGGCGACTCCGGCATCGTCTACTGCCTGTCGCGCTCCTCGGTCGAGAAGATCGCGGAGTTCCTGGTGGACAACGGGATCGCGGCGGTGCCCTACCACGCGGGGCTCGACGCCCGCACCCGCGCCCTGCACCAGTCCCGCTTCCTGCGGGAGGACGGGCTGATCGTGGTGGCCACGATCGCGTTCGGCATGGGCATCGACAAGCCTGACGTGCGCTTCGTGGCCCATCTCGACCTGCCCAAGTCGCTGGAGGGCTACTACCAGGAGACCGGGCGGGCGGGGCGCGACGGGCTGCCCGCCACCGCGTGGATGGCCTACGGGCTCAACGACGTGGTGCAGCACCGGCGCATGGCCATGGAGGGCGACGACGCGCACCGCCGGCGGCAGGTGCTGCACCTGGACGCGATGCTGGCGCTGTGCGAGGCCGTGGGCTGCCGCCGGATGATGCTGCTCGACTACTTCGGGCAGAAGGGCTCGCAGCCGTGCGGCAACTGCGACACCTGCCATACGGCTCCCGAGTCGTGGGACGGCACGGTCCCCGCCCAGAAGGTGCTCTCCACGGTGCTGCGGCTGGCGCGGGAGCGGCGGCAGAAGTTCGGGGTGGGGCAGGTGGTCGACATCCTGCTCGGCAAGAAGACCGCGAAGGTGCTGCAGCACGGGCACGAGACGCTGAAGGTGTTCGGGGTGGGCGACGACCTGGGCAACGCGGAGTGGCACGGGGTCGTGCGGCAGCTGCTGGCCCAGGGGCTGCTGGCGGTGGAGTCCGACTACGGGGCGCTGGTGCTGACCGACGAGAGCGCGGCGGTGCTGCGGGGGGAGCGGGAGGTGCTGCTGCGCCGCGACACGCTGCGCCCGGCCCGCGCCAAGGTCGCCGCCACCTCCGCCGCCAAGGCCGTGGTGGAGCTGCCCGCGGAGGCCGCCGAGGTCTTCGAGCGCCTGCGCGCGTGGCGCGCGGCCACCGCCAAGGAGCAGGGCGTGCCCGCCTACGTCATCTTCCACGACGCGACCCTGCGTGAGATCGCCACCCGGGCGCCGTCGACGCTGGCCGAGCTGGGCACGGTCAACGGGGTGGGGGAGAACAAGCTGGCGAAATACGGGGAGCAGGTGCTGGAAACCCTCCACCAGGACATCGCAGCGCCCTGAACCGTGGGCACCCGACCCTTGCGGCTGGTCACCGGGGCAGCGGGAGCCGGTTCGAGCGCCGTTGAAGGCGTGGTGGTGGCGACGGCCGCACGAAGAACGGTCGTCGCCACCACGTTGGTCGGCCTGTCCGCGGTGGGCGGGCGCGCTGCCTCGCGGATCCGGCCGGACGGGTTCCGTCCCCCTGGAACGGTGTCGTCTGCGTGGTCATCCCGGCTGTGGTCGGGTTCCCGTTACCGATCTTCTCACCGTATCGGCTGGGGCGTCGTGGGTTCGCTGGGGAGGCGTGCCGGGATCGGTGGTCTGACTTTGGTCGTACAGAGTGATCGTACGACGTGTGGGCGCTGGATGACGGGTGGGTGGACCCTCAGTTGTCGAGATACCAGTCCGGGTGGCGGCCGAGGTAGGCGAGAAGGTGGTCCTGGGCGGGTGCGTGGGGGGCGACCGGCACCGGTGGGGCGAACCTGGTGGGGCGGTCGTGGGGGGTGACGAACAGGTGGGCCAGGTCGAGCAGTTCCTCGGCCAGGAGCGGCGGGATCGGGCGGTGCTCGCCGCAGGCCCTGGCCACGTCCCAGCCGTGTACGGCGATCTCGATGGCGCCCACCGCCGCGACCATGGGGCTGGTCAGGTGGCGGTCGTCGATGAAGACGAGATTGTCAGTGATCATGGCGGTCCACCGGCCGAGCACCTCCGTGGCGCCGTCCCTGACCAGGAGGGCCGGGTTGCAGCCCCGTGCGGTGGAGGGTTGCGCCCACGCCGGTGGACGCGGCGGCCGTCCCGCGGCCCGCCCCGGCCCCGCACCCACCCCGGAAGCCGCGGCACCACCGAGGCGGCCGACGGAGCCTTGCCGTGGTCCCGCAGCGCCCGGCTCTCCGCCCGTGAAGCCCTGCCGTCCTCCCGTAGTGCCGTGTCGTCCTCCCGTAGTGCCGTGTCGTCCTCCCGCGATGCCCTGCCATGGGCCCGCGGCGGCTTGCCATGGGGCCATCGGCGGGCTGCCCGGCGGGTCGGGGGTGATGCGCCGCGCACCCGCGGGGGGACCGCCGGCCTCGCCCGGTGTTGCCTGCCACGGATCCGCCGATGGGTCGCCGGTCCGGGTACGAAGGGGGTGGGTGGGGGTGGGTGGGATGTGGCCGGCGGCGGCTTCGTGCAGGGTGCGC
The DNA here is from genome assembly GCF_041950495.1 of Nonomuraea sp. MTCD27. Classification (NCBI taxonomy): domain Bacteria; kingdom Bacillati; phylum Actinomycetota; class Actinomycetes; order Streptosporangiales; family Streptosporangiaceae; genus Nonomuraea; species Nonomuraea sp. MTCD27. The sequence goes on along the minus strand of NZ_JBGNUW010000009.1, from coordinate 361,535 downwards.
AGGGAGTCGTCCATGTGCGCCAGCAGGCGCTGGAGGTTCCAGCCGGTGCAGGGCGTCGCGCGGCAGAGGGCGGCCGGGGTCACGACGCGCAGGCTGCCGAGGGTGTAGTCGATGGCCCGCTCCAGCAGCGCCACGCCCGCCGCCAGCGCCCGATCATGCTCGCTCATATCGCCTCCTCATGGATGGAGACCCACCGGCAGGTGAAAAATCATCGCCTCGTATAGGGCTTTTCTCCGAAGGGGTGGCATCCGTCCCCGTTCGTACGGTGGGTGCGCCGTACGCTGAGGGCGGAGCGAAAGGATCTGCCATGGGCATGCTCAGCAGACTGTTCGACCGATTCCTCGGCCTGCCCGAAGCCACCACCCCCGACATCGACGTGGCCCGTGACCTGCGGGTTCCGATGCCCGACGGGGTCGTGCTGCTCGCCGACCGCTACCGGCCGCGCGGGTCGGGGGCGATGCCGGTGGTGTTGATGCGCACCCCGTACGGCAAGCACAAGTTCGACGCCAAGGGCACCGCCCGCGTGCTGGCCAGGCGCGGCATGCAGGTCGTCGTGCAGAACGCCAGGGGTACGTTCGGCTCGGGCGGCGAGTTCACGGCCTTCCACCAGGAGAAGGCGGACGGCCTGGCCACGGCCGCCTGGCTGCGGGAGCAGCCGTGGTGCGACGGCCGGCTGGCGATGGCCGGGGCGAGCTACCTGGGATACACGCAGTGGGCGGTCGGCCCCTACCTCGACCCGCCGCTGGAGGCCATGTGCCTGGGGGTGACGGCCAGCGAGTTCCGGAGCACGTTCTATCCCGGCGGGGTGTTCGCCCTGCACAACCTGCTGACCTGGGCGTCGCTCATCGGTACGCAGGAGACGGCGCCGCTGGGCGGCCTGCTGCCGAATCCGCGGTTCGACAGCCGGGTACGCCGGGCCATGGCCCACGTCCCGATCGGCACGTCCGACGTGGCCGCCATCCGTACGCGGGTGCCGTTCCTGCGGGAGGCGGCGGCACACTCCGAGGCGGGTGACGCCTTCTGGGTGGAGACCGACAACAGCGCCGCCGCGGTCAAGATGACGACGCCCACCAGCATGGTCACGGGCTGGTGGGACCTGCTGCTGCCGGCCCAGCTCCGTGACTTCACCGCGCTGCGGGAGGCCGGGCGGCGCAGCCGGATCGTGATCGGCCCCTGGGGGCACGACCTGGGCGCGATGCGGGCGCTGCTGTCGGACGAGGTGTCGTGGCTGTCGGCACACCTGCTCGGCGACACCGCCCAGCTCCAGCGCGCACCGGTGCGGCTCTACCTGCAGCGGGCCGACCGGTGGCTGGACTTCGACGAGTGGCCGCCGCCGCAGTCCGTGCCCACGCCGCTGTACCTGCTGGCGCATCGCGGGCTCGGCTGGGACCCGCCGGACGAGGGCGGCACGGACACGTTCACGTACGATCCCGCCCATCCCACGCGGTCGTGCGGCGGGGCGCTGCTCGACATGCGCGAGTCGAAGCAGCGCGACAACCGGGACGTCGAGGCCCGCCCCGACGTGCTCGTCCACACCGGGACGCCGCTCCCCCGCCCCCTCGACCTGATCGGGCCCGTCTCGGCCACCGTGCACGTGCGGACCGACACCGGGCACGGCGACGTGTTCGTACGGCTGTGCGACGTCGACACCGCCGGGGTCTCGCGCAACGTCACGGACGGCATCCTGCGGTTGCCCGCCGGGAGCGAGGGCGTGGTCAGGGCCGAGGTCGAGCTGCACCCGACCGGGTACCGGTTCCGGCGCGGGCACCGGCTGCGGGTGCAGGTGGCGGGCGGGGCGTTCCCCCGGTACGCGCGCAACCACGGGACCGGCGAGCCGGTGGGGCAGGCCGTGCGGACGCGGCCCACCCGGTTCGAGGTCTTCCACGACACGGAGCACCCCACGTCGCTGACCCTGCCCGTGTTCGAGGGGCGGCGGCCGCCGGTGTAGGCCCCTGACGTCTGGAACCTCCTGCCCGGGATGCGGGTAATGAGGGCGAGGAGGTTCTCGACGATGTTGTTTTCGGACGGCCTGAAGATTCTCGGGCCGGTGGTGGTCATGGCGCTCGCCGCTGGGTGCGGGGCCGCGGTTCCGGCGGGTGGACCCGCTGCGACGGGTGGATCCGCGCCGACGGGTGGATCCGTGCCGACGGGTGGGTCCGTTCCGGCGCCGGTGACGCCGACGGCGGCGCCCGTGGTCACCGGTGCGGGTTGTAACGGCACGCAGGTTCTCCGGGGGAGCGGGTTTCCGGAGGTGAAGGGGGAGGCTCGGGACGCGGAGCTGTGGGGATTGCTGTTCCTGCGGGCGCCGCCGCCGCTCCCCCGGAGAGAGGAGGTCAAGATCGTGTGGCGGATGACCGGTGAAGGGCCGCTGCGCGTCCGGGCCACGCTCGCGGACGGGACCGCCGCCAAGCCGGCCTGGGGACCCAAGGAGCACGGCGGGTCGAACTGGCGGCGGCCCGGGCAGGAGTGGGGCACCGGGTTCGTGTTCCCGAAGCGCGGCTGCTGGAAGGTCGAGCTCACCCGCACCCGGGGGTCAGGGCACGTCTGGTTGTCGGTGAAATGAAGTCATCCCCAGGTCATCCCCGGGGCAGGGTGCGGTCGATGAAGGCGGTCACGTCGTCCAGGACCTCGTCCTTGTTCGTCTCGTTGAAGACCTCGTGCCGGGCCCCCGGGTAGATCCGCTCCGTCAGGTCGGTGCCCTTGACGGCCGCCACGCCGATGCGGCTGCCGGGGAGCGGCACCAGCTGGTCGTCCTCCCCGTGCACCCACAGCGTGGGGAGCGCGCCGAAGGTGCCGCCCTTGGCGATCGTGGCCAGCATCGCCGCGAACGCCTCCAGCGTGGCGCGCTTGAACGGCCCGTGCCACACCATCGGGTCGGCGGCGTACGCGGCGCCCACCGACGGGTCGCGGGAGAGCGTCGCCGGGTCGATGGGAACGTCCGGCGGCTCCTCGTACGCCAGCAGCTGGGGCACGGCCGCCCACTCGCCGATCACCGGCCCGGACAGGACGAGGGCGGTCAGGCCCGCGCCGTACCGCTGGGCGTAGCGGGCCGCGATCATGCCGCCCATCGAGTGGCCGATCAGCACGACCGGGACGCCCGGGTGCTCGGCCCTGGCGCGTTCCTCGACCGAGTGCACGTCGGTGACCACGTCCTCGAAGTCCTCGACGAGCACCCGGTCGCCCTCCGACCTGCCGTGGCCCATGTGGTCGAGGCCGAGGACGGCGGCGCCGTGACGGACGAGCCGGTCGGCCACGTACTCGTAGCGGCCGATGTGCTCGCCGTAGCCATGGACCAGCAGGGCGAGGTATCGGGGCTGGTCATGGGGCCATTCGCGGACCTTGTTGAGGCCCCTGGTGCCGGTGAAGGTGTGCTCACGTGATCGCGCCATGTTCGCTCCCGCCTCGAAATTGCGGTGAGCGTACGCCGCCGGCCGGGCATCGTCCAACCGGGCGCGGAAAGGGTGGCCGCGATGTCCGAAAACCGCTGACTTCTGAGGGGGCGGCGGTGTTGAAGAAGGTATGGACATCTACACCACGATCGACAGCCCGGTGGGCGAGATCCTGCTCGCCGGGGACGGCACGGCGCTGACCCGCGTCTCGTTCGACCGGTCCGCGGTGCGGGCGGGGTGGCGGCGCGAGCCGCTCGCGTTCGCGGCGGCGGAGCGGCAGCTCGGCGAGTATTTCGCGGGCGAGCGCACCTCCTTCGACCTGCCCCTCGGCCCGCGCGGGACCGCGTTCCAGGAGCGGGTGTGGGCGGAGGTGGCGACGATCCCGTACGGCACCACGACCACCTACGGCGCGCTGGCCGCCCGCGTCGGCGCGCCCGCGGACCAGATCCGGGCGGTCGGCGCGGCCGTCGGCGCTAACCCGCTGCTCGTCGTCCTGCCCTGCCACCGCGTGGTCGCCGCGAACGGCGCGCTGACCGGGTACGCGGGCGGCCTCGAACGCAAGCACGCGCTGCTCACGCTCGAAGGCGCCCTGCAGCCGCAGCTCTGGAGCGTGCTCTCATGAGGCTCATGGAGGCCGAGCGGGTCGACGCGGCCGACTGGGGGAAGCTGGCGGGCGAGCTCGACGCGTACGGGTGCGCGCTGACGCCCCCGGTGCTCACCGCCGAGGAGTGCGCGGAGATCGCCGGCCTGTACGACGAGACCGGGTTCTTCCGGGCCACCATCGACATGGAGCGCTACCGGTTCGGCGCCGGACAGTACCGGTATTTCGGCCACCCGCTCCCGCCGCTGGTCGAGCGGCTGCGGGCGGCGTTCTATCCCCGGCTGCTGCCGATCGCCCGCGACTGGGCGGCCCGGCTGGGGCAGCCCGCGCCCTGGCCGGACGACTTCGGCGAGTGGCTGGACATGTGCCACCGGGCCGGGCAGACCAGGCCGACGCCCATCCTGCTGCGCTACCGGGAGAACGACTGGAACGCCCTCCACCGAGACCTGTACGGGGACCTGGTGTTCCCGCTGCAGGTCGTGATCGGGCTGGACCGGCCCGGCGAGGACTACACCGGGGGCGAGTTCCTGCTGGTGGAGCAGCGGCCCCGGGCCCAGTCGCGGGGCACGGTGACGCTGTTGCCGCAGGGGCACGGGCTGATCTTCACCACCCGGGACCGGCCCGTGCGCTCCTCGCGGGGGTGGTCGGCCTCGCCCGTGCGGCACGGGGTGAGCACCGTACGGTCGGGGCTGCGGCATACGCTGGGGCTGGTCTTCCACGACGCCAAGTGACTTCATGGGAAAGATCGTGATTCCACTGCCGATGAGGGAGGTCGCGCCAGGGGCCGTCCACGTCCCCGGGTGGTTGCCGCTCGACGAGCAGCGGCACCTCGTCCAGGCGTGCCGCGAGTGGGCGACCGGGCCCGTGCCGATCCGGCACACCGTGCTGCCCAGGGGCGGGGTCATGTCGGTGCAGACCGTCTGCCTGGGGTGGCACTGGCAGCCGTACAGGTACACCCGGCTCGCCCACGACGTGAACGGGCGCCGGGTGGCGGAGTTCCCGGCGTGGCTGGGCGAGCTGGGCCGCCGCGCCCTGGCCGACGCCTACGGCCAGGAGCACCCCGCCGAGGCGTACGAGCCCGACACCGCGCTGATCAACTTCTACGACGGCCAGGCGAAGATGGGCATGCACCAGGACAAGGACGAGAAGTCCGACGCCCCGGTGGTGTCGCTGAGCATCGGTGACGCCTGCGTGTTCCGCTTCGGCAACACCGAGACGCGCGGGCGGCCGTACACCGACGTCCGGCTCGCCTCGGGCGACCTGTTCGTGTTCGGCGGGCCGTCCCGCTTCGCCTACCACGGCGTGCCGAAGGTCTACCCGGGCACCGGCGATCCCGCCACCGGGCTGGCCTCCGGCCGCCTCAACCTCACGATGCGCGTCACCGGCCTACGGTGACGTAGTCGAACTCGTCGTCGGAGAGCGTGCGCCGCAGCGTGCGCAGCACCTTGGCCGGGTCGTCGCCGGGCCCTTCGACGTAGAAGGGCCGGCCGTCGCGGCCGAACGTGATCGCCGAGCCGCCCTCCCACTTGCCCAGCAGGTCGGCGCCGGGCCCGAAGTCGTCGTGCGGCTCGAACCCGAACGTGCGCGCGTAGTCGATCGAGCCGAACAGCAGGTGCCTGGCCAGCTCGATCGGCGCCTCCTGCCAGCCCGCGTACTCGCCGAAGAAGTATTCGCGGAAGCGCGCCAGGTCGCGGTCGTCGAGCACGTCGGGGCCGATGGCGTTCTTCACGCCCAGGCAGTAGACGTCGGCCAGGTAGCCGCAGACCGACAGCCGGTCCCAGGTGTGCCGCCGGGCGACGAGCACGCTGACCATGCCGCCCACCCCGCTGGCGGGGGCCTGGTCCACCCATCCGCGGGCGGGATCGACGCCGAGCCCCTCGCTCCAGCCGACGTTGATCCAGCAGCCGGCCACCTCGGCCTCTTCGGTGCCCGTGGTCTCGGCGGCCACGGCCCGCACCAGCGGCGCCACGACCGACGGCGAGACCTTGAGCGCGCGGGCGATCTCCTTGGGCGACTTGCCCTGGCGGCGCAGCTCGCGTACCTGGTCCATCAGTTCCATTGGGGCAGCCTAGCCTCACCCGCCACACGCATCGAGCCACCACCAGCCGTCCGCGAGCTCGAAGCTCGGGCAGACGCGCACGCCGAACCCGTCGTAGGCGCCGCGCGGCGCTCCGGTGAAGTGGGCGTACCCGACGGCGTCGTCCGGGATGCCGACCCGGTCGGGCACGAACAGCACCCGTCCCCCGTCCTCGGCCCGCCAGGTCACCACGCCGCAGGTCGCGGAGACGAAGCAGAGCTCGCCGGGCAGCCGCGCCCCGTGGTACGACCCGGAGGCCAGCCGGCCCGCGCGGGCCAGCTCCACCACGCGGCCGAACGCGGGCCGTTCCAGGTAGAACCGCGCCCGGGCGCGCAGGTCCGGAGAGACCGCCAGGACGGCGGGCGCCACCACGCCCGCGACCAGGAGCAGGCAGGTCGCGCTGATCACACCGGACCGTCCCCGGACGGCCACGAAGGCCACCGCGGGGGCGGTCAGCACCACGAACGCGGACATCGCGGCCACCAGCACGAACGGCGCCAGGATCCACAGCTCGGTGTGCAGCCAGCCGGAGTGCAGGACCAGGCCGACGAGCGCCAGACCCAGCACACCCATCCCCAGCAGCAGGAACCCGCAGATGATCCGCCATCTCACGGCAACCCAGCCTAGGAACCACATGTGCAGAGGCAGCCCGATAAATGTGGAGGTATTGCCGCAGTATCGCGGGCCGCCCGGCGGGCTACGTGAGGCGGCGGGCGAGCCAGGCCAGGGCCAGCGGGTAGCGGTATTCGATGCCGCCGTGACCGGCGTCGAAGAGCTCGAAGTGGACCCGCTCGCCCGGCACGCCCGCCGCCCGCACCGCCCGGTGGAACGCCACGGCGCCGAAGTCGAGGAAGTACTCGTCCCGGTTGCCGGCGTCCACCTCAGATCGCGCGCATCGACCGCAGCGCCTCGGCGTGCCGCGGCTCCCCGGCCATCACCACCGGGTCCCGGGCCAGCCAGCGCCGCCACACCTCCGGCACGACGGCGCCCGTGTCGTCGAACGGCATGCGCACGGTCCCGTCCTCGTCGGCGGAGTAGGCGGCCGCGTAGGCGTACATCTCCAGCAGCTCCAGGTCGCCCTCCTTGGTACCGGCCAGCCGGCCGCGGAAGTCGGCGAGGAACTTGTCGTACGAGCCGCCGTACATGTCGCGCAGCCTGCGGGCCAGCTCGGGGAACGACCGCCGCGCGCAGACCTCGAACAGCGCGTCCCCGGCGTGCGTGGCCAGCGCGCCGAACACGTCGGGCGCCAGCATCGCGGTCACCATGGCGCCGTAGCCGCCGCTCGACTTGCCGGTGACGGCCCGGTGGTCGCGGTCGGCGATCGTGCGGTAGCGCGCGTCCACGTACGGCACGATCTCGTCGCGCAGGTAGGAGTGGTAGCGGCCGGTGCCGGGCGAGTCGAGATACTGGCTGCCGCCGAGCGAGGTCCACGCGTCCACGTACACGACGATGGCGGGCGGCACGTCGCCGGCGGCGAACATCGCGTCGGCCAGCTCCGGGTACGGCTGCCGGAACGGCGCCCGGTTGAACCACATGGCGACGTGCCCGGTGTAGCCGAGCAGCACGTAGATGGACGGGTAGCGGCGGCCGGGCTCGTCGTCGTAGCCCGGCGGGACGTACACCACCAGCGGCCTCTCGTGCGGGTCGCCCAGCGGGTTGCCGCGCAGCAGGGCGCTGTCGACGACGTGGTGGTCGAGGCGGCCGGCCAGCTCGGCGGACCAGGGCAGCATGGGATCTCCTTCTGGGGACGGGTCAGCCGACCGACGTGGTCACCGTGTCGACGTCCGCCTGGCCGACGGACCGGCCGGAGACCAGCACGAGTGACAGGTTGTGCAGGTCGGAGATGCGTTCGAGCGGGTCGCCCGCGACCGCGATGAGGTCGGCGCGCTTGCCGGGATCGAGGCTGCCGGCCACCTCCCCCACCCCGCAGGCGTCGGCGGCCAGCATGGTGGCCAGCTCGATGATCTCCGCGTTGCCGTAGCCGGCCATCGCGAAGACCTCCAGACCCCCGACGTACCCATCGGTCCGGTTCTCGATGCCGCCCACCGCGAATCCGGAGTCGGTGCCCGCGATCTGCCGCACGCCCGCCTCCCGCATCGCGGAGATCCCGGCCAGCCAGGTGTCCAGCATCTCCTCCCCGTGCACTTCGCGGATCCGCCAGAACGCGCCGTGCACCGTGGGGCAGACGTACGTGCCGCTGGCCGCGACCAGGTCGGCGAGCTTGGCGTCGTAGCGGTGGCCCGACGGGGTGAAGAACGTGCAGTGCTCGATGGTGGTGACGCCGGCCTCGACGGAGCTGCGGATCGCCGCGTGGGCGTGGGCGTGGGCCGCGACGCCCTTGCCGCGCGTGGCGGCCTCCTCGACGACGACGCGGAGCTGCTCGGTGCCGTACTGCGGCACCCAGCTCGGCGGCGCGCCCGGCGTCATCTGGCCGCCGGAGGCCATCACCTTCAGGCAGTCGGCACCCGCGCGCAGGTTCTCCCTGGCCACGCGGCGGATGGCGGGCTCGTCGTCGGCCTCGCCGCCCATGTACCAGCAGTGGCCGCCGGTGATGGTGATCGGCCTGGTGGCGGCCACCAGGTGCGGGCCGACGGTCAGGCCCTCCTCGATGGCGTCGCGTAACGCCAGGTCGAGGAAGCCGCGCGCGCCGAGGTCGCGGGCGGTGGTGACGCCGGCGGAGACGAGCTTGCGGGCGTTCTCGGCCATGCGCAGGAGCAGGTGGTGGTCGCTCTCGGGGCTGCGCCGGGTCACCGGGTCGACCTTGTCGTCGAACCCCAGGTGCACGTGCGCGTCGACCAGCCCGGGCAGCACCGTGTGGCCGGGCAGGTCGAGGACCTCGTCCGCCTCGCCGGCGCTGCCGCGCGGCCCCACGGAGACGATCCGCGGCCCGTCGACGAGCACCTCGCCGTCCGGGATCACTTCTCCGGGACGCCCGGTGAGCACCTTGGCCGCGCGAATGATCCTCATGTGCTCCACCCTGCCACGCGCCTAAAGGCCGCGAGAAGGGGATCGTAAGCCGGGCGCGGCACCTTTGAGGACATCGCAGAGCCCAACAGGAAGGACCGGGACGATGATCCAGACCGCCGAGTACGACCTCATCCGCCTCTTCGACGCCCCCCGCGAGCTGGTGTGGGCCGCCTGGACCGAGCCCGAGCGGTTCTCCCGCTGGTTCGGGCCCACGTCGCTGGCCACGCCGGTGGGCCGGATCACCCTGGACGCGCGGCCGGGCGGGATCTGGCGGACGACGCTGGTGGGCGACGAGGGGTTCGAGGTGACGATGGACGGCACGTACCGGGAGGTGGTGGCGCCGGAGCGTTTGGTGTTCACGACGGGCGACCCCGACGCCCCCGGTGACGGGCCCGCGTCCGTCGTGACGATCCGCCTGACGGAGGTGGACGGCAGGACCGAGATGTGCTTCCACCAGTACGGTGTCAACACCGACCAGGAGCACGCCGAGCAGGCCAAGGCGGGCTGGCTCGAGTTCTTCGACCGCCTGGCCGAGCACGTGGCGCCCGCCCGCCTGGCGTGACGCGGCACGGATCCGGAGCAGGGGTCAGAACAGCTGCTCGGCGTCGTCGAGCTTGTACGTCGCCCCCTCCGCGTACGCGGCCGCGAACGCCTCCTCCCCGATCCCGTCGCGGGTCCGCGCGGTGACCCGCTCGACGTGGTCGGCCTCGGACGGCCCGGCCGGCAGCTGGTGCTGCTGCCTGGCCGCGGCCGCCAGGCCCAGCAGCCTGGCCGACCGGTCGGTGGGACCGGCCGCGGCGGCGGCACCCTCCACCGCGGCCACCGCCGACCGGGGATCGCCGATCTTCCGGATGGCGGCCAGGGCCTCGACGTGCAGCTCCATGGCCGTGGCCAGGTCGCCCCGCGCCTCCATGAGGTGGCCGAGCTCGATGAGCGTGTCCGGCAGGTGCATGGCCGGCTCGGCGTCGGGGTCGCGGGACAGCCCTTCGAGCAGGTGGTTCAGGTGCTTCTCGGCCAGCTCCAGGTCCCCCGACCGGCGCGCGGCGTAGGCCAGGCCCATCTCGGCCATGGTCGAGGCCAGCATGTAACCCTGGGCGACCGCCATCTTCAGCGACCGCCCGGACAGCTCGACGGCGCGGTCGTAGTCGCCGCTCTGCATCGCGACCCAGCCCAGCCAGGCGATGTGCGTGGCGACCTCGGACCACAGCCCCAGGTCCTCCGCCATCCGCAGGCCCTCGCCGAACAGCCGGTTGGCCCGGTCGAAGTCGTGCGCCATCTCGGCCACCGACGCCAGCCACTCGGTCGCCCGCAGCAGCCCCCACCGGTCGCCCAGCTCGGTGAACAGCCGGGCGCTCTCCCCGCCGATCCGCTCCAGCGCCTCGATGTCGCGCAGGGTGAAGGCGTCCATGGCCTGCCTGCTGAGCGCGGTGGCGATGCCCCACCGGTCGCCGAGCTCCCTGAACGTGACCAGCGCCCGCTCGTTCAGCTCCTGCCCGGTCTGCATGTCCTCGACGTGCAGCGCGATGAACAGCGCGGCCCTTGCGCGCTCCCCCGGGTCCTCGACCGCCTCCAGGACGGGTCTCCAGTCGGTCTGCTCGCCCAGGGTGAGGGCGAACCCGGCCGCCCAGGCCGCCGCCCTGGCGCGTACGCCGTCCCGCGGCCCCGGGATCGCCAGCGCCGCCGCCAGGGCCCGGCGGCCCTCGGCCAGCCGGCCGCGCAGGAACCAGTGCCAGGCCAGCGCGTTCACCAGCCGGGCCGCGCTGTCCGCGTCCTCGCGCGCCGCCGCCGTGTCGAGCGCCGCCCGCATGTTGGCGGCCTCCGCGTCCAGGCGCAGCAGCCAGTCGCGCTGCTGGTGCCCGTACAGCTCAGGCTCCGCGCGTACGGCCAGCGCCAGGTAGTGGCGCAGGTGCGCGAGGCGTACGCGGTCGAGCTCGCCGACGTCGGCCATCCTGGCCGCGCAGTATTCGGACACCGACTCCAGCAGCCGGTATCGGACTCCGGCGGGGGTGTCCACGACCACCACCAGCGAGCGGTCGACCAGGCGGGCCAGCAGGTCGAGCACGTCGAGCGCGAGGTCGTCGTCCGCCGCGCAGACGGACTCGGCGGCCTCCAGCGTGCACCCGTCGGCGTGCACGGCCAGGCGGCGCAGCACCACGCGCTCGTCCTCGGACAGCAGGTCCCAGCTCCAGTCGATCACCGCGGTGAGCGTCTGCTGGCGGGCGGGCGCGCCACGCTGGCCGGAGGCCAGCAGCCGGAACCTGTCGTCCAGCCGGGCCACCACGCCCTGCACGCCGAGCGCCCGCACCCGCGTGGCGGCCAGCTCCAGCGCCAATGGGATGCCGTCGAGCCGGCGGCAGAGCTGGGCGACGGCCTGCGCGTTGCCCGCCTCGAGCGCGAACCCGCGGGCGGAGGCGGCGGCCCTGGTCACGAACAGCCGTACGGCGTCGGAGCGCGCCATGGCGGCCAGGTCGGCGCTCGCGGGCACGTCGAGCGGCGGGACGCTCCACAACACCTCGCCGGCCACGGCCAGCGGCTCCCGGCTCGTGGCCAGGACGCGCAGGCCCGGACAGGCCCGCAGGAGCACCTCGGCCAGCTCGGCGACCTGCTCGACCACGTGCTCGCAGTTGTCCAGCACGAGCAGCATCCGCCTGGGCTTGAGCACGGCCGCCAGCTGCGCGGCCGGATCGCCGTCGGCGGGCCCCTTCGGGGCGGCGTCCTCCCTGATGTCCAGGGCCGCCAGGATCGCCTCGGCGGGCGAGCGGGACGCCTGGTCCAGCGCGACCAGCCAGGCCCCGTCCGCGAACCCGTCCACCAGCCGGTTCGCGACCTCCACCGCCAGCCTGGTCTTGCCGACACCGCCGCTGCCGGTGAGCGTCACCAGCCGCTCCTCCTCGACCAGCCCGCGGATCTCGGCCAGGGCCTCGTCCCGGCCGATCAGCTTGCTGACGGAGGCGGGCAGGTTCGTCACGGGCCGCTCGGCGGGCACGCTCAGCGCCGGGTCCTGGCCGAGGATCGCCTGGTGGAGCGCGACCAGCTCCGGCCCGGGGTCGAGACCGAGCTCGTCGGCCAGCCGCTCGCGCAGCTCGCCGTAGCTGGCCAGCGCCTCGCTCTGCCGCCCCGCCCGGTACAGGACCCGCATGTGGACGGCGCGCAGCCGCTCCCTGAGCGGATGCCGGGCCACCAGGTCGCCCAGCTCGCCCACCAGCAGCCCGTGCTCGCCGAGCTCCAGCCGGGTCTCGGCGTGCTGCTCCAGCGCCGAGAGCCGCTGCTCCTCCAGGCGGTGGACGGCCGACCTGGTGTACTCCTCGTCGGCGAAGTCCGCGTACGCGGGGCCGCGCCACAGCGCCAGCGCGTCCGACAGCAGCCCCGCCCTGGTCCTGGGGCTGTCGGCGGCCTCTGCCCGGGCCAGCAGCTCCGCGAAGCGCATGGCGTCCACGGCGCCGTCGTCGGTACGCAGCAGGTAGCCGGGGGCCCGGGAGACGACGAGGTTCTTCCCGCCGGACTCGGCGTCCTCGAACGCCTTGCGCAGTTGCGAGACGCGCACCTGCAGCGCGCCCGCCGGGTTGGCCGGCGGGTCCTCCCCCCACAGGTCGTCGACCAGCCGGTCCACGGACACCGGATGGCCCTCGTGGACGAGCAGGTCCACGAGCAGCGCCCGGACCTTGAGACCCGGAATCGTGACGGCCTCCCCGGCGTCCGTCCAGACGGCCAGCGGCCCAAGCACCCCAAATCGCATGCTCGTCACCTTATGCGCGGTCGTAAGCCCGCGAGAAGCGCTCCTGAAGCCCCTTCCCGCACCGTGGAGCCACCGGAACCGAAAGGGGCACGACATGAACACCGCAACCACCGCTGGGCCGGCTGCCGAACCGGCTGCCGGGCGGCGCGAATGGATCGGGCTGGCGGTCCTGGCCGCCGTGGCCCTGCTGCTCTCCATCGACGGCAGCGTCCTCTACCTGGCGCTCCCGCACCTCAGCGCCGAGCTCGGGGCGAGCGGGCCGCAGCAGCTCTGGATCGTGGACATCTACTCGTTCATGCTGGCCGGGTTCCTGGTGACCATGGGCACGCTGGGCGACCGGATCGGCCGGCGGCGGCTCCTGATGATCGGCGCCGTGGCGTTCGGGGTGGCGTCCGTGCTGGCCGCGTACTCGGTGAGCGCCGAGATGCTGATCGCCACGCGGGCGCTGCTGGGGATCGCCGGGGCCACGCTGCTGCCGTCGTCGCTGGCGCTGATCAGGAACATGTTCCGGGACGCCGGGCAGGCGGGCACCGCGATCGGGCTCTGGTACGGCTGCTTCATGCTCGGCATGACGGTCGGCCCGCTGGTGGGCGGGGTGCTGCTGGAGCACTTCTGGTGGGGGTCGGTGTTCCTGCTGAGCGTGCCGGTCATGGTGGTGGTGCTGGTCGCGGCGCGTACGCTGCTGCCGGAGCACCGCGAGCCCGCCACCGGCCGGCTCGACCCGGCCAGCGTCGCGCTGTCCCTCGCCACCATCCTGCCGGTCATCTACGGCCTCAAGGAGGTCGCCAGGGGCGGCTGGGACCCGGTGCCGGTCGCGGCGATCGTGGCCGGGCTGGCGTTCGGCGCGCTGTTCGTCCGGCGCCAGCGCCGCCTCGCCGACCCGCTGCTGGACCTGAGCCTGTTCGCCCACCGGGCCTTCTCCGCCACGCTGGGGATCATGCTGCTGGGCGGGGTCGTCATGTCCGGTACGACGCTGATGACCACCCAGTACCTGCAGACCGTCGAGGCGCTGTCACCGCTGGCGACCGGGCTGTGGCTGGTCCCGCAGAACCTGGCCATGATCGCCGCCCTGGCCCTGGCCCCGGCGATCGCCCGCCGGGTCGGCGCCGCGTACGTGATGGCCGCCGGCTTGACGCTGGGCGCGGTGGGGCTGTTCCTGCACACCCAGGTCCCGAGCGTCGGCGGCACCGGCCTGGTGGTGGCGGGGCTGGTCCTGGCCTCGGCGGGCATCGCGCTGCCGATGGGCGTGGGCAACGGCATCATCATGATGGCCGCGCCGCCGGAGAAGGCCGGGTCGGCGGCGTCGGTGACGGAGACGAGCGGCGAGTTCGGCGTGGCGGTGGGCGTGGCCGCGATGGGCAGCCTGGGCACCGCCGTCTACCGGGGCGAGCTGCCCGAGCACCTGCCGGTGGAGGCGGCCCGCGAGAGCATCACGGCCGCGGTGAGTGCCGCCGAGGACCTGCCCGGCCTGCTCGAAGTGGCCCGTGCCGCCTTCACGACCGGCCTGAACACGGTGGCCGCGATCAGCGCGCTCACCTTCCTCGTCCTGGCCGCCGCCGCCTTCGTGATCCTCCGGCGACACGACACCGCCGCCTGAGTCAGGGGACGGCGGCGCCTTCCTGCACCTGCGTCAGGTGGACGGTGGCGCCTTCCTGCACCTGGGTCACGGGGACGGCGGCGCCTTCCTGGCCGAGCCGCGGTAGCGCTCGGCGTCGTAGCGGCGGTCGTTGTCGTCGAGCTTGGCCCGCGCCGCCGCCACCAGGTCCACCCCCAGGACGTCGGCCAGCCGCACCAGGTAGAGGGTCACGTCGCCCAGCTCCGTACGCATCCTGGCCAGCGTCTCCGGATCGGGGTCCGCGGACTCCTCGGCCGTGAGCCACTGGAACTCCGCCACCAGCTCCCCGACCTCCCCGGCCAGCGCCATCGCCAGGTTCTTCGGCGTGTGGAACCGCTCCCACTCCCTGACCCGCGCGAACTCGCGCAGCCGCTCGGCAAGGCACTCCAACTCCGTCGTCACGCCACAGGACCCTACCGACCCGCGCCTGTATGTTGCTGCTCGTGAATGGGGTCGAACTGTTCCTGCTGGGCCGGACGCTGATGAAGATCGGCGAGGAGGCGATGCCGACCGAGGGCATCGGCGAGCACTCGGCGAGCGTGCGTACGGTCCTGATCGTGGTGAGCGACCTGCGCGGGCACCCCGACACCACGGTGGGCGAGATCGCCGCCCGTACGGGCCTGCCGCAGAGCGCCGTGTCCGCCGCCATCGCGCGGCTGCGCACGGCGGGCGCGGTGACGGCCGAGACCGACCCCCGGGACCGCCGGCGCACGATCATCCGCGAGGCGCCCGCCGTGTCGGAGCGGGTGACCCGGGTCCGCGACACCCCGATCGACGCCGCGCTGGCCGCCGCGCTGGGCACGGA
This sequence comes from Nonomuraea sp. MTCD27, assembly GCF_041950495.1. Lineage (NCBI taxonomy): Bacteria > Bacillati > Actinomycetota > Actinomycetes > Streptosporangiales > Streptosporangiaceae > Nonomuraea > Nonomuraea sp. MTCD27. The sequence continues at coordinate 346,345 of NZ_JBGNUW010000009.1, read as the reverse complement.
CGACCCGGAGCGGGTGGGCCGGGCCGTGGCGGCGCTGGAGGAGCTGGCGGATCAGCTCATCCCGAAGCTACGGGACTAATCCATCAAACTTGATACATCGAAAATGATGGATTAGATTGTCGGCATGAACGCCGACATCTTGCGCGTGCCCGGAGCCAGCCTCTACTACGAGACGCGCGGCACCGGGCCGTACCTGCTCATCTCGCAGAGCGGCGAGGGCGACGCCGGCCGGAGCGTGGATCTGGTGGACCGGCTCGCGGACGACCACACCGTCATCACCTACGACCGGCGCGGGCTTAACCGCAGCACGATCGACGCCCCCCACCCGGGCGTGAGCGTGCGGCAGCACGCCGACGACGTGCACCGGCTGCTGGCCCACCTCACCGACCGGCCCGTCATCATGCTCGGCCAGAGCATGGGCGCCTCGATCGGCCTCCACCTGGCCGCCCGCCACCCCGAGCAGCTCAGCCTGCTCGTCGCCCACGAGCCCGTCTCGCCCTGGCTGCTCCCGGCCGCCGAGCGGGCGCGGCACGTGGCGGAGCTGGCCGAGCTCCGCGACCTCTACCTCGCAGCCGGTCTCCCGGCCGCGCTCGCGGAGATCGCGCGGGTCCTCGGCATCACCGGCGACGACGCCGAGCCCGGCCTGACCCCGCAGCCCATGACGCCCCAGCGGCGGGCCGGCTTCGACTTCTTCATCCGCCACGACTTCCGCGCGGTCATGGAGGACGACCTCGACCTGCCGGGCCGCCAGGTTCGCATCGTGCCGGCGGCCGGCCGGGCCACGCCGCGCACCGTCTTCGACCACCGGTGCGCGGTCGAGCTGGCGCGGCTGCTGGGCACCGAGGTCGCCGAGTTCCCCGGCGGGCACAACGGCAACCTCAGCCATCCGCGCGCGTACGCCGCCCGCCTGCGCGAGGTCGTCCAGTCCGCCGCCTAGGCGCACCCACCGTGTACGCTTCCGACGCGTGTCCGACTTATCCGTGCCCGGTTACGAGATCAAGGGCGTGCTCGGTCAGGGCGGCTTCGGTGTGGTCTACCTCGCCCTGCAGTCGGCCGTCGGCCGCGAGGTCGCGCTCAAGGTCGACAACCGGGTGCTGCTGTCCGACCGCGACCGGCGCCGGTTCATGCGCGAGGTCACGGCGGCGGGCGCGCTGTCCGGGCATCCGCACGTGGTGCCCGTCTATGACGCCGGGCTGCTGCCGGACGGGCGGCCGTACATGGTGCTGGAGCTGTGCCCCGGGGGCTCGCTGGCCGGGCGGCGCCTCTCCCCGGCCGAGGCGCGCGACGCGGGCGTGCGCATCGCCGACGCGCTCGCGGCCGCGCACGCGCAGGGGGTGCTGCACCGCGACGTGAAGCCGGGCAACATCCTGCTCAACCGGTACGGCCAGGTGGCGCTGTCCGACTTCGGGCTGGCCACCATGCCGGCCTCCGGCCCCGACGCCTCGGTGACCCGCGAGTCGCTCACCCCCTCCTACGCCCCGCCCGAGGCGTTCGAACTGGCCGAGCCGTCGCCGGCCGCGGACGTGTACGCGCTGGCGGCCACCGTCTACGCGCTGCTGTCCGGCCGCCCGCCCCGCTTCCCGGAGAGCGGCGTGCCCAACGTGGCGATGATCCTCGCCCTGCACCGCCTCCCCGTCCCGGACATCCCCGGCGTGCCACCGGACCTGACCGCCGTGCTCCGGCGGGCCCTGGCCACCGACCTCCGGGAGCGCACCCCGAGCGCGGCCGCCCTCCGCGACGCCCTCGCCGCCGTCCCCCTGGCGCCCTCCCCCGAGCAGCCCTCCGGAAGCCACGTGGCCGCGCCCGTCCCTTCCCACGTGAGCCCTCAGCGGCCCGCCTTCCCCCCGCAGGCCACGAACCCGCCGCCCGGCACCCCGACGGACACCAGGCCGCCCGCGCCGCGCGGGGTCAACAAGGCCCTGCTCGCGATCATCGCCGCCCTGACCCTGGTGATCGCGACCGGCGCCGGGGTGTTCATCCACAGCCAGGTCACCCGGACCCCGGAGACCAGGCAGGCCGCACCGGACACCGGCACCACGAAGCCCAAGGAGGCCGGCGCTTTCCAAGGGCTCGACACCTACACCGAGAACTGCCCGGCGGCCAAGGTACGCGGCGGCGGGGCGGCCTGCGTGCGGGAGTCGGAGTGCTGGAGTGGCCTGGTCATCATCACGGGCGACACGAAGGCCAGGCGGCTCGGGTGCGAGGAGACGCATGCGTGGGAGACGTTCGCGGTCGCCCCGATCCCGCAGGACGCCGAGACGTACGTCCAGCAGGACCTCGCCAAGCACCCGACGGTGAAGCGCGTCTGCAGCCGCTCGGTCCTGCTGGCCACCCGGACCGGCACGGCCAGGACCATCGGCGCGACCCGGTGGCGGGCCGATGTCATGCCGCCGTCCCAGGCCCAGTTCGAGGACGGGGTGCGCTTCTACCGCTGCGTCGCCGGCCTGAACGGCCAGGAACCCCGCAGGTCCTTCTTCCACTGACCGGCTGGGCGCGGCCTACACGTGGCGGGCGGTGCTCTCCCGGACGATCAGCTCCGTCGACAGTTCCACGCGCTTGGTCTCCGGGACGTCGCCGTGGCCCATCGCCAGCACCGTACGGGTGGCCAGCGCCGCCATCTCCTGGAGCGGCTGGCGTACCGTCGTCAGCGGGGGCCAGGCCGACTTCGCCAGCGGCAGGTCGTCGAAGCCCACCACGCTCAGGTCCTCCGGGACCCGGAGCCCGCGCTGCCGGGCCGCCTCGAACACGCCGAACGCCATCAGGTCGCTCCCGGCGAAGATGGCCGTGGGCGGGTCGGCGAGGGAGAGCAGGGCGTGGCCCTGGTCGTGGCCCGAGTCGACGAGGAACGTGCCGCGCCTGATCAGGTCGGGCACCACGGGCACCACGGCCGTCTCCAGCGCCGCCCGGTAACCGTCTATCCGGGCCTGGCTGCACAACATGTCCGCCGGGCCGCTGATCATGCCGATCCGCCGGTGCCCGAGCTCCAGGAGGTGCCGGGTCGCCGCCAGGCCGCCGTTCCAGTTGGTCGCTCCGACCGAGACGACCCCGGGCGCGGGCTCGCCCTCCGGGTCCACCACCGCGAACGGCAGGGAGCGGGCGCTGAGCTGGGCCTGGATGCCGGTCGAGAGCCGCGAGGCCACTATCACGACGCCGTCCGTCCGCCTGGCCGCCAGGCGCTCCAGCCAGTCACGGCCGGGGCCCGCGTGCGTGTGCAGGACCGAGATGACGACGCTGGCCCCGGCATCGTGGGCGGCGCTCTCCGCACCGCGGACGATCTCCATGGCCCAGGGCGACTCGATCTCCGCGAAGACGAGGTCCACCAGGCCGGCCGGCGTGTCGTCCTGGCTGATGCGTCGCTGGTAGCCGTGCTCCTGCAGGAGCCGTTCCACCCTGTGGCGGGTCGCCGGCGCGACCTCCGGACGCCCGTTGATGACCTTCGAGACCGTCGGGATGGAGACCCCGGCCTCCTCCGCGATCAGTGCGATCGTGACCCGCCTCTTCGCTGACACAAATCGGGAGTGTATCCGAAAGTTTCGGTTTGGGATCGCTCGCCCTGGAGGTGTTGACGCTTTACATGGCGTTTACCTACGATCACGGCAAAGAAATTATCGGGGGGTTCACGAAACTTTCGTCAATCGCTGAGGAAGGGACCCCTATGAAACGCAGTCTGGTGTTAGCCGCCATCGCCGTGCTCGTGGCCGGTTGCGGAGGTGGCGGCGGCGGGGAGACGGCCCCACAGCAGAGCGGCGGCGGCTCCCCCGCCAAGGTCACGCTGGAGTGGTGGCACCTGTCGACCGCCGAGCCGCTCAAGTCCCTCTGGGCACAGCGCGCCAAGGAGTTCGAGGCGAAGAACCCGCACGTCACGATCAAGGCGACGGTTCTGGAGAACGACGCGTACAAGGCCAAGCTCACCACGATCACGCAGTCGGGCAACGCGCCGGACGTGTTCGCCTCGTGGGGCGGCGGCGTGCTCAAGCAGCAGATCGACGCGGGACTGGTCAAGGACATCTCCGGCGACGTCGCGGACGTGCTGCCCACCTTCACGCCGGCGGCGCTCAGCGCGTACCAGATCGACGGCAAGACGTACGGTCTGCCGACCGACATCGGCTTGGTGGGTTTCTGGTACAACAAGAAACTTTTCGAAAAGGCAGGCATCACCGAGCCGCCGGCCACCTGGTCGGCGTTCCTCGAGGACGTCAAGAAGCTCAAGGCCGCGGGGGTCACCCCGATCGCCCTGGCCGGCAAGGAGAAGTGGCCCGGCCACTACTACTGGGCCTACCTCGCCCTGCGCATCGCCGGCCTGGACGCGCTCAAGCAGGCGGCCACCGACCACGACTTCACCAAGCCCGACTTCGTGGCGGCCGGCCAGCAGGTGAAGGCGCTGGCGGACCTCCAGCCGTTCCAGAAGGGCTTCCTGGGCGCGGCGTACTCCACCCCTGACGGCCAGTCCGCCACCGTGAGCAACGGCAAGGCGGCCATGGAGCTGATGGGCCAGTGGGCGCCGAGCGTGCAGGCCGACTCGGGCAAGGGTCTCGGCGACGATCTCGGGTTCTTCCCCTTCCCCGCCGTCGAGGGCGGCAAGGGCTCGGCCGGTGACGCCTTCGGCGGCGGCGGCGGGCTGGCCGTGGGCGCGGACGCGCCGAAGGAGGCCCTGGACTTCGTCAAGTTCATGACCGAGATGGGCAACCACTCCAAGGCCGTCGAGTCCGGTGGCGTGCTGCCGGTGCTCAAGGGCGAGGAGAGCGCGGTCAAGGACCCCAACCTCAAGCAGGTGGCGACGCTGCTGGCCGGTGCCAGCGGCTACCAGCTCTACCTGGACCAGGCCTACCCGCCGGCCGTCGGCCAGCAGGTCAACGACAGCGTGGCCGAGCTGATCGCCGGTACGAAGACACCGGAAGAGGTCGGCGCGGACATCACAGAAGTGGCCAAGAGCGAGGGATGACGACACTCACGAGAGGGCCGGAGGCGGTCCAGCTTCCGGCCCCCACCCCTGTCGGCAGGCGTCGCGGTCGCTGGGTGACCATCGCCCTGTTCCTGCTGCCCGCCATGGTGCTCTTCCTGATGCTGGTCGTGGCCCCCATGCTGGTGGCCCTCTATTCGAGCGTGTTCAGGTGGAACGGCTTCGGCGGCCTGCCGACCAACTTCATCGGGATGGACAACTTCACCCGGCTGTTCAGCAGCGAGATCTTCGCGCAGGACCTGTGGCACCTGCTGGTCCTCGTCCTGCTGTCGATCTTCGTGCAGCTGCCGTTCTCGCTGGCCATCGCCATGCTGCTGAACCAGCGCATGCGCGGGCGGGCGTTGTACCGGGTGCTGTTCTTCGCCCCGTACGTGCTGTCCGAGGTCATCACGGGCGTGCTGTTCTCGCTGATCCTCGCCCCTGACGCGGGCATGGCGAACCAGCTCCTGTCGATCGTCGGGTTCGAGTCGGAGTGGCTGGCCAATCCCGACACCGTGATGCCGTCGCTCTTCCTGGTCATGACCTGGAAGTACTTCGGCTTCCACATGATGATCTATCTCGCCGGGCGGCAGAACATCCCGAACGAGCTCATCGAGGCCGCCCAGATCGACGGGGCCACGGGGTGGAAGACGTTCAGGTACGTCACGCTGCCGCTGCTCGGCCCGACGATCCGGATCAGCATCTTCCTGTCCGTGATCTACACGATCCAGCTCTTCGACCTGGTCTGGATCCTCACCGGCGGCGGGCCCTCGCACTCCTCGGAGACGATGGCGGTCACCATGATGGACTGGGGGTTCAAGCGCTCCCAGGTCGGCTACGCCAGCGCGATCAGCGTCGTGATGTTCGCGCTCAGCCTCGTCTTCGCCCTCATCTACCAGCGTTTCGTCATGCGCCGTGACCTGGAGGGCGCGACGACCTCCCTGGGAGGCCGCAGATGAACCACGGGAAGATCAAGCCGGCCAGGCGGCGGCGCAAGACGCTGCCCCTGCACGTGATCGCGTTGATCGTGGGCGCGTTCATGGTCATCCCGGTGGTCTACGCGCTGATCGGCGGTTTCAAGGAGAACAGCGAGCTGTCCGCCAACCCCTTCGGCCTGCCCGAGACGTGGGTGACGGCCAACTACACCGACGTGCTGGGCTCCGGGTCGTTCTGGCGGCAGATGTGGAACAGCATGTTCATCGCCGTGGCCACGACCGTGCTGACCGTCGCGCTGTCGGCGCTGGCGGGGTTCGTCTTCGCCAGGTTCGCCTTCCGCGGCAGGGAGCTGTTCTTCACGATGTTCACCGCCGGGCTGATGTTCCCGTTCGCGGTGGCCATCCTGCCCATCTTCGTGCTGCTGCGCACGTTCGGGCTGCTGGACAACCCGCTCGGCGTGATCCTGACGCAGGCCGCCTTCGGGCTGCCGCTGACGATCATCATCCTGCGCGGCTTCTTCCGCAGCATCCCGGGCGAGATCGAGGAGGCGGCCACCATCGACGGGTGCACGCCGTTCGGGTTCTTCTGGCGGATCCTGCTGCCGATGGCCCGGCCCGCGATCGCCACCGTCTCGGTCCTGGCCATCGTCGGGAGCTGGAACAACTTCATGCTGCCGCTGGTGGTGTTCAGCGAGGAGGTGAGCTGGACGCTGCCGCTCGGCATCCAGCAGTTCCAGGGCCAGTACGCCTCCGACACCGCCCGCATCCTGGCCTATCTGATCCTGGCCATGGTTCCCGCGCTCGGGTTCTACGCCATAGCGGAACGACACCTGGTCGGTGGCCTCACCGCGGGTGCCACGAAGGGGTGACTTCATGCTGCACGTGTCCGGAACCCATCTCCTCACGGACGACGACACGCCGGTACGCCTGCGGGGGGTGGGTCTCGGGGGCTGGATGAACATGGAGAACTTCATCACCGGCTACCCGGCGAACGAGTCCTCCATGCGGCACGCCGTACGCACCGTGCTGGGCGACGACCGGGCGGAGCTGTTCTTCGACCGGCTGCTGACCTCGTTCTTCACCGAACAGGACGCGGCCCTGCTGGCCGGACTGGGCATGAACTGCGTCCGCATCCCGGTCAACTACCGCCACTGGGAGTCCGACGAGCGCCCCCTGGAGATCGACCAGCGCGGCTTCCGCCACCTGGACCGGGTGATCGGCCTGCTGGGCGCGCACGGCATCCACAGCGTGATCGACCTGCACGCGCTGCCCGGCTCGCAGAACCAGCACTGGCACTCCGACAATCCCACCCACGTGGCCGCGTTCTGGCAGCACCGGCACTTCCAGGACCGGGCGGTGCACCTGTGGGAGGTCATCGCGGACCACTACCGCGACAATCCCTGGGTGGCCGGATACAACCCGGTCAACGAGCCGGGCGACGTGTCGGGCAAGGTGATCGGCCCGTTCTACGACCGCCTGGTGAAGGCGATCAGGGCCGCCGATCCGCGCCACGTCCTGTTCCTCGACGGCAACACCTACTCCACCGATTTCTCGATATTTCGGGAGGTGTATGAGAACACGGTCTTCGTCCTTCACGACTACGCGCTGGCCGGTTTCGCCCACGGCGGCCCGTACCCCGGGTACACCCGCGGCGAGTGGTGCGACCGCAACCAGCTGGAGCGGACGTTCGACAAGCGCTCCCGCTTCCAGCGCGAGACGGGCACGCCGCTGTGGGTGGGCGAGTTCGGGCCCGTCTACACCGGGGACCCCGTCGTGGACGGGCAGCGCTACCAGATCCTGCGCGACCAGCTCGCGATCTACGACGAGCACGGCGCGGGCTGGTCGCTGTGGACGTACAAGGACGTGGGGTTGCAGGGGCTGGTGCACGCCTCGGGGGCCTACCTCGACCGGTTCGGCGACTTCATCGCCAAGAAGCGGCGGCTCGGCGCCGATCGCTGGGGCTCGACGATGGAGGAGTCGACGGACGTGCTGGCCCCGCTGCACGCGCTGGTCGAGACCGAGTTCCCCGGCTGGGACCCGTACCCGTGGGGCGCCCGCTACCAGGCCGACGACCTGATCAGGCACATCCTGCTGGCCCAGGCACTGCTCCCCGAGTACGCGGAGCTGTTCCGCGGGCTCGGCGACGACGACCTGGTCGCGCTGGCGGACTCGTTCCGCCTGGAGCGGTGCGTACGCCGCGAACCCCTGCTCGACCTGCTGGCCGACAATCTCAAGAGGTGAGTGGGGGGTCCCTGTCGTTCCGGATGCTTGCGTAGGTATGCTTCGCCTGCCCTAATTTAGGCAAGGCTTCCCTCAGCGAGTGGCGGTAGGCAATCGTGTTCGCCAGTTACCTCATCGGATTGCGCGAAGGACTCGAGGCGGCGCTCGTCGTCTCGGTCCTCATCGCCTTCCTGGTCAAGAGTGACCGCAAGGACAAGCTCCCTCAGGTCTGGAGCGGGGTCGGCGCGGCCGTCGTGCTGTCGGTGGCGTTCGGGGCGCTGCTGACCTTCACCGCCGCCCGCCTCAGCTACACCGGGCAGGAGCTGTTCGAGGCGATCACCTCGCTGCTCGCCGTCGTGTTCGTGACCTGGATGATCTTCTGGATGCGCCGGGCGGCCCGCGCGCTCTCCAAGGAGCTGCGCGGCAAGCTCTCCGAGGCGCTGGAGCTGGGGTCGGTCGCGGTGGTCGTGATGGCGTTCCTGGCCGTCGCGCGCGAGGGGCTGGAGACGGCGCTGCTGTTCTTCGCCTCCGTGCAGGGCGCCACCGCTTCGGCAGAACCGTTGATCGGCATCTGCCTGGGGCTGCTCACGGCGGTACTGATCGGCTGGGGCATCTACCGCAGCGCCCTGACGATCAACCTGACGAAGTTCTTCGCCTGGACCGGCGGGCTGCTGATCCTGGTGGCCGCCGGCATCCTCAAGTACGCCGTGCACGACTTCCAGGAGGCCGGCGTGCTTCCCGGCCTGAACACCCAGGCCTTCGACATCAGCGCCGTCCTGCCCGCCGACTCCCCGCACGGCGCCGTGCTGGCGGGGATGCTGAACATCACCCCGCAGCCCAGCGTTCTGGAGGTCGTGGCCTGGGCCGCGTACCTCGTTCCCACCCTCTTCCTCTTCCTGCGCCCGCAGCAGGCCAAGTCCACCGCGCCCTCGGCCGCGTGAACAGGAGCATCATGCGTACCGCCATCAGCATGTCCGCCGGCGCGCTCGCCCTGGCGGCGCTGGCCGCCTGCGGCTCGGGGGGCACTCCCGCCCCCTCCGGCTCCGCCGGACCCGGCAAGGTCGCCGTGGCCGCGAACGACACCGAGTGCAAGGTCGCCGCCACCGAGGTCGCGGCGGGCACCACCACGTTCGCGATCACGAACGGCGGCACCAAGGTCACCGAGTTCTACGTGTACGCGCCGGGCGACCGGGTCATGGCCGAGGTGGAGAACATCGTGCCCGGCCTGACCAGGGAGCTCATCGCCGAGCTGCCGGCCGGAGCGTACGAGACCGCCTGCAAGCCCGGCATGGTCGGCAAGGGCATCCGCAACGCGCTCAAGGTGACCGGCGAGCACAAACCGCTCAACGCCGACGCCAAGCTGGCCGAGGCCACCAGGAGCTACCAGCGCTACGTCAAGTCGCAGACCGACACGCTGCTGGTCAAGACCCAGGAGTTCGTGGACGCGGTCAAGGCGGGCGACATCGAGAAGGGCAAGGAGCTGTTCCCGGTGGCGCGTACGTACTGGGAGCGCATCGAGCCGGTCGCGGAGATCTTCGGCGACCTCGACCCCGCGATCGACGGCCGCGAGGCCGACCTGGCCGAGGGCGAGGAGTGGACCGGCTTCCACAAGATCGAGAAGGATCTGTGGATCCACAAGGACATCAGCAAGAGCGGCCCCATGGCCGACAAGCTGATCGCCGACATCAAGACCATCGTGGCCAAGGCCAACGCCACCGAGCTGACCCCGCTGAACCTGGCCAACGGCGCCAAGGAACTGCTCGACGAGGTGGCCACCGGGAAGATCACCGGCGAGGAGGACATCTGGTCGCACACCGACCTCTGGGACTTCGACGCCAACCTCGAAGGCTCCAAGGCGGCCGTGCAGGCGCTCCGGCCGGTGCTGGAGGAGCGGGCTCCCGACCTGGTCAAGACGCTGGACGAGAAGTTCGCGGCGGCCGAGGCGGCGCTCGCCGTGCACCAGAAGGGCGACGGCTGGCAGCTGCACAACGAGCTGTCGAAGGCCGAGCTGAAGGCGCTGTCCGACTCGATCAACGCCCTGGGCGAGCCGATCAGCAAGATCGCCCCGATCGTGGCGAAGTAGCGGGAGGTGGGCACGATGGCGACCAACGGACAGGGCGCCGCGGACGACCGGGAGCCTACGCCCGTCCCGGCCGGCGGGCAGGGCGCCGCGGACGCCCCCGCCGATGGGCCCGCCACCGGGCCCGACACCACGGGGTCGCCCGCTAAGGGGCGGGAGGCTCGGGTGAGCAGGAGGAAGCTGTTCGGTCTCGGCGCGGCGGGGGCCGCCGTGCTGGGCACCGGGGCGGTGGCGGCGCGGTCGCTGCTGGACGAGCCGCCCCGGGCGCACGCCTCCTCCACCTCCGACCCGTTCCCCTTCTACGGCGAGCACCAGGCCGGGATCGTCACGCCCGCGCAGGACCGGCTGCACTTCGTGTCCTTCGACGTCACGACGGACAAGCGGGCCGAGCTGATGGAGCTGCTGCAGGAGTGGACGGCCGCGGCGGCGCGGCTGACGCAGGGCAAGGAGGCGGGCTCGTTCGGCGCGGTGGGCGGCGCTCCCGAGGCCGCGCCCGACGACACGGGTGAGGCGCTCGGGCTGCCGGCGTCGGGGCTGACGCTGACGGTCGGGTTCGGGGCGTCGTTGTTCGACGAGCGGTTCGGGCTGGCGGGGAAGCGTCCGGCCGCTCTCGCCGACTTGCCGAATTTTCCGGGAGAGCAGCTCATTCCGGAAATTTCCGGAGGTGACCTCTGCGTGCAGGCGTGCGCCCACGACCCCCAGGTCGCCGTGCACGCCATCCGCAACCTGGCCAGGATCGGCTTCGGCAAGGTCTCCGTACGCTGGTCGCAGCTCGGCTTCGGCCGTACGTCGTCCACCTCCCGCTCCCAGACCACCCCGCGCAACCTCATGGGCTTCAAGGACGGCACGAACAACCTCAAGCTGGAGGACTCCGACCTGCTGCGCGACCAGCTCTGGGCCTCCGCCGAGGACGGCAGCGCCTGGATGGCGGGCGGCAGCTACCTGGTCACCCGCAAGATCCGCATGACCATCGAGACCTGGGACCGCACGTCGCTGGCCGAACAGGAGCAGATCTTCGGCCGGGACAAGGGCGAGGGTGCGCCGCTGGGCAAGAAGGCCGAGTTCGACCCGCTGGACTTCGCGGCCAAGGGGCCGGACGGGCAGCCGTACATCAAGGCGGACGCCCACGTACGGCTGGCACACCCGAGCTCGCACGGCAACGCGCACCTGCTGCGGCGGGGCTACAACTTCGTGGACGGCTCGGACGGGCTCGGCCGCCTGGACGCGGGGCTGTTCTTCATCGCCTACCAGCGGGATCCCCGCAAGCAGTTCGTACCGGTGCAGATGAGCCTGGCGCGCACCGATCCGCTCAACGAGTACATCAAGCACGTCTCCAGCGCCCTCTTCGCCTGCCCACCGGGCGTCCGGGACGCCGGGGACTACTGGGGCCGCACCCTCTTCGAAACCTGAGTCCCCGGGCGGCCGGGAGTCGCAGCCGCGGGAGCTGTGCTTCCAGGGCACGAAAGGTTGGCGGAAATGTCAGGTTGGTCTGGTAGGACAGGACAGCCGTATCCCCCCATGACCTAGGACCACCCCGTGACCGATGACCAGCCGACCCACTACGAGCGCTACCTCGACGCCTACGCCGGGTACCCCCTGGCCTATGCGGCCGCCCCGGAGGACGGGGAGCCGGGACCGGACCTGTCCGCCGTCGCCTGGCGGATCGAGGCGAGCGAGTGGGACGACGACGCCCCCGACCAGATCTCCGAAAGTTTCGACTGGTTTCTCGAAAATGCCGACACCGCGAAGGTCAAGGCCATCGTGATCGGGGAGTGGGAGGAGTGCTACGACACCGACAACGCGCCCGTCATCGCCCGCCTCGCCGAGAACGCCGGCCGCCTGCCCGAGCTGCGTTCCCTGTTCCTGGGCGCGATCTCGCCGGAGCAGGCCGAGATCTCCTGGATCCAGCAGTCGGACATCACGCCGCTGCTGGAGGCGTACCCGAAGCTGGAGCGGCTGGAGGTGCGGGGCGGGACGGGGCTCGCGCTGGCGCCGGTGCGGCACGAGGCGCTGCGGGTGCTCAGGTTCGAGACCGGCGGCCTGCCCGCGCAGGTCGTGCGCGGGGTCGGCGGCAGCGACCTGCCGGCGCTGGAGCACCTGGAGTTGTGGTTCGGCGTCGATGAGTACGGCGGCGACGCGACGGCGGCCGACGTGGCGGGGATCCTGGGCGGCGAGCGGCTGCCCGCGCTGCGCCACCTGGGCCTGCAGAACTGCCCGTTCGCGGACGAGCTGGCCGCCGGGCTGGCGGCCGCGCCCGTCGTGGCCCGGCTGGAGTCGTTGAGCCTGTCGATGGGCTCGCTCGGCGACGAGGGCGCGGCGGCGCTGCTCAGCGGCCAGCCGCTCACCCACCTGCGCCACTTCGACCTCGAACACCACTACATGAGCAGGGCGATGATGGCCCGCCTCACCGAGGCGCTGCCCGGGGTCGAGGTACGGCTGTCCGAGCCGCGAAGCCGCGACGAGGACTGGCGCTACGTCCAGGTGAGCGAGTGACATGGACCGGTACGAGGTGACGTTCGCCGATCCCGGCGACACGTTCCGGCCCGGCGACCCGGCCCACCACGACCACTCCTTCGGCCTGAACCGCGAGCACTTCGCCGGTCTGCCCGTCAGGGCTCCGGGCCAGGGCGCGGACCCGTCCGAGCGGGTCGCCTGGCTCGTGTACGACGAGGGCCACCACGACGCGGACAGGAACGAGACGAGCCTGGCCGACGAGCTCGACGGCCTGCTGGCGAGCGTGGACCCCGGCCGGGTGGAGGCCCTCGCGGTGACCGGCTACGGCTCGACCAACGCGCCCAGGGTGCTCGCGGCGTACGCCGACCGGCTGCCCGCGCTGCGCTCGGTGTTCCTCGGGTTCACCGAGACCGAGACGTGGGAGATCTCCTGGATCCGGCAGGGCGACATCACGCCGCTGCTGGCGGCGTACCCGGAGTTGGAGCGGCTGGAGGTGCGCGGGTCGGAGGGGCTCGTGCTGCGGCCGGTCGCCCACGAGCACCTCAGGGTGCTGCGGTTCGAGTGCGGCGGGCTGCCGGGCGAGGTGGTCCGGGCGGTCAGTGCGAGCACGTTCCCGGCGCTGGAGCACCTGGAGCTGTGGCTCGGCGTCGAGGACTACGGCGGCGACGCGACGATCGCCGACCTGGAGGGCGTCCTGTCGGGCGTGCGGCTGCCCGCGCTCAGGCGGCTCGGGCTGCGCGACAGCGAGCGACAGGACGAGGTGGCCGCCGCCGTGGCCGCCGCGCCCGTGGTGGCCCGGCTGGAGGAGCTCAGCCTGGGCATGGGGCTGCTCACGGACCGGGGCGCGGAGGCGCTGCTCAGCGGGCAGCCCCTGACCCACCTGCGCGTCCTGGACCTGCGGCACCACTTCCTCCGCGACGCCATGATCTCCCGGATGCGGGCGGCGCTGCCCGGCATCGTCGACCTCCACGAGAGACGGGTTCCCGAGGTCGACGACTGGATGTACGTGGCGGTGGCCGAGTGACGGCCCCGAAGGTGACGGTGGGCGGGTGACGACGTCGGGGACGCCGGTGCGGTTCGGCGTGGTCGGGACGCCCGGGGATCGGCGGGTCACCATGTTCCGGGACGCCGTGGTCGGGCGGGGGCTCGCGGAGCCGTACGTGATCTCGTGGCCGGACGTGCTGGCCGGGCGCGAGGTCGGCGCGCCCGAGGGGTCGCTGCTGCGCGTCGACTCCCCCGGGGAGGACGCGCGGGCCGACGAGCTGCTGCGCGGGCCGGGCGATCCGGCGCGGGTGGGCGGGGGCGCCGCCTGGCACAAGGCGTTCACCGCCGGGCTGGAGCGGGTCGCGGCGATCCCCGGCGTGCGGCTGCTGGGGGACGTGGGCGAGATCGGGGTGATGTTCGACAAGCGGCGCTGCCATGCGGTGCTGGCGGGGGCCGGGGTGCCGGTGCCGGGCGCGTTCGAGGCCGGGTCGTACGAGGAGTTGCGCGAGGAGATGGCGCGGCGCGGCTGGGCCAGGGTGTTCGTGAAACCCGCCCACGGCTCCTCGGCCTCCGGCGTGATCGCCTTCCAGGCCCACGCCGGCCGCGTGCGGGCGGTCACCTCGGCCACCTGGATCGGCGGGGTGCTGTGCAACTCGCTGCGGGTCAGGACCGTGACGGAGGAGGCGGAGGCGCGGCGGCTGGTGGACTTCCTGGCGGCCGACGGGTTACACGTGGAGCGGTGGTTCCCGAAGGCGTCGAGCGGCGGGCGGGTGTTCGACCTGCGGGTGGTGACCGTGGCCGGGGCTCCGACGCACGCCGTCGTACGTACGAGCCGCAGCCCCATGACGAACCTGCACCTCGGCGGCTCGCGCGGCGACCTGGAGACGGTGCGCGGCCGGGCCGGGCTGTGGGAGCGGGTGCTGGAGGTGTGCGCCCGGGCGGCCGCGTGTTTCCCGGGCAGCCTGAGCACGGGCGTGGACGTGATGGTCGGGGCGGACTGGCGGTCGGTGGCGGTGGCGGAGGTCAACGCGTTCGGGGACCTGCTGCCGGGGCTGGGGGATTTTTCAGGACATGGGCGGGACACCTATGCCGAGCAGGTCGAGGCGGTCATCGATGGCCGCTGGTGACGGGCTCGACATGAACGCGATCATCGGCAGCCACGACGTCCTCCTGGTCACGCTCGACACGCTGCGCTACGACGTGGCCGCCGCCCAGGCCGGGGCGGGGCTGTTGCCGAACCTGCTGCCGCCCGGCGCGCGCTGGGAGCGGCGGCACAGCCCGGGCAGCTTCACGTACGCCGCCCACGCCGCCATGTTCGCCGGCTTCCTGCCCACGCCGGTCACCCCCGGCCCGCATCCCCGGCTGTTCGCGGCCACGTTCCCCGGGAGCGAGAGCACGGCGGCGGGGACGTGGGTGTTCGACGCTCCCGACCTGCCCACGGGTCTGGCGCGGGCCGGCTACCACACGGTGTGCGTCGGCGGCGTCGGGTTCTTCAACAAGCTCACCCCGCTCGGGTCGGCGCTGCCGGGCCTGTTCGCCGAGAGCCACTGGGAGCCGGAGTTCGGTGTGACGAACCCCGCCTCGCTGGAGCGCCAGATCGACCGCGCCGCCGAGGTGCTGCGGGACGCGCGCGGGCCGGTCTTCCTCTTCCTCAACGTCTCGGCCCTGCACCAGCCGAACCACTTCTACCTGCCCGGCGCCACCGGCGACTCCCTGGACAGCCACGCCGCCGCCCTGCGCTACGTCGACCAGCACATCGGCCGGCTCTACGCGCTCATGAGCCGCCGCCGGCCCTGCCTGGCGATCGTGTGCTCCGACCACGGCACGGCGTACGGCGAGGACGGGCACGTCGGCCACCGCACTGGCCACGAGGTGGTCTGGACGGTCCCCTACACCCATTTCGTCCTGGAGAACCATGCGGCCGTATGAGAGTTACGTCTACGCCTACCCGCACAAGACCGCGTACCGGCCGCTCGACCCGCGCCCGCACCTCAAGGAGGTCTGGGCCGGGGAACGGCCGGGAGCGCTGTACGTGCACATCCCGTTCTGCGAGATGCGCTGCGGCTTCTGCAACCTGTTCACCCGCACCGGCGCGCCGGAGGAGCTGGTCACGGCCTACCTGGACGCCCTCGAACGCCAGGCCGGGCAGGTACGCGACGCGCTGGAGGAGACCTCCTTCGGCACGGCGGCCTTCGGCGGGGGCACGCCGACGTACCTCAGCGCCCGCGAGCTGGACCGGCTGTTCGACCTGACGGAGCGGACGATGGGCGTGGACCTGGCGCGGATCCCGCTGTCGGTGGAGACCTCCCCCGCCACCGCCACGCCCGACCGCCTGTCCGTGCTCGCCGAGCGCGGCACGTCGCGGATCTCCATCGGCGTGCAGAGCTTCGTGCCGGAGGAGGCCCGCTCGGCGGTGCGCCCGCAGAAGCGCGCCGAGGTGGACGCGGCGCTGGACGCGATCAGGGCGTCGGGCGTGCCGGTGCTGAACATCGACCTGATCTACGGCATCGACGGGCAGACGCCCCGGTCGTGGCGGTACTCGCTGGACACGGCACTCGGGTGGCGGCCGGAGGAGCTGTACCTCTACCCGCTCTACGTCCGGCCGCTGACCGGGCTGGGCAAGCAGGGGCGGGCATGGGACGACCAGCGCCTGGAGCTCTACCGGGCCGGGCGCGACCATTTGCTGGCGGCCGGGTACGAGCAGGTGTCCATGCGCATGTTCCGGCTCCCCGGTTCCGGTGCGGAGGCGGACTACTGCTGCCAGACCGACGGCATGGTGGGCCTGGGCTGCGGCGCACGGTCGTACACGAGCGGCCTGCACTACTCCTTCGAGTACGCCGTCGGCGCCCGGCACGTGCGCTCGATCATCGACGACTACGTGGCCAGGGCCGACTTCGACGTGGCGAACGTGGGCTTCGCGCTCTCGCCGGACGAGCGCAGGCGGCGGCACCTCATCCAGTCGCTGCTGCGGGCGGAGGGCATGTCCCGGCGGCTCTACACGGACCGGTTCGGCACCGACGTCCTGCACGACTTCTCCATGGACGGGCTCGGCCACTGGCTCACGATCACGGACGAGACGATCACGCTCACCCCGGAGGGCCTGGCCCACTCGGACGCGGTCGGCCCCGCCCTGTTCTCGCCCGAGGTGCGGCGGCTCATGGACGGGTACGAGGCATGCTGACCATCCTCTACCGGGGCCCCCTCGCCAGCTGCGACTACGACTGCGCCTACTGCCCGTTCGCCAAGCGCCGGGACACGCCCGAGCAGTTGCGCGCCGACAGGGCCGCGCTGGAGCGGTTCGCCGGGTGGGTCGCGGAGCAGGCGTTCGAGGTCTCGGTGCTGTTCACGCCGTGGGGTGAGGGCCTGGTCAGGTCCTGGTACCGGCGGGCCCTCGTGGAGCTGTCCTGGCTGCCGAACGTCGCGAAGGTCGCCATCCAGACGAATCTGAGCTGCCGTACGGGGTGGTTGTCGGAGGCATCGGAGCGGGCCGCGCTGTGGGTGACCTACCACCCGACGCAGGTGCCGTACGAGCGGTTCCTGGCCAAGGTCCGCTCGCTCCCGGTGCGCCACAGCGTCGGCATCGTCGGCGACCCGGCGCACCTGCCGTACGCGAGGAGGCTCCGGGCCGACCTGCCGCCCGAGACGTACGTGTGGGTCAACGCCGAGGAGGGCCGCCTCTACACCGACGCCGAGGCCGCCGAGTGGTCGGCCGTCGACCCGCTCTTCCACCACAGCCGCTTCTCGCACGCCAGCGCGGGGCTGCCCTGCCGCACGGGAGACAGCGTGATCTCGGTGAACGGCGACGGCACCGTGCGCCGCTGCCACTTCGTGCCGGAGGTGCTGGGCAACCTGTATGACGGCTCGTACCGGGGCGCGCTGCGGCCCCGGGGGTGCCCCGCCACGGCCTGCGACTGCCATATCGGGTATGTCCACCTGGAGCCGCTCGGTCTCTACGACGTCTTCACCGGCGGGGTGCTCGAACGCATCCCCACCACCTTCTAGCCTCGGCGAGCGAACCGCCGTACCGGACCATGACCGCCCGGCCCTTCCGGGGCGCCGTGACCTCAGGTCTCACGCTGCGGGAGGTAGGCGTCCTCGGCGACCCCGAACGTCCACGCGACCCCCTGGCGGGCGCGCTCGGTCCACGGCGGCACCCGCAGGAAGTAGGTGCGGCGGGTGCCGTCGGGCTCGGGCGTGGAGTTGACCACCTCCACCATGACCAGCGGCTCATCGCCGTCCAGCTCGACCCGCCACAGGACGCCGGTCTCGTCGGAGTGCACCGGCTTCGCGCCCGACTCGGCCAGGTAGCGGTCGAACCCGAAGTGCTCCAGCATGACGCGGCGCAACTCGGCGTTCTCCTCGGAGCGGATGCGCTCGGGGGTGAGCCCGGTCATCGCGGCGCCGAAGCCGGCCGGGACGGGCATGCCGTGCCAGGCGTGCAGGGCGAACCCGTCGGCGTAGACCATGGCCGGCCCGTCCGCGCGGTGCAACCGCCCCTGGTCGTCGAGGTGCAGCTCGACGGGCCGTTCCGTGACGATGGCGACCCGTTCGTACGGCCACCACCACCCCGCGCGCTCGGCGACCCGCTTGAGCCCGTCAAGCCCATCGAGCCCATCGAGCCCGCCCAGCGCCGCCGACCCGGGCGCGTCGAGCGCGTCGAGCCCGTCAAGCCCGTCAAGCCCGCCCAGCCCGTCGAGCCCGCCCAGCGCCGCCGGCCCGGGCGCGTCGAGCGCGTCGAACGCCGAGAGCCAGGGCGCGTCGTGCTGCCCGAGCACGGCGTCGAGGGTCACCTGCCGCAAGCTCTCGCCGCCCCGGTCGGCGATCGCCCGCCGCAGGTCACCGACGAGCCGATCGACCTGCGGCCAGAGCCGCCCACCCGTCTCGGCCCACAGCTCCGCCCACCCGACAGGCCCCAGTTCGCCGTACGCCGCCGCCCTGGCCCGCTCCCAGGGCCTGGTACGCAACTCATCCCGCACACACCGCCCGGCCCCACCGCCCCCCAGCCCGAGACCACCACTCCCGACCCCGGGACCGGCACTTCCCACCCCGCCGGGACCGTCGCCCCCCTGCCCGTCGGGACCGTCGCTCCCATCGGGACCGTCGCTTCCCTGCCCGGAACCGGCCTCCGCACCTCCGGCCAGGCGAGCCGCCAGTTCGGCTCCGGCGGCGGGCGACGGCAGCACCACGACCAGCTCGGGCTCGGCCAGCCCCGCCTCCCGGTACGCCTGCCGCACAGCCTCCTCGGCATCCTCCCCCGGCCCGGTGGCGAGGGCGACCCGCTCCCACGTCAAGGTCGCCATCAGTCGGCCACCACCCGGTAGGAGCCGGGCACGTATTCACGCTGCCGGACCACGCGATACCAGCCCTTCGGCAACGAGATCGCCTCATGCTCCTCATGCACCAGCCGCCCGCCCTCGGGCAGGTGCAGAAAGCCCCGGGCCAACGTGCCGGGACCGGGGATGGCGTGACAGTGCCCGGTGGCCTCACCGTGCGCCAGCACGAGCCGCCCACGGGCATCCCTCGGCTCGGAACGCGCCACGCCGGGCGCGGACTCCTCGGGAACGGGCACGAGCAGGATGTCGCCCTGTCGGTACATCGACCAACCTCCATCGATCGGGGGGATGATCGAAAGCTAACCGGGCCCACCGACAATTCCCGGTCTCACCCGCGCCGCCCTACCGGCCACGCCGCTGGTCGGTCTGCTTCGGATGACCGGCGCCGGCGCGCGTGATCCACAAGGTGCGCTCCTCATCGTCGATCGCGTACCACAACCGACCGCCGGACGTGGCTTCGTACTGCCACTGTTCCAGCGATTGGCCGCCTACCTTGACCACACCGAGCGCACCCTTGAGCGGGTGCTGGCGGCAGTCCACCCGTCGCGGGTCCGCGGTGATGGCCACCCATGCCCGGTCGAGGTTCTCCGGCGCTTGGGCGAGAAGGTGCCGCCAGCCCTCAGCCGCGCGCCTGTCGGCGAAGCGGACGCGCCATGGATGAGGCCGCGGCACGTCGTCGCCACGCCCTGACATCAGACGTCGCCGTTCGGGCGCGTTACCTCTCCGCCGTCGCCGGGGAAGGGCCCCTGCAGTTCGCGGGCGAGCCGGGGATCGCTCCAGACCACCGCGGTCGATCGCCACGACGTCAGCGCCCGCGCGAACGGGAGCAGCTCTCCCGTGTCCGCACCGGCGATCAGGTGGTTGAGGAGCTCACGCACGCACTCATGCCGCTCCGCATCGGGCAGCCAGGTGAGCCAGGGAAGCTCCTCTGCCAGCACTTCCTCCGCGAGATCGCCGTTGCGGCGAGCCACGATGGCGAGCGCTCGGGCGGCGATGCGCAGGCTGGACGCCCCCGCTTCGAACCGTTCCGCGCGCATCAGAATGAGGTTCTCGTCGTCGCGGCGTTCGAGGATGACGTCGGCATTGTCCAGGGTGGGCAGCACCTCTGAGGGTCCCCGGAGGAACGCGCTGTACGGAAAGCTCTTCGTCACCATGGCCACCAGCTTATCTGAAGTAGTTCAGATAAGCAGCTCAGCGGTGGCGGGCGCGGGAGGCGGCGGCGTGGGCGCGGTTGGCGCAGCGGGTCGAGCAGAACTGGCGCCGGCCTGGGCGGCTCCGGTCGACGAAGGCGTCCTGGCACGGGCGGGCCGCGCACAGGCGCAGCCGTTCCCAGTCGCCGGCCGCCGCGAGGTCCAGCAGTTCCGTCACCGCCCGCACCGCGAGCCGCTCGCCCAGCGGGGCGCCCTCGGGGGCGGCGAGCCGCAGGACCGGGGTGCCGTCCGAGTCGACCACGGTCGCGCGCAGCGGCAGCTCGGCCGCCCAGCGGGCCAGGGCCCGCGTCCGCGCCTGCGCGTCCGCGCCGCTCAGGACCTCCCGGAGCCGCCCCCGCACCCCCCGGACGGCCTCGAGCTCCCCCGCCTCACCCCCCTCCCGCCGACCGCCACCAGCCTCCTCCACCGAGCCCGCTTCGCCCGCTTCGCCCCGGCCCCCGCCGGACCCACCCGCCGAACCCGCACCGTCCCGGCCACCCCCCGACACACCCGCCGGACCCGCACCACCCTGGCCACCGCCCGACGCACCCGCCGGACCCGCACCACCCTGGCCACCGCCCGACGCACCCGCCGGACCCGCACCACCCTGGCCACCGCCCGACGCACCCGCCGAGCCCGCATCGCCCCGGCCACCGCCCGACCCGCCCGCCGAGCCCGCGCCGTCCCGGCCGCCGTCGGACGCACTTGGGGTGACCGACTCTCGCTCATCGCCGCCGGGTGCGCCCGGCACGTCCAGTTCCGCGCAGAAGCGTCGCAACGCCGCCACGTCCGGGAGCCGCTCCGGGTCGTCCAGGTATTCGTCCCACGCGTTGGCCAGGTCGATCGCCACGACCCCCGTCTCACCGAACTGGCGCATCCGCACCCCTCCTGTTACCGTCAGGACTATGAGCATAATAACCCCTGACAGAGTCTTGACGGTCCTCGACGCCCCCTCCAACCTCGGCCTGCGCCCACCGGCCCCCGGCACGATCCCCGGCTGCTACAAGGCCCCCTGGGCGCTGCGGAACGCCGGACTTGTGGGGCGTCTCGGCGCGACCGACGCGGGCGCGCTCGTCCCGCCCCGCTACGTGACCACCTGGAAGCCGGGCGACGGCGTGCGCAACGGGCCCGCCATCGCGGCCTACGCCCGTGCCCTGGCCGACCGGGTGAGCGTGATCAGGCGGGACGGCGGGTTCCCGATCCTGCTGGGCGGTGACTGCTCGATCGTGCTCGGGCCCGCCCTGGCCCTGCGCGAGGAGGGGCGGTACGGGCTGGCGTACCTGGACGCGCATGCCGACTTCCGGCACCTGGGCAACTCGCCGCACGTCGGCGCGGCGGCCGGTGAGGATCTGGCTCTGGTCACCGGGCGGGGTGACGACTACCTGACGGACATCGGCGGGCTGCGGCCGTACGTCAGGGACGAGGACGTGATCGTGCTCGGGGTGCGGGACGAGGAGGACCTGCGGGACATCGCCGACAGCGGGCTGGCGTACGTGCCCGGAAACGACATCCCCCTCGACCGGGCCAGGGAGGTGCTGGTGCGGGATGAGCTCGACGGGTTCTGGATCCACGTGGACGCGGACGTGCTCGACCCGTCCGTGCTGTCCGCCGTGGACTCCCCGACTCCTGGCGGGCTCGACGCCGGCCGGCTCACCGGGCTGCTGCGCGGGCTGGCGGGCCTGCCGGGAGCCGCCGGGCTGGAGGTGACGATCCTCGACCCCGACCTCGACCCGAACGGCACCCAGGCGGCCCTGCTGGCCGACATCCTGGTGGCCGCCCTCACCTGACCCCCGACCCCCGACCCCTGACCCCGTCCTCCGCACGTCGCCGCTCCTGGCCTCCCACTTTCGGCCCGCCCGTGACAAGCGCCGCTCGTGACAAGCGCCGCTCGCGACAAGCGCGGTCCCGATGAGGGCGGGTCCCGATGAGGGCGGGATTAGCGGATCACGTAAGCGCTCGTGCTGGAGTGGCCGGCCGCGTTGGTGGCCGTGATGGCGGTCCAGGCGCCCGAGGGCACGTACGGGGCCCAGGCCGACTCGAGCCGCTCCCGCCCGTACCATTCCTGCTTCACCACCACGTCGCCGAAGCGCAGCGTGCCGCCGTGCAGGTTGTGGCCCTCGACGAGGATCCCGGGCCGCCCGTTCAGCTCCTTCCGGTACGCGGCGACGATGATCGGCTGCTGCCACCCGGCCGCGATGTCGTCGGCGAGCGACGGCGTGTCGTAGCGGGCCTGGCAGGTGAAGAAGGGGTCCCACCCGTAAGAGATGACCTTGACGGCATGCCGCCCCGCCGCCATGACCTGCTGGTCGAGCCGGCTCTTCGTGGTCCGCCCGCGCAGCGGCAGCGGGTCCACCCGCCCGCACTCGCCCGTCGCCGGGGAGGGTTCGAAGCCCTCCACGTTGACCCACAGCTCCACGCCCTCCGGGACGCGCCGGGCCGCCGCCTCGACGTAGTCGCTGGTGGAGCCGTAGTAGGCCTGCGCGTTGCTCACGTCTCCCACGACCGGCACCAGCCGGGGCGCCACCTTCGCGGCGGCCTCGTGCGCGCCGTACACCGGGACCTTGCCCGTCCCCCGCCCGTCCTGCACGGCGATCGCCATCGGCAGCCCCGCCCGGGTGCCGGCGAGGTCCGCGAGGCCCTCCTCCACCTGCGACGGCGGGAACCCGCGGCCCCTGCGCGCGTCGATGTACGGGCTGACCACGATCTTCTTCCCGGGCAGCGCGGCGGCGACGACCGCGTGCTGGGCCGCGTACAGCAAGACGATCGGGTCCTTGTCCGCCCGCGCCCGCACGGCCAGCTCGAACGACTGGTACACCCCGCCGAACGCCGACAGCCCCGTGAACCGCTCCCGGTAGTCGGCCAGCACCCGCGCCGTGAAGGCGTTGAGCGCCGCGGTGTGCGCGTGGTCGGGCTCCCACGGCTTGCCCTCCCGCTGGGGCGCCGCGGGCAGCCCGGGGAAGACCGTCATGCCGTACGCGGTCGCCTCCCGCATCAGGTTCCCCAGCCCGTCGCCGTCGGTGGTGACGAGCACGAGGTCGTGCACGGCTTCGGCGCAGGAGGCGGCCAGCGACAGCCGGTAGAAGATCCGCCCCCGGCTCTCGATCCGCCGGTCGAGCCCGGGGCAGCGCAGCATGCCCGGCCCGAACTCCTCGCTGGTCGCGTACGTGTAGACCTGGCGGACCCGCTTGCCCGGCACCTCGGCGCACGGCCTGCCGTCCACGAGGCAGGCGTCGAAGTCGGGATCGGGCCGGGTGTCGAACCGGGGCCCGAACGTGATCAGCGTGTCGCCGCCGATGGTGTGGATCGCCTCGACCATCCGCTGCGTGACGCACCTGTCGGCCCGCGGCATGACCCAGTAGCCGGTGACCGCGTAGGGGGCCGCCACCCGGGTGTCGCGGGGCGGGCATTCCTCCGTCTCCGGATCGTCCGGTATGACCATGCCCACCACAAAGGCGACCGCCACGACCAGCCACAGGATCCGGTGCACCCACGCCCCTTCCACGCGCCCCCAGCCTACGCATCACACCCCCGGTGCGAGCCGCCGTCGAGTGATCGCGGAGAATGGCGGCAGGGGGTGGGACATCGTGCGGATCGATCTCAGTGGCAGGACCGCGCTGGTCACCGGCTCGACCCAGGGGATCGGGGCGGCCATCGCCACCGGGCTGGCCCAGGCCGGGGCCCGGGTGGGCATCAACGGCCGCGGCGAGGGCTCGGTCGCGGCGGCCATCGAGCGGATGGACGACGAGCGCATCGAGGCCGAGCGGACCGTCGGCGCGCTGCCGCGCTACGACCTGGTCGCGGCGCCGGGCGACGTCTCGACGGACGAGGGCTGCGAGCGGGTGGTGAGCATGCTCCCCCACGTGGACATCCTGGTCAACAACCTGGGCATCTTCGGGGCCAAGCCGGCGCTGGAGATCGGCGACGACGAGTGGCGGCGCTACTTCGAGGTCAACGTGCTGGCCGCGGTCCGCCTCACCCGGGCCTACCTGCCCGCCATGACCGAGCGCGGCTGGGGCCGGATCCAGTACATCGCGAGCGACTCCGCCGTCGTCATCCCCCAGGAGATGATCCACTACGGCATGACGAAGACCGCGCTGCTGGCGGTCTCCCGTGGGTTCGCCAAGGAGGCGGCGGGCGGCGGGGTGACGGTCAACTCCGTGATCGCGGGGCCGACGCACACCGGGGGCGTGGAGGAGTTCGTCTACCAGCTGGTGGACCGGGACCTGCCCTGGGATCGGGCGCAGCGGGAGTTCATGCGGCTGCACCGCCCGCAGTCGCTGCTCCAGCGGCTGATCGAGCCCGAGGAGATCGCGAACATGGTGGTCTACCTGAGCTCGCCCTTCGCCTCCGCGACGACGGGCGCGGCGGTGCGGGTGGACGGCGGCTACGTGGACTCGATCCTTCCCTGAACGCGACACCCTCTGAAGGAGAGCCTCCCCTGAGCGCGATCCTCCCCTGAAGGAGAGCCACGGGCTCCCACTGCCGGGGGATGTGACCGGCCCGGCCCGCGGTCAGCCTGAGGGCATGATCCTTCACACTCTCATCGCGGGCGCCGTGGCGCTCGGCGCCCTGGCCGTCCCCGCGCCACCGGCGATCACGTGGCGGGACTGCCCGGCCTACTCCGACGACGTGCTGCGCTGGAGCGGGCTCGCCGAGAAGGACTTCCCCGAGTTCCGGCGCCTGTTCGGCCGTACGGAATGCGGCACGCTCAAGGTCCCCCAGAACTACGCGGACCCGGGCGGCAAGCAGATCACCATCGCCCTGACCAGGCTCAAGGCCACCGACCGGAAGCGGCGGGTGGGCAGCCTGGCGGTCAACCCCGGCGGGCCGGGCGGCAGCGGCTACCTGATGCCCATCGAGCTCGTCATGGGCGGCGCGAAGCTGAACGACCGCCACGACCTGATCGGGTTCGACCCGCGGGGAGTCGGCTACAGCACCAAGGTCAAGTGCGCGGTGGGCCCGCAGAGGCCGCCGGGTCCGGGCCCCGTCACCGAGGAGGAGGCCAGGAGGGTCTACGCCGAGACCGTCAAGGGCAACCAGGAGTGCGGCAAGTCGGACCCCGGCTTCGTCGGCCAGCTCACGACCGCGAACGTGGCCCGCGACCTCGACCGGATCCGCGCCGCGCTGGGCGAGCCGCGGCTCAGCTTCCTGGGCGTCTCGTGGGGCACCTGGCTGGGGACGGTCTACCGCAGCCTGTTCCCCGGGAAGGTGCGGCGCATGTGGCTGGACAGCCAGGCGCTGCCCGTGCCCAGGATGGACGTCTTCACCGAGGTACGCGCCATGGCCACCGACCGCGACTTCCGGCGGATGGCCGCGTGGATCGCCGGGCGCGACGACACGTACGGGTTCGGCTCGACCGAGGAGGAGGTGGTCTCGGCGCTGACGCGGCTGCGCGAGAAGTACGACGCCGACCCGTTGACCTTCACCGACATCGACGTCACCATCGACGGCCGGATGATCGCGGAGGCCGCCGGACAGCCGAGCGTGGCCTGGCCGGACGTGACCGAGGTGCTGAAGGAGCTGGTGGACGCCACCGGGCCGGAGGCGCCGCCCGCGCTCAAGCGGGCCTTCGGCGATGAGCGGCCGCCGAAGCCCGCGGATGCGCCCGAGCGCCAGAACCGGGTGGCCAACGTGTCCATCTTCTGCAACGAGGATCTGGGGCCGCGTACGTTCGAGTCGGCCTGGAACGCCTACCAGCAGCGGCTGAAGCGCTATCCGGTGACCGGCGAGGCCAGCGCGTTCTTCCCGCTGTGCGCGGGGTGGCCGCTGCCCGCCCAGGCCCCGAAGCTGCGGCACAGCGGGGGGTCGCTGGTGATGTCGGGGCACCTGCACGAGAGCCCGTCGCCGTACGAGTGGACGCTGGAGACGCAGAAGGTCATCGGCGGGCACGTGGTGACGATCGATGACGACGTGCACGGCTCCGCCCTGAGGACTCCGGCCTGCCTGACCAAGGTCGTCGCCTACTTCGAGACCGGCCACCGCCCGGGCTCCTGCCCCGGGGTCCCGCTGCCGAGTTGACGGCGGTCGAGGCCGGAGAGCTGCCAGGCCAGGCGGCGGCGTACGGCGGGGACGCGGCCCGCGAGCCCCAGCACCAGGTTGCGCACCGGCCGCAGGGCCGCGCTCGCCGTGGCCAGCGCCGTCAGCCGCCCGGCCAGCGCCACGACCTTCTCCGCCACCGGCCGGCGGGCGGCGGCGTAGCCGTCGAGCTGGTCCTCGGGGCCGCCCGCCAGCACCTTGGCCAGCGCCTCGCCCAGCTTGACGGCGTCCTCGACGCCCAGGTTCATGCCCTGCCCGCCGGCGGGCGAGTGCACGTGCGCGGCGTCCCCGGCGAGCAGGACCCGCCCGTCCCGGTAGGTGTCGGCGATCCGGTGGTGGACGCGGAAGCGCGACCCCCACACCACCTCCTCGACCACGGCGGGCACGGCCTGGGGCCCGCGCGTGTCGAGCAGCCGCTGCACGAACGCCGCGTCGGGCTCGCGCGGGGCCTCGTCCACGGTCGCCACGATCCGGTGCAGCCCGTCGGGCAGTGGCGCCACGACCACCAGGCCGTCGGGCGAGAAGTAGAGGATGACCTCGTCCTGCGGCACCCCGCCGCTCAGCCGGACGTCGGCCAGGGTGAACGACTCGGCGTACGTGCCGCCGCCGAAGCCGATCCCGGCCTGCTCGCGTACGACGCTGTGCAGCCCGTCGGCCCCCACCAGGTAGGAGGCCCGCAGCGTGCGCCCGTCCGCCAGGGTCGCGGTGACGCCGGAGGCGTCCTGCGCGATCGTGGTCACCAGCGCCGGCCGCAGCACCCGGACGCCCAGCTCCGTGAGCCTGGCCAGCAGGAACGCCTCGGTGTCCGCCTGGGAGACCATCAGCGTGTACGGGTAGCGCGTCGGCAGCCCCTCGAAGGGCACCGGCACCAGCAGCCGGTCGCGGTCGCGGATCGTGAAGCGCGGCGTGTGCACCCCGCGCGCGGTCAGGGCGGGGGTGACCCCGTACGGCTCCAGCAGCTCCAGCGTGCGCGAGTGCACGACCGCGGCCCTGGAGGTGTTCGCGCCCTCGGCCTGCCCGTCCACGACGACGACGCCGTGGCCGAGCTGGGTCAGGACGATGGCGGTGGTCAGCCCCACGGGGCCGGCGCCGACGACGAGCACGTCAGTGCTGATCATGATTCCTCCTCGGAAGCCCACGCTTGTAGGCCAACACCTGTTGACACTAGAGCGATGGTCCCCGCATGTCAACGCTTGTTGGCCAACGCTCGCAGGCAGAACCCAGCACAGATGCAGGAAATTGTCCTATATCGCTACTTCCTGACCTTTATCCCGCTAACAGCCATGACCAGGGCACGAATCATCGGGGCGATAGCCCACACCGTTCACGGCTTTCTTCGCCTTGACAGGACGGGAAAACAACAGTCACACCATGCACAAAGGCCACATCGACCCTCTTTGCAGGCACATTCAGATCATGTTAGAAGGGAGGGAAGCAGAGAGGACCGGGCACAGTGACGGTGATTCTCGACGGCGTCTCCGTGCGACAGCGCGGAGAGATCTGGCTCGACGACATCCGCCTGGAATTATCTGATGGAATGACCACCCTCATCGGCCCGATGACGGCGGGAAAGACGACGTTGATGCGGGTCGTCGCCGGTTTGCTGACGCCCGACTCAGGCCGGGTGACGGTCAACGGAAAAGACGTCACCGGAATTTCGGTGCGAAAACGTTCGGTCGCCTTCGTCTATCAGCAATTCATCAATTATCCGTCGCTGACCGTCTACGAGAACATCGCCTCCCCGCTCCGCCTCGACCCGCGATTCCGCCGCGACGGCGTGGACCGCCGGGTGCGCGAGGTGGCCGAGCTCATGGGCATCGCCGAGCTCCTCGACCGCCGGCCCGCCGAGCTGTCGGGCGGGCAGCAGCAGCGCACCGCCATCGCCCGCGCCCTGGCCCGCCCCGTGGACGTGCTGCTGCTCGACGAGCCCCTGGCCAACCTGGACTTCAAGCTGCGCGAGCAGTTGCGGGCCGACCTGAAGAGCATGTTCGCCGGCTCCTCCGGCGTGGTGCTCTACTCCACCGCCGACCCCGGCGAGGCGCTGACGTTCGCCGCGCCCACCGTGGTCCTGGGCGAGGGCAAGGTCCAGCACGTCGGCGACGTCGCCGACATGTACGCGCACCCGCCGACGCTGGCCGTGGCCGCCACGCTCAGCGACCCGCCGCTCAACCTGCTGCCCGGCGTCGTCCGCGACGGGCGGATCGAGGTGCTCGGCACCTCCTTCCCCGCGCCCCGCGCGCACGCGTCCGGCCAGGACGTCCTGCTGGGCGTGCGGCCCCACCAGGTGTCGATCACCCCCGACGGCCCCGGCGCGCTGGAGCTGCCCGCCGAGATCAGGCTCGCCGAGGTCACCGGGAGCGCGACGTTCCTGCACCTCCTCCTCGAAGGCGGCCGCCACCTGGTCGCCCACCTGCCGGGCCCCCGGCTGTTCACCCCGGGCCAGCCCACGGTCGCGTACGTGAACCCCGCGCACGTCTTCGTCTTCGACCGCGCGGGCCGCCTGCTCGCCACCAGCGCCGCGGAGGTGGACCTGCATGGCTGACATCCGGCTGGAGGGCGTGGGCCACAGCTACGACGGCGGCCGGACGTGGGCGGTCAAGCCGATGACGTGGACGTGGCGCGGCTCCAGGGCGTACGCGCTGCTGGGCCCCAGCGGCTGCGGCAAGACGACGCTGCTGAACATCATCTCCGGCCTGATCACACCCACGGTGGGCCGGATCTTCCTCGACGACCGCGACGTCACCGGCGTGCCCACCGCGGGCCGCAACATCGCACAGGTCTTCCAGTTCCCGGTCCTGTACGAGGAGATGTCGGTCTACGACAACCTCGCCTTCCCCCTCAGGAACCGGAAGGTCCCGAAGCCGGAGATCGACCAGCGGGTCCGCCAGGTCTCGCAGCTCCTCGGTCTCGACCACGTCCTGAACCGCAGGTCACGCCGGCTCGACCCGGGCCGCCAGCAGATCGTCAGCCTGGGTCGCGGCCTCGTCCGCTCCCAGGTCGCCGCCGTGCTCCTCGACGAGCCGCTGACCGTGGTGGACCCCACGCTCAAGTGGACGCTGCGCAGCAAGCTCAAGGAGATCCACCGCGACACCGGCCACACGCTGATCTACGTCACCCACGACCAGACGGAGGCGCTGACGTTCGCCGACGAGGTGGTCGTGCTCAACGACGGCGAGATCGTGCAGGCCGGGCAGCCGGCGGAGCTGTTCCTGTCGCCGGCGCACGAGTTCGTCGGCCACTTCATCGGCTCCCCCGGCATGAACATGCTGCCCGCCGAGATCGTCGGGGACGTCGTGCGCATCGGGCAGGCGGATGTGGGGGCGATCTTGGAGCCCCTGCCGCCGGGGCCGGTCCGGATCGGGGTGCGGCCCGAGTTCGTGCTGGTCACCGGCGCGCTCACCTCTCCCGGGGTGCCGGCCCAGGTGGTCGGGGTGGACCGGATGGGTGCGTACGACCTGGTCCACACCGTGGTCGGCGAGCACCAGGTGATCGCCAAGACCGAGGCGGGCTCCGCCCACGAGCCCGGCGCGGTCGAGTTCCTGCACTTCCCCGCCGACCGCACGTTCCTGTTCCGGGACAAGGTCAGGTGCGGTTCCCTCGCACCCCTGAACGGAAGGGGGCCGGCGTGACCGACCAGGCCACTGTCGCGGGCAGCCAGGTGAGCGGCGAGGTCGTCACCGAGGCCACCGCCGAGGAGGAGCCGCGCGCCGCGCTGAAACGCAAGGACAACCGGGCCTGGTGGCTGGTCCTGCCGGTGGTCGTGTCGGTGGCGTTCACCGCGGTGATCCCGCTGATGACCGTGGTCAACTTCTCCGTGCAGGACGTCTTCAGCCCCAACGACCGGGTCTTCGTCGGCCTGGAGTGGTTCCGGTCGATCGCGCGGGACCCGGAGGTGCGCGCGGCGCTGGTGCGCACGCTGCTGTTCTCGGGGCAGGTGCTGCTGCTGGAGATCCCCCTGGGCGTGGCGCTGGCCGTGGTCATGCCGCGCCGGGGCCTGTGGGTGTCGGTCGCGCTGGTGCTGGTCGCGCTGCCGCTGCTCATCCCGTGGAACGTGGTGGGCACGATCTGGCAGATCTTCGCCCGCGGCGACATCGGGCTGGGCGGCTGGACGATCAACAACGTGCTGGGGATCAACTTCAACTACACGCTGGACTCGACGGACGCCTGGATCACGGTCCTGGTCATGGACGTGTGGCACTGGACGCCGCTGGTGGCACTGCTGGCGTACGCGGGTCTGCGCTCGATCCCGGAGCCGTACTTCCAGGCCGCGCAGATCGACGGCGCCTCGGCGTGGGCCACGTTCCGGCACATCCAGCTGCCCCGGCTGCGCGGGGTGCTGACGATCGCGATCCTGCTCAGGTTCATGGACAGCTTCATGATCTACACCGAGCCGTTCGTGGTCACCGGCGGCGGGCCCGGCAACGCCACCTCGTTCCTCAGCATCCTGCTCTCCAAGATCGCGGTCGGCCAGTTCGACCTGGGCCCGGCGGGGGCGTTCTCGCTGCTCTACTTCCTGATCGTGCAGATCCTCTGCTACGTCTTCTTCACCGTGCTCACCAGGTCGGGGAGGTGAGGTGATGGCCGTCAAGCGAGACAGGACCACCGGCCGGCGGCTCCCCTGGGCGCGCACGGTCTTCTGGCTCTACGTCGCCACGCTGATGTTGCCGCTGTTGTGGATGTTCGGCATGTCGATCCGCCCGAACGAGGACATCCTCGGCAGCTTCTCGCTCATCCCGCAGCGCGTGACGTTCGACAACTACGCCACCTTCTTCACCGACTCCGTGTGGTATTCCAGCTATCTCAACTCCATCGTCTACACCTCGCTGAACGCCGTGATGTCGCTGATCGTGGCGCTGCCGGCGGCGTACGCGTTCTCCCGCTTCCGGTTCGCCGGGGACAAGCATCTGTTCTTCTGGCTGCTGACCAACCGCATGGCGCCACCGGCGGTGTTCCTGCTGCCGTTCTTCCAGATCTACCAGAGCGTCGGCCTCTTCGACACGCACCTCGGCGTGGCCATCGCGCACATGCTCTTCAACGTCCCGCTCGCGGTCTGGATCCTCGAAGGATTCATGTCCGGAATTCCGCGGGAAATAGACGAGACCGCGGCGATAGACGGCTATTCGCTGCCGCGCTTCTTCATCAAGATCTTCCTGCCGATGATCCGCTCCGCGATCGGCGTGACGGCGTTCTTCTGCTTCATGTTCAGCTGGGTCGAGCTGCTGATCGCCCGGACGATCACCTCGGTGGACGCCAAGCCGATAGCCGCGACGATGACGCGAACGGTGAGCGCGGCGGGCGTGGACTGGGGGCTGCTGGCGGCGGCCGGCGTCCTCACCATCGTCCCCGGCGCCATCGTCATCTGGTTCGTACGGAACTACATCGCCAAGGGCTTCGCCCTGGGAAGGGTCTAGCCGTGCTCGAATGGATGGTCTGGACCGCCCCCACGGCCCTGGTGTTCGCCGGGCTGGCACTGCTGCTGGTCGTCATGACGGTCTGGGGCCGGATCTCCCCTCCTGTGGCCAGGCGGGGCTTCCTGCGCATCGAGACCGATCGGGGCGACCGGCTCTACATCGGCCTGATCACCGCCGCCGTCGTGCTGGCCGGCTGGATCGCAATCACCGACCTGTCCATGTGGCTCGCACTCGGCTGCGCGCTGCTCGTGGCGGTCGTGATCGGCATATGGGGCTAACAGAAGAGGAGCCTAGGATGAGGCATCGGGCAGGCAAGTCCGCGGCCGTAGGTCTGGCCGCGCTCGTCCTGATAGCGGCCGGCTGCACGCAGGGCGCGGAGCGACCCGCGAGCGACTTCAAGGAGGCCGACGGCAAGGCCGCGGCCCAGCGGTGGGTGTCACAGGAGTTCACGCCGAGCACCCTGAGCAAGGACCAGCAGATCGCGGAGATGGACTGGTTCATCAAGGCCGCGGCCCCGTACCGGGGCATGCAGATCAACGTGGTCTCCGAGACGATCACCACGCACGAGTACGAGTCGCAGCAGCTCGCCAAGGCGTTCACCGAGATCACCGGGATCAGGATCAAGCACGACCTGATCCAGGAGGGTGACGTCGTCGAGAAGCTCCAGACCCAGATCCAGGGCAACCAGAACATCTACGACGCCTACGTCAACGACTCCGACCTCATCGGCACGCACTCGCGCGGCGACTACGTGGTGCCGCTGTCGGACTACATGGCCGGAGAGGGCAAGAACGTCACCTCGCCCACGCTGGACCTGAACGACTTCATCGGCATCAGCTTCACCACCGGGCCGGACAAGAAGATCTACCAGCTCCCCGACCAGCAGTTCGCGAACCTGTACTGGTTCCGCTACGACTGGTTCACCGACCCGGAGATCAAGAAGCAGTTCAAGGACGCGTACGGCTACGACCTCGGCGTCCCGGTCAACTGGGCGGCCTACGAGGACATCGCCGAGTTCTTCACCAGCAAGGTCAACGGCAACGGCACCATCGACGGCAAGAAGGTCTACGGCCACATGGACTACGGCCGCAAGGACCCGTCGCTGGGCTGGCGCTTCACCGACGCCTGGCTGTCCATGGCCGGCAACGGCGACCCCGGCATCCCGAACGGCCTGCCGGTGGACGACTGGGGCATCCGGGTGGAGAACTGCCGCCCGGTCGGCTCGTCGGTCACCCGCGGCGGCGACACCAACGGCCCGGCCGCGGTCTACGCCCTGACCAAGTACGTGGACTGGCTGAAGAAGTACGCCCCCCGCGAGGCCGCGGGCATGAACTTCAGCGAGGCCGGCCCGGTGCCGGCGCAGGGCAACATCGCCCAGCAGATCTTCTGGTACACCTCGTTCACGGCCGACATGACCAAGGAGGGGTTGCCGGTCGTCAACAGCGACGGCACGCCGAAGTGGCGCATCGCGCCCAGCCCGCACGGCGCGTACTGGAAGGACGGCAACAAGCTGGGCTACCAGGACGCCGGCTCGTGGACGCTGCTGAAGAGCACCCCGCAGGACCGCCGGGCCGCGGCCTGGCTGTACGCGCAGTTCGTCACGTCGAAGACGGTGTCGCTGAAGAAGTCGATCGTCGGCCTGACGTTCATCCGCGAATCGGACATCAAGAGCCAGTACTTCGCCGACAACGCCAAGAAGTACGGCGGCCTCATCGAGTTCTACGGTTCACCGGCCCGCGTGCAGTGGACCCCGACCGGCACGAACGTGCCCGACTACCCCAAACTGGCCCAGCTCTGGTGGCAGAACGTGGCCACCGCCGTGACCGGCGAGACCACGCCGCAGCAGTCGATGGACAACCTGGCCAAGCAGCAGGACGACATCCTGTCCCGGCTGGAACGGCTCTCGCGCGAGCGGCAGGGGTACGGCGGCCAGTGCGCGCCGAAGCTGAACCAGGAGCGGCCCGCCCAGTACTGGTACGACCAGCCGGGCGCCCCCGCGCCGAAGCTGGCCGACGAGCGGGGCAAGCCGGAGACCCTCGACTACGACAAGCTGATCGCCACCTGGAAGAAGGCCGACTGAGAGCGGAGCCCTACTCCTTGACGTGCGCGGCGAGCCAGTCGAAGGCCCGCTCCTGCATGGGCACGTCGAAGCTGTGCGGCACGTCGGCGAAGTCGGCCTGGTAGGCGCCGGGGGCGTCGCGGTAGCGCTCGCTGATCCGGGCGTGGGCGCGGCGCATCCCCTCCTCGGGGAACAGCTCGTCGCGCATCGCGTACTGGACCATGAGCGGCGCCGGGGCGCGGGCGGCGACCAGGTCGGGCCAGTCGCCCAGCCGCGGCAGGCCCGGCGGCCACAACATCCAGGTGTGCTTCTCGACGTGCCCGCCGAGCATGTCCCGGTAGGACGAGACCATCGCGGCGACCACGACCGCGCGCATGTCCGGGTCGAACGCCCCGAGCAGCGCGGCCCGCAGCCCGCCGCCCGACAACCCGACGCACCCGACCGGCCCGACGTCGGGCCGGGAGCGCAGGTAGGCCGCCGCCGCGAGGTCCTCCCCCGCCACGACGCCGGTGAACGAGGTGCCCAGCACCGCGCAGTGCTTGGCGACCACGTGCTCGTGCTGCCTGGCGGCGAGGTCGTAACGGTCGGCCTCGCTGAGGGGTCCGTCCTCGATGTCCAGGGGGAAGCGGCGGCTGCCCCACACGAACGCGTCGTGCGCCAGCACCGCGAACCCGCGCCGGGCCAGCTCGCCGGCGAACGCCCGGCCGCCGTAGATGTCGTCCCGCAGCCGCCGCACCTCGGGCGACGGCCCCTCGGGACCGTCGGCGATCTTCTCCTTGCCGGCCCACTTCATCCCGGCGTGGCAGTGCAGCGCCACCACTCCGGGCAGCGGCCCGGCCGCGTCCCGGGGCCGCAGCAGGTAGGCCCGCGTGCGCGGCCCGAACCCCACCGACCAGGACAGCTCCTCGCCGTACAGGTCACCCGCGGTCCAGGTCCGCTCGACCCGGACGTCACCGGCCACGAGGTCGAGCACCCCGATGGCCTCGCGCGCCGCCGCGCGCAGCTCGGGCCCCGGAAGCACCGGGTACAGCCCGCGCTGCGCCGCGGCGATCCCGGCCAGCTCAGCGAACACGCGTGCCGTCGTCCGCCAGGTGCACGGGAGCCCCGGTACGGGCCGAGACGTTGGCCGCGTGGCCGGTCAGCACGCTGCGGATGCCGTCGCGGTAGCCGGCCTGCCGGGCCAGCGGGTCGCCGTCGGGGCCGCGGAAGACGTCGTTGAGCAGCAGGCGGTCGCCCCCGCCGTGCCCGCCGGCCCCTGTCTCGATGGGCACCTCCTCCGGCTCGCTCCAGTGCCGGCGCAGCATGAGCCGCTCCCAGGACCCGGTCGCGTGCTCCTTGGCGGCCGCGCTCGGGTCGATGGCGGCGTGCGGCGGCGTCCACTCCCGCTCCACCACGTCCAGCTCCAGCCGCCCGGCCGTGCCGTTGAAGGCCACCCGGTAGCCCTCCCAGGGCGCGTGGGCGTGCAGGGAGTAGGTCAGGACGGCGCGGTTGGCGTAGCGCACCATGACGGACATGTTGTCGTCGATGTTGATGCCCTCGCCGAAGACGTCCTGGTCGCGGATGTAGCCGTCCTCGTGCTCGGCGTCCAGGTAGAGGCGCTTGAGCCGGGGGTCGGCGGAGATGTCCAGGATGAACGGGTCGGTGCCCAGCCCGGGCGCGCCCTGCCCGCGCTCGGGGCGCTCCTCCAGGCCGCGCTTCCTGGCGTTCTCGGCGCCGTAGAAGCGCAGGTCGGTCTGGGCGAAGACGAGCTCCGGAGCCGACCCGAGCCACCAGTTGACCAGGTCGAAGTGGTGGGTGGACTTGTGCACCAGCAGCCCGCCGGAGTTGGCCCGGTCGCGGTGCCAGCGGCGGAAGTAGTCGGCGCCGTGGATGGTGTCGAGGGTCCACTCGAAGTGCACCGAGGTCACCTCGCCGATCGCGCCCCGCATGAGCAGGCGGCGCACGGCGGAGTTGCGCGGCGAGTACCGGTAGTTGAACGTCACGATCAGCTTGCCGGTGCTGCGCTCGGCCGCCTCGGCGATGGCCGCGCAGCCGTCCGCGTCGATCGTGAGCGGCTTCTCCACGATGACGTCCCGCCCGGCGTCGAGCGCCGCGCACACGTAGCGGGCGTGCGTGGCGTCGACGGTGGTGACGATGACCGCGTCGGCGAGCTCGAGCACCTTGTCGAACTCAGCGGGGGCGAAACACGGCACTTCCTGACCGATCCGCTCGACGTAGTAGTCCATGCGGGTCCGGTTGGTGTCGCACAGGGCGACGATGGTGCCGGCGTCACGCCACTCCCCGAGCAGCGCGTCGACGTACATCTGCGCGCGGTGCCCGAGCCCGACGAACGCGTACTTCATGTCTCTCCTTTAGCCGGCGATGGAGGCGTTGGCCTCCGTGATGAACTTCTGTGCGGCGTCGTCGGGGGTCATGCGGCCGAACATGACCTCCTCCGAGTACCGCGTGAGGATGTCCTCCATGGCGCTGGCGCCCTTCGGCGGGGCGGCGGGCGGGTCGGTCAGCTCGCCCTTGGCCTCGTCGAGGAAGGCCAGCGTCTTCTTGTCCGCGTCGGGTAGCTTGTCCCGCACCGCGGCCAGCACCTTGGAGCTGGCCGGCAGGCCGCGGTCGCTGAGGATGATCTGACCCGCCTCGGGGTCGTTGATCATGTAGTCGATGAACTTGGCGGCCTCGGCGGCGTGCTCGGTCTTCGAGGAGGCGCTGTAGAACATGGCCGGCTGCAGGAACATGCCGCCGGTGGTGGCGCCCTTGATCTTCGGCATCCGCAGCAGGTCCAGCTCCTGGCCGGAGGCCTTGCTGGCGGCGCCGAGCTGGTTGCTCCACCACATGCCCATCGCGCCGGTGTTGGTGCCCAGCAGCGACTGGTCGATGCTGGTGGCGCCGATCTCGGTGCTCTTGGCGGCGTCGGGGGCGCCCTTGCCCTTGATGAGGTTCTGCATGATCGCCCACCATTCCTTGATGGTCTCGGGCGACAGGCCGAGCTTGTTGCCGCTGTAGAACGGCTCACCCTTCTGCGTGGCGTAGATCTGCAGGTAGGCGGGGTTCCAGCTCAGCTGCGTGCCGGTGATCTTGCCGCCGCTGCCGGAGGTGACCTTGTTGGCCAGCTCGACGTACTCCTCCCACGTCCACTGCTTGTCGTCGGGCAGCTCCGCCTTCGCCTGCTCGACCAGCGCCTTGTTGACGATCAGGGAGAAGGCGTTGACACCGGTGGGGATGGCGAACTGCTTGCCGTCGATGGCGCCGGTGGCCAGCACCTTGCCGTCGATGTCGGCGGTGTTGACCTTGCTGGCCAGGTCGGCGAGGGTGCCGCGGTCGGCGTACTCGCGCAGGCCGCGGATCTCCAGGCTCATCACGTCCGGCGCGTCACTGCCCGCGACCTTCGTGGAGAGCGTCTCGTAGTAGCTGGCCCAGTCCGAGAACTCGCCCTCGACGTCGATGGTCGGGTTCTTCGCCTCGAACTTCTTGATCGCCTCTTCGGTCATCTTCTGCCGCGCGTCGCTGCCCCAATAGGAGAAGCGCAGCTTGATCTTGCCGTCGGCGGTCTCGCCGCCGCCGCCGCTGCCGCCGCCGCAGGCCGCGGTGACCGCCAGCACAGCGGTGGCGAGCAGTGCCGCCGACCACATCTTCTTGCCAGAGCTCACGGCTCTACCTCCTATGGGTGTTCTCTGTTGGGGGGTGGAGGAACTACTTCAGGCCCGTGGTGGCCACACCACGGATCAGGTACTTCTGACCTGCCAGGAAGAACCCGAAGATGGGGCCGAGCGCGATGATCGACATGGCGAACATCGGGCCCCACGACGAGTCGCTGCTGGCGTCCAGGAACGTGCGCAACGCTACCGGTACGGTGAAGTTGTCGGGATTGTTGAGATACAGGAGCTGGCTGAGGAAATCGTTCCAGGTCCAGATGAACGTGAAGATCGCGGTCGTGGCCAGCGCCGGCATGCACAGCGGCATGACGACCCTGATGAAGATCCGCCAGTAACCGGCGCCGTCGATCTCCGCCGCCTCGTCCAGCTCACGGGGCAGCGTGCGGATGAACTGCACCATGAGGAAGATGAAGAACGCGTCGGTGGCCAGGATCTTCGGCAGGACCAGCGGCCAGATCGTGTTGATCAGGTCGAGCTCGGAGAACATGATGTACTGCGGCACGATCGTCACGTGGTGCGGCAGCATGATCGTGCCCAGCATGAGCGCGAACCACAGCTTCTTCAGCGGGAAGTTCAGCCGGGCGAAGGCGTAGGCGGCCAGCGAGCACGCGACCAGGTTCGCCACCACCGACAACCCGGTGATCACCGCGGAGTTCCACAGGTAGTAGCCGAAGGGATGCTTGAGCGCGGTCCAGCCCTCGGTGTAGTTGTCCAGCGTGACCTCGCTGGGCCACAGCCCCGGCTGCCGGAAGATGAGCTCCTCCGGCTTGAGCGAGCTGGAGATCATCCAGAGCAGCGGATAGAGCATGACCAGCCCGAAGCCGATCAGCAGGATGTGCTTGACCACCGGCCCGCCCTTGAGCGGGCGGAACAGGACCGGGATCGGCCTACTTGGTGTCGCCATAGAAGACCCAATACTTGGAAGCGAGGAAGTTCACCCCGGTCAGCCCGGCGATGATCAGCAGCAGGACCCAGGCCATCGCGGCCGCGTAGCCCATGTCGTAGTTCTTGAACCCCTGCAGATACAGGTAGAGCGTGTAGAAGAGGGTGGAGTCGGCGGGGCCGCCTTTCCCGCCGCTCACGATGAACGCCTGCGTGAACGACTGGAACGACTTGATGAGCTCCAGCACGAGGTTGAAGAAGATGATCGGCGTCAGCAGCGGCAGCGTGATCGAGCGGAACTGCCGCAGCGGCCCCGCCCCGTCCACGGAGGCGGCCTCGTAGTAGCTGCTCGGGATCTGGCGGAGCCCGGCCAGGAAGATGATCATCGGGGCGCCGAACGTCCACACGTGCAGCAGGATCAGCGTCCCCAGCGCGGTGTCCGGGTCACCCACCCACCCGGGGCCCTGGATGCCGAAGACCGACAGCACCGCGTTGACCAGGCCCTCGGCGCCGAAGACCTTGCGCCACAGGATCGCGATCGCGACGCTGCCGCCCAGCAGCGAGGGCAGGTAGAAGATCGAGCGGTAGATGGGCAGCCCGCGCAGCCCCCGGTCGAGCACCAGCGCCAGCGCAAGGGCGAAGGCCAGCTGAAGCGGGACCGAGACGATCACGTACACCGTGGTGACCTTCAGCGAGGCCAGGAACCTCGGGTCCTCGGTGAACATCTTCACGTAGTTGTCGAACCCGACCCACTTGGCCTCCTCCAGGAGGCTGTAGTCCGTGAAGGACAGGTAGAGGGAGGCGAAGATCGGGCCGATCGTGATGATGAGCAGGCCGGCGAACCAGGGAGCCAGGAACAGATAGGCGGCACGTGCCTCGCGGCGGGACCGTTTCGTGGAGCGGTGACCACCACGTACGGGCTGCTTCGCCGCGTGGTGAGGTTTCACCGCCACCGAAACTTCAGTCATCACGGACCTTCCGGCGAGAAGTGAATGGATAGCGCTTTCCTATAGCTGGCGGGAAAGTTACGTCAACCCTTTGCAGGCGTTACATAGCCGTTACCGATATATCGCCACGGCGTTTTCCCAGCTGACAAGCGTGCCCGCCCGAGAAGTCAGATGAATTTCGTTCCGGTTTAGTACAACCGTTTGCAGCTGCCGGGCTATCGTGGAGCAGCGGTGGAGTCCCTGATCACCAGGCGGGTCTCCAGCGAGGTGGTGGCGGTGACCTCCTGGATGAGCAGGTCCACCGCGAGCCGCCCGGCGGCGGCCGTCGGCATGGCCACCGTGGTGAGCTTCGGGCGGCTCAGCCGGCCGGGCACGATGTCGTCTATCCCCACCACGCTGACGTCCTCGGGCACGCTCAGCCCGAGATCGCCGAGCCCCTCGATGAGCCCGATCGCCACCAGGTCGTTGTAGGCCAGCACGCCGGTCGCCCC
This sequence comes from Nonomuraea sp. MTCD27, assembly GCF_041950495.1. Lineage (NCBI taxonomy): Bacteria > Bacillati > Actinomycetota > Actinomycetes > Streptosporangiales > Streptosporangiaceae > Nonomuraea > Nonomuraea sp. MTCD27. The sequence continues at coordinate 306,737 of NZ_JBGNUW010000009.1, read as the reverse complement.
CGAGTCCCGGACCCGGGCCGCCGCGGCGAACCCGCCCCGCTCGGTGGGCGCGTTGGGGCCGATGACGACGAGTTCGACGCCCGGCACCTGTTCGGCGGCCGTACGGATCTCCGCGCTCGTCCACGAGCCGGCCGGCCCCGAGACCAGCGCGACCCGCGCGTGCCCCAGCCCGGCCAGGTGCTCGACCGCCAGCCTGGCCCCGTGGCCGACGTCCATCAGCACGGTGGCCGCGCCGCGCAGCCGCCGGTTGATCACCACGAACGGCACCCGCTCGGCCAGCCGCTCCAGCGCCTTGTTGGAGGAGCGCGGGCTGCACAGCACCAGGCCGTCCACCTGCTTGGAGAACGCCTGCACCAACTCCTCCTCGGCGGCCGGCTCCTCGTCGGTGTCGGCCACGAACAGGTGGTAGTCGCGCTGCCGGGCCGCCGAGTGCGCCGCCTTGATCAGCGGCGGGAAGAACGGGTTGGCGATGTCGGCCACGATCAGGCCGAGATTGTGGGTACGCCCGGTCGTGAGCGCCCTGGCCGCCCGGTTGGGCCGGTATCCCAGCTCCTCGGCCACGGTCAGCACCCTGGTGCGGGTGGCGGCGTTCACCATGTGCGGCGCGGAGAACGTCCGGGAGACCGTCGACACATGCACGCCGGACGCCCTGGCCACATCACGAATCGTCACTGTCACAGTCGCCCACCCTAACGCAACCGATTGCAGTACCCATGAGTACGATGAAAGCGCTTGCCACACGGCCGCGTCAGGACAAGGCCGAGAACTCCCAGCTAGACGGGCGGTGACGAAATCGCCTCTTGACGCCTCACCCTTCCTGACACAAAGGTTTAGTGCAACTGTTTGCAGTCTTGAAGGAGCCCCTCACGGTGAGCAGAGTCCTCGTCACCGGAAGCGCAGGACGCCTCGGCCGCAGCGTGGTCAGCACGCTCGCGGCGGCCGGGCACGAGGTCATAGGCGTTGACCGCGCCCCCGGAACACCGGCGGAGGCGGCCGTCGCGTTACCGGCCGACCTCACCGACACGGGCGAGGCGTTCGAGGTGATCGCCAGGTTCCGGCCGGAGTCGGTGATCCATCTGGCCGCGATCGCGACCCCGTTCAGCTTCCCGGAATCGGTGATTTTCAAGGTCAACACGCAGCTCGCGTTCAACGTGTGCGAGGCGTCGGTGGCCCTGGGCGTGGCGGGCCTGGTGATGGCCAGCAGCCCCACCGTCATGGGATACGGCGCGCCCGGCGGCTGGGCGCCCCACTACCTCCCGATCGACGAGGAGCACCCCGTACGCCCCTGGAACGCCTACAACCTGTCCAAGGTCGCGGCCGAGGAGACGATGAAGGCGTTCGCCCGGGCGGGCGGCACGAAGATGGCGGCGGTGCGGCCGTGCTTCGTGATCCCCCCGGAGGAGTGGGCGGGCGCGCCCACGCAGTCCGGCCACACGGTGCGCGAGCGGCTGGACCGGCCCGAGCTGGGCGGGGTGTCGCTGTTCAACTACATCGACTCCCGCGACGCCGCCGAGATGATCGCCGTGCTCGCCGAGGCGCTGCCCGAACTGCCCAACGGCGAGGTCTTCTTCGCCGGCGCGTCCGACGCGCTGGCCAGGAAGCCGCTGGCCGACCTGCTGCCCCAGGTCGTGCCCGGCACCGAGCCGTTCGCGGCCGGGCTCACCGGCACCACCCCCGCCTTCTCGATCGCCAAGGCAGAGCGCCTGCTCGGCTGGCAGCCCAAGCGCAGCTGGCGTACCGAACTCAAGGATGAATCCGAATGAATCTCAGCGGTGTGCTGTTCTTCCCCGTGACGCCCTTCGACGCCGACGGCACCCTTGCCGAGCAGGTGCTGGCCGAGCATGTGCGGCAGGGCATGGAGCACGGTCCGGGCGGCGTGTTCGTGGCGTGCGGCACCGGCGAGTTCTCGGCCCTGTCCGAGTCCGAGCACGCGCGGGCGGTGCGGGTGGCGGCCGGGGTCGTGGGCGGCCGGGTGCCGCTGTTCGCGGGCGCGGGCGGGCCGCTCGGCTCGGCGCTGAACCAGGCGCGGGCGGCGCGGGAGGCGGGCGCCGACGGGCTGCTGCTCATGCCGCCGTACCTGGCCCAGGGGCCCGGGCACGGCTTCGAGGCGTACGTGCGGGCGGTGGCCGAGGTGCTGCCGGTGATCGTCTACCAGCGTGGCTCCGTAGTGCTGGAGCCGGAGGCGGTGGTCGCGCTGGCCGGCGTCCCGGGGGTGATCGGGCTGAAGGACGGCCTGGGCGACATCGACCGGATGCAGCGGACCGTGCTGGCCGTGCGCGAGGTGTACCCGGACTTCCTGTTCTTCAACGGGCTGCCGACGGCCGAGCTGACCATGCCCGCCTACCGGGGCATCGGCGTGGAGCTGTACTCCAGCGCGGTGTTCGCGTTCGCGCCCGAGATCGCGCTGGCCTACCTCAACGGTGACGAGCGGCTGCTCACCGAGTTCTACGCCCCCCTCGTACGCCTGCGCGGCAAGGTCCCCGGCTACCCGGTCGCCCTGGTCAAGGCCGGCGTACGGTTGCGCGGCCTGGACGTCGGCGCCGTCCGCCCGCCGCTGGTCGAGGTGACCGGCGAGCACCTGGAGGAGCTGGAGGCGCTGATCAAGACCGGTCTCGAACGGGCGGCGTCATGACGATCGCGGACCTGCGTACCGAGCTGCGCACCGCCCCGCTGCCGCGCCCCTGGGGCGCGGACGTGCCCGCCAACCACGTGATCGTCACCCACGTCACGCTGAAGGACGGGCGCACCGGCACCGGGTTCTCGTGGACGCCGCAGATCGGCGCGCACGCCGTCAAGGCGCTGCTCGACCACGACCTGCGCGAGGCGCTGATCGGGCTGCCCGCGCACCCCGAGGTGGTGTGGGACCGGCTGTGGCGGCACCTGCGCGAGGCGGGCCCCGGCGGGATCACCACGATCGCGCTGGCCGGCGTCGACCTGGCGCTGTGGGACCTGCGCTGCGGCGCCGACGGGCTGCCGGACGCGCTGGGCCGGCGGCGCGAGGAGGTGCCGGTCTACGGCAGCGGCGTCAACCTGCACTATCCGCTGGAGGAGCTGGTCGAGCAGGCCAGGCGCTGGGTGGCGGCCGGCTACCGGGGCGTCAAGATCAAGGTGGGCCGCCCGGACCTGGCCGAGGACGTGGCCCGGGTGGCCGCCGTCCGCGAGGTGATCGGGCCCGACCGGCTGCTGATGATCGACGCCAACCAGCGCTGGGACCTGCACCGGGCCCGGCGGGCGCTGGCCGCGCTGCGGGAGTTCGGCCTGCACTGGATCGAGGAGCCGCTGCCCGCCGACGACGTGGCCGCGCACGTGGAGCTGCGCCGCTCCGTGGACGTGCCGGTCGCGGTCGGCGAGAACGTCTACACGACCTACGGCTTCCGCGATCTGCTGACCGCCGGGGCCTGCGACGTCGTCCAGCCGAACGTGGTGCGGGTCGGCGGCATCACGCCGTTCCTGCGGATCGCCGAGCTGGCCAGGACGTACGACGTGCCGGTCTACCCGCACCTGCTGAGCGAGGTGTCCGGGCAGCTCGCCCTGTCCCTGCCGCTGCCGGTCATGGTGGAGGACGTGGAGGACGCCTCGTTCGCCGCGCTGGGGTTGCTGGCGGAGCCGTACCCGGTGGAGATCTCGGGTGGCACGCTGCGCGCGGGCGGGCACGCCGGCCTCGGGCTGAGGTGGTCGTGATGGCGCCGGTGAAGGTCGTACTGGCCGGGGCCCAGGGCCACGGCCGCCACCATCTGGGCGTCCTGCGCCTGCTGGCCGATCGCGGCCTGGTCGAGCTGGCCGGCGTCTGCGACCTGCGTCCGGTGGAGGTGGACTTCGGGGCGCCGCTGCAGTCTCCGGACCTGGGCGATCTGATCGCTAAGACCGGCGCCGAGGTCACCGTCATCTGCACACCGATCGACACGCACGCCGACCTGGCGGTGACCGCGCTGCACGCCGGCTCGCACGTGCTGCTGGAGAAGCCGCCCGCGGCCAGCCCGGAGGCGCACCGCAGGATCGCCGCGGCGGTCGCGGAGACCGGCCTCGCCTGCCAGGTCGGCTTCCAGTCGCTCGGCTCGGCGGCCGTCCCGGCGCTGCGCGAGCTGATCGCGAGCGGCGCGCTGGGCCGGGTGCGCGGCATCGGCGGCGCGGGCGCCTGGGAGCGCCCCTCGGCCTACTTCACCCGCTCCCCCTGGTCCGGCAGGCGCCGGCTGAACGGGGTGGACGTGGTGGACGGCGCGCTGACGAACCCGTTCGCGCATGCCGTCGCGACCGCGCTCGCCCTGGTGGACAGCCCGATCGCGGAGATCGAGACCGAGCTCTACCACGCCCATCCGATCGAGTCGGACGACACGTCCTGCGTGCGCGTCCGGCTGGCGGACGGGCTCGTGATCACGATCGCGGTGACGTTGCTCGCGCCGGAGCGGCACGAGCCGTACCTGGTCGTGCACGGCGACCGGGGCCGGGCCACGCTGGTCTACACCGAGGACCGGCTCAAGGTGGAGCTCGCCGACGGTTCGGTCACGACGACCGTGCACGACCGTACGGGGCTGCTGGAGAACCTCATCGACCACGTGCGCACGGGCGCGGAGCTGCTGGTGCCGCTGTCGCGCACGGAGACGTTCACGCAGGTGCTGGACGCGGTGCGGCTGGCTCCCGAGCCGCTGCCGATCCCCGAACGGCACCAGCTGGTACGGCGGGACGAGGCGGGCGAGGTCGTGGGCCGGATCCTGCCCGGCGTGGTCGAGCTGACCGACCGCAGCGCGGCCGAGCTGGCGCTCTACTCGGAGCTCGGCGCGCCGTGGACGGGGGTGGAGCTGCTGGTGGCGGGCCGGGCGGTGGCCGCCTACGACTGGCGTCCCGACCTGCCCGTCACCGACTCACCCCGCCCCTACCTGCACCGGGTACGCACCCTCGGCGGCGTGGAGGTCACCCAGGTCCGCCCCGAGGACCACGTGCACCACCTGGGCGTGGGCGTGGCGATCTCCGACCTCGGCGGGGCGAACTTCTGGGGCGGCCGGACGTATGTCAAGGACCAGGGGCCCACCTGGCTGGACAACCACGGCACGCAGCGGCACCTGGCGTTCACCCGGCTGGACGACGGCGGCTTCGCCGAGCAGCTGGAGTGGACCGGCCCCGGCGGCCCGCTGGTCCGCGAGGAGCGGACGGTCACGGCCCGGCCGGTCGGGGACGCCTGGGCGCTGGACTTCGCGTTCACGCTCACCAACCTCACCGCCGCGCCGCTGGAGATCCACAGCTCGGCCACCAAGGGCCGGGCGGGCGCGGGGTACGGCGGCTTCTTCTGGCGCGCGCCCGGCACCTCCGCCGCCAGGACCACGCTCCCGGGCGGCGAGCAGGCCGTGCACGGCAGCCGGAATCCGTGGGTGGCCATGTCCGGCACCACTCCGGAGGGGCGGGACTGGACGCTGGTCTTCGTCCAGGCGGACGGCGACCCGTGGTTCGTCCGGGTCGAGGAGTATCCGGGGGTGGGGCAGGCGCTGGCCTGGGACACGCCGCTGGTCCTCGACACCACTCTGACCAGGCGGGTCGTCACCGTCGTGGCGGATGGAAGACTGACCGAGGAGGAGGTTTCCGCCCTGGCGGCCGACATGAGACTCTGATGCGAAGTTTCGCGTTGATCGTCTACGGCGGTGCATCCGGGCCTACCTGTCCACGCCCACCGCCTCCCCGCCACCGTGGTCCGGGCAGCGCCACCTCGAGGCGCTGGCCGGCGGGGGCACCGGTGCGGTGTGGAGCGAGGTCGCCCGGGCCACCACCGCCTCCGTCCTGAACACGTACGCCTCGGGCGGGGCCCGCGTGGACCAGGAACGAGTCCTGTCGGCGGTCTGCGCGGAGGCGGGCGTCCGGTTCGGGGGACGCCCGGGGTCGAGCTCGTACGCCGCTCGCACCCGGACGGCCGCTCCTTCCTGTTCGCCGTCAACCACACGGGGACCGACGCGGTCAGGATCGTCCGGGAGGGTCGCTGACGGGCGCGACCTCGGCGACCGTACCCGTCTCGGGGAGAAGGCCCGGCGGGGCGGCGGCCTCGCCCGCCGCCTTCCCCGACGTCGACCTGAGCAGCCTGAGGGCGCCCCGCGACAGGGCGGTCAGGATGTCGGCGGCCTCCGCCAGGTCGGGGTAGCGACCCTCCAGGTGGCCCATCGCCAGCGCGTTGGTGGCCGCGTTGATCCCCTCGGCGATCATCTCCAGCCGCCGCCGGTCACGCTCGTTGTCGGCGGTGTAGCCGAGGGCGGCCAGGTCGGCGGCGTGGTGCTCGCGGTAGGCCGCCGCCGTCTCCACCGCGAAGTCGCGCAGCGAGGACGACGGGTCGTGCCGGGCCCTGAGCTGGATGCGCAGCAGCTCGGGGTGCCGGCAGATCGCCTCCAGGGGGATGCGGAACGTCTCGCGGTGCCGTTCGAGATCGTCGGGAGCCTCGCGGGCCCTGCGGCGCGCCTCCCGCATCGATCCGCGCAACCGCTCGCCGCCCTCCTCCACGAGCACCCCGAGCAGCTCCTGCATGTCCTTGAAGTGCACGTAGAAGCTGGACTGGGCGATGCCGGCGGCCTTCGCGACCTTGACCGTGGTCAGCCCCGCCTCGCCCTCCTCGTCCAGGATCGCCAGGGCGGCGCGAACGAGCTTGCGCCTGGTCAGATCCTTGGCCTCGCTCCTGGTGAGCGGCGTGCCTGTCATCGATCCCCCTCCCCTCGTAACGATTGTCCCGCGGCACTTGTGCGTAATTTCACCGATAGTACTATCGGTGAAATTGCTCTCGGGGGGATCTACCGGGAGGAGGCGTGGATGAAACGCTGGAGAACACCGGCCACGGTGCTGCTGGCCGCGTCGGTGCTGCTGGCGTGCAGCGGACAGCGGCCGGTCGCGGGGCCGCCGCAGTCGAGCGCGCCGGCGACGGGACCGACCCAGGGCGGACGGCTGGTCTACGGGCTCAGCGCGGACGCCAACGGGTTCAATCCCGTCACCGACCAGTTCGCGGCACAGAGCTACAGCATGGCGGGCTCGATCATCGAACCGCTGGTCAGCGTGGACGCCAACGGCGAGTGGAAGCCGTACCTGGCCGAGTCGCTGACCCCGAGCAAGAAGTACGACGAATGGACGATCAAGGTCAGGCCGGGCGTCTCGTTCTCCGACGGGATCGCCCTCACCGGTGACATCGTCAAGGCCAACCTCGAAGCGCAGAAGGCCTCACCGCTGAACGCGGCGGTGTTCGTGCCGGTCAAGTCGTTCGAGCTGGTGGACCCGATGACGGTCAAGGTGCAGCTCAACCAGCCCTGGGTGGCCTTCCCGTACTATCTGGCCGCGCAGATCGGCATGATCGTCCCGCCCGCGTCGCTCAACGACCCCAAGTCGGCCAGCCTCAAGCCGGTGGGCACCGGGCCGTTCGTCTTCAAGGAGTACGTCCCGGACAACCGCATGGTCGTCGCCCGCAACCCCAAGTACTGGCGGCAGGGCCTGCCGTACCTGGACGAGGTCGAGTTCAGGATCCTGCCCGACAGCCAGACCCGGGCCCAGACCCTCGAAGCCGGCGGGGTCGACGCCATCGGGACCTCGCGCGACGAGGACCTGACCAAGTTCGGCGCGCAGAAGGACACCTACACGGTGCACCGCGCGCAGGGCATGGCCGTGCCGGAGTACATGTTCCTGCTCAACACCGCGGTGGCTCCGCTCGACGACGTACGGGTCCGCAAGGCCCTCGCCTACGCCACCGACCGCAAGACCGTCATCTCGACCCTGCGCGGCGGGCTGACCAAGCCGGCCGACGGCCCGTGGTCGGAGGACTCCAAGTGGTACGCCCCCGGCGGCTACCCCGACTTCGACGCGGCCAAGGCCGCCGAACTGGTCAAGGAGGTGGAGGCGGAGAAGGGGCCGATCCGCTTCGAGCTGATCTCCACCCCCGACCCGAACACCATGCAGGGCGTGGAGCTGGCCCAGGACATGTGGCGCAAGGCCGGCATGGACGTGTCGATCAAGCAGGCCGACCAGCCCGACCTGATCAACCGCGCCATCACCGGGAACTTCGCCGCCACCGTGTGGACGCAGTTCTCCTCCCCCGACCCCGACGGCGAGTACATCTGGATGCACCAGGGGTACGCCAAGCCCGTCGGCGCCATTTCGCTCAACATGACCCGGCTCAAGGACGACAAGCTGAGCGCCGCCCTGGACATCGGCCGGACGAACCCGGACGAGGCCGCGCGCAAGCAGGCGTACACCACCGTGCAGGAGCGGCTGCGCGATCTGGTCCCGTACGTGTTCATCGACCACCTCAACACCGGGGCGATCGTGGCCAGGACCAAGGTGCGCGGCATCGGTGAGCACGTGCTGCCCGACGGCGAGAAGGGGTTGCCGCTGACCGGCTCGCCCATCCCGTACCACCCCTTCGGCCAGCTCTGGGTCAGCGAACGGTGATCATCGTCCACCGGCTGGTCCGGCTCCTGGTGGTGCTGGTCGTGGTGACCTTCCTCTCCTTCGTCCTGCTCAATCTGCTGCCGGGCGACCCGCTCACGCAGATCCTGGGCCTGTCGGCGACCGAGGAGGCCCGCGCCCAGCTCCGCCAGGAGCTCGGGCTGGACCAGCCGCTGATCGTGCGCTATCTCGACTGGCTGGGCGGGCTCGCCACCGGTGATTTCGGTGACTCCTACATCACCAGGATGCCGGTCGCCACCGAGCTGGCCGAGCGGCTGCCCGTCACCCTCGAGCTGCTGGTCGCCGCGCAGATCATCGCGCTGGGACTGGCGATCCCGGTGGGCGTGGCCGCTGCCCGCCGCGCCGGCCGCGCTCTGGACCAGGTGCTCACCGCGCTCAGCTTCGCGCTGCTGTCCACGCCCGTCTTCGTGCTGGGCGTGCTGCTGATCCTCGTCTTCGCGGTCACCTGGCAGGTGGTTCCCGCGACCGGCTGGACCCCCATCACCCTCGACCTGGGCTGGAACCTCACCTCCGTGATCCTGCCCGCGATCACGCTCGGCTGCGGGCAGCTGGCGGTCTACGCGCGGCTGCTGCGTACCGACCTGATCGCCACCCTCCAGGAGGACTACATCACGCTGGCGCGCGCCCGCGGCCTGTCGCCGCGCCGCATCCTGTGGCGGCACGCGCTGCGCCCCTCCGCGATCACCCTGATCACCGCCATCGGCCTCAACCTGGGCGCGCTCATCGGCGGCACCGTGATCATCGAGACCCTCTTCGGCCTGCCCGGCGTCGGGCGGCTCATCGTCGACTCCATCTTTTCCCGCGACTACCTGACGGTTCAGGGAGGCGTCGTGCTGATCTCGGTCGGCTACGTGGTGGTCAACTTCGCGGTGGACCTGGTGTACGCCGCCGTCGACCCCAGGATCCGGCGTGCGTAGGCGGCTGGGGCTCGGGTTCTGGCTGGCGATCGGCTGGATCGGGCTGGTGCTGCTCGCCGCCCTCCTCGCCGACCTGCTGCCGTTCCCCCGCTACGACGAGACGCTCGCCGGCCCGCCGCAGTCGGGGCCCAGCGCCGCGCACCCGCTCGGCACCGACGGGCTCGGCCGCGACGTCCTCAGCCGGGTCGTGTACGGGGCCCGCGTCTCGCTCGGCGTGGGCCTCGGCGCCGTCCTGCTCGGCCTGGGCATCGGCGCGCCGCTCGGCGTCCTGGCCGGATACCGGCGGCGGGCCACGGACGCGATCATCATGGCGGTCAACGACGTGGCGCAGGCCTTCCCGGCGCTGGTGTTCGCGCTGGCCGTGGTGGCCTTCGCCGGGGCGAACCTGCGCAACGTGCTCATCGTCCTCGGCGTGCTAGGCGTGCCCTCCTGGGTCCGCCTGATCCGGGGCGCCACCCTGACCTTCGCCGAGCGCGAGTTCGTGCTGGCCGCCCGCGTGCTGGGCACCCGTGACCGGCGGATCCTGTGGCGGGAGATCGTGCCGAACGTGGCGGTGCCGGCGGCGTCGTACGCGTTCATCGGCATGGCCGTGGTCGTGGTCGCCGAGGGCAGCCTGGCCTTCCTGGGGCTGTCCGTGCAGGCGCCCACCCCGACCTGGGGCGGGCTGATCAACGAGGGCCGCACCCTCATGGAGACCGCGCCGCACGTGGTGCTGGCCCCCTCGATCGCCATGTTCCTGACCGTGCTGTCGTTCAACCTGGTGGGCGACCGGCTGCGGTCCATGACGGACGTGCGGGAGAGCGGCCTGGAGCCGGTACGCCAGGCCGCCGCCGCGCCCGCCCTGCCCACCGCGCCGCACCCGATCCGCGACACCCTGCTCCAGGTGGAGGACCTGCGCACGCACTTCGTCACGCCGCGCGGGGTCGTCAAGGCCGTGGACGGGGTCTCCTTCACCCTCGAACGCGGCCGCACCCTGGCCATCGTCGGGGAGTCGGGCTCGGGCAAGTCCATGCTCATCCGCTCCATCCTCGGCCTGCTGCCCGGCACCTCGGTCCGGGGCGGGAACGTGTACCTGTCCGGCGACGACCTGACCACCTACAGCCCCGTCGAGATGCGCTCGGTCCTGGGGCTCCGGCTCGGGACCGTGTTCCAGGACCCGATGACGGCCCTGAACCCGGTACGGACGATCGGGACCCAGGTGATGGAGCCGCTGCGGGTGCACCTCCGGATGAGCCGCAAGCAGGCCCGCGCGGAGGCGGTGCGGCTGCTCGCCTCGGTCGGCATCCCCGACCCCGTACGCATGTTGCGCCGCTACCCGCACCAGCTCTCCGGCGGGATGCGGCAGCGGGTGACGATCGCGATGGCGCTGTCGTGCCGTCCCGACGTGCTGTTCGCCGACGAGCCCACCACCGCGCTCGACGTGACCATCCAGGACCAGGTGCTGCGGCTGCTGCACCAGCAGCGCGAGGAGCGGGACATGGCCGTGGTGCTGGTCAGCCACGACCTGTCGGTGGTGGCGCGGTGGGCCGACGAGGTGATCGTGATGTACGCCGGGAAGGTGGTGGAGCGGGGGCCCGCGGACGAGGTGTTCGCGCGGGCGCGGATGCCGTACACGGAGGCCCTGCTGCAGGCGGCGCCCCGGCTGACGGACCCGGTGCACCACCGGCTGCGCGTCATCCCCGGCCGGCCGCCGGACCTGGTGGACCTGCCTGCCGGGTGCGCGTTCCGCGCGCGGTGCGCGTACGCGCAGGAGCGGTGCGAGCGGGAGGCGCCGCCGCTGTTCGAGGAGGCCCACCACCAGTACGCCTGCTGGTACCCCCGCGACACCGCCCCGGCCCGCCCCCTGGAACCCGCCCTGCTCCCCACCACCGCCTCGCCGAACTCCGGCCACCCACCCACTTCGGACGCCCACCCCTCGGACGCCCAGCCATTGGACACCCACCCCTCAGACGCCCAGCCTTTGGAGCCTTTGGACGCCCAGCCTTTGGACGCCCAGCCTTTGGACGCCCAGCCTTTGGACGCCCAGCCTTTGGACGCCCAGCCTTTGGACGCCCAGCCTTTGGACGCCCGCCGACCATCCACCATCGAAGCCCATCGACCATCGCCCCCCACGGGCGCCCCAGAACCGCAGCACCCCCCGCACCCGTCACCGAGCGAGGCGGCCACGAAGACGACCACCGCGGCCGAAGAGGCGGCAGGCGTGAAGGGAGCTGAGTTCGGTGGCCGGTAGCGGAAGTGCGCACCTCCGTCCCCGTGACGAGGTGCTGCTGCGGGTGGAGGATCTGGTCGTGGAGTTCCCGGCGGGCCGCGGCCGCACCGTGCGGGCGGTCTCCGGGGTGAGCTTCGACCTGGCGCGCGGCGAGACGCTCGGCATCGTCGGCGAGTCGGGCTGCGGCAAGTCCAGCGCCGCCCGAGCGCTGGTCCAGCTCCCCAAGCCCCGCTCGGGCTCCGTCCAGCTCGACGGTCTGGAGCTGACCACGCTGCGCGGAGAGGCCCTGCGCAGGACCCGCCAGCGCCTCCAGATGATCTTCCAGGACCCCATCTCCTCCCTCAATCCCCGCCGCCGCGTCCGCGAGATCGTCGGCGAGGGCCCCCGCGTGTGGAACCTCCCCGGCGACCGGGTGGACGAGGTCCTGGAGGCGGTCGGGCTCGACCCGAAGACGGCGGCGGTGCGCCGGCCGCACGAGTTCTCGGGCGGGCAGTGCCAGCGGATCTCGATCGCCCGCGCCCTGATCCTCGACCCGGAGGTGGTGATCTGCGACGAGCCGGTGTCCGCCCTGGACGTCTCGGTGCAGGCCCAGATCCTCGGCCTGCTGGAGGATCTCAAGGCCCGCTACCGGCTCACGCTCGTCTTCATCGCCCACGACCTGGCCGTGGTGAAGAACGTCAGCGACCGGATCATGGTCATGTACCTGGGCAAGGTGTGCGAGCTGGCGCCGAGCGCGGACCTGATCAGCCGGCCGGCGCACCCGTACACGCGGGCTCTGATCGCCTCCATCCCCGGGGGCGGACTGGACCTGCCGCCCGCCGACACGCTGATCAGCGGCGAGCCCCCGTCCCCCGTCAGCCCGCCCACCGGGTGCCGCTTCCGTACCCGCTGCCCGCGGGCGACGGCGACGTGCGCCGCGGAGGAGCCCCAGATCAGGCAGATCGGCGAGGACCACTGGCTGGCCTGCCACAACCCCGATGATTCGCAACTTCACCGCAAGGAGTAACACCAGCATGGCCATCGATTTCACCCTCGCCCCGGAGCACGAGGAGATCCGCAAGCGGGTCCGCACCTTCATCCAGGGCACCGTCATTCCGGCCATGGAGGACCTGAAGGAGGGCGATCGCGACGAGTACCTCCGGGCGATCTTCCAGCTCCGTTCCCTGGCCAAGGCGGAGGGCCTGTGGCTGCCGCACATGCCGAAGGAGTGGGGTGGCATGGGCCTGGGTCACGTGGAGCTGGCCATGGTGCAGTCGGAGGCGGCCAAGACCCGCATCGGCCCGTGGGTGCTCAACTGCCAGGCTCCCGACGAGGGCAACATGCACACCCTGCTGCACTGGGCGAGCGACGAGCAGAAGGAGAAGTACCTTCGCCCGCTGCTCGACGGGGTGCAGATGTCCTGCTTCGCCATGACCGAGCCGGAGGTGGCCGGGTCCGACCCCACGCTGATCCGTACCGAGGCGGTCCAGGACGGCGACGAGTGGGTGATCAACGGCCACAAGTGGTTCATCTCCAACGCCCGGCGGGCCAACTTCGCCATCCTCATCGCCAGGACGGAGCCGGACGTACCGGAGGGTTCGCGCGGCGCCAACACGGCCTTCCTCGTGGACCTCCCCAACCCGGGCTGGAACGACGTACGCGAGGTGGAGACCATGCACGGCTCCACCGGCCACAGCGAGATCGTCATCAAGGACCTGCGCCTGCCCGACAGCGCGATCCTCGGCGGGCGGGGCAACGGCCACCGCCTGGGCCAGTACCGTCTGGGCCCGGCCCGCCTCGCCCACTGCATGCGCTGGATCTCGCAGGCGGAAACGGCGCTGGACATGATGGTCGACCGCGCGCTCAAGCGCTACAGCCACGGCTCCCTGCTGGCGGAGAAGCAGGGCATCCAGTGGATGATCGCCGACTCGGCCATGGAGCTCTACCAGTGCAAGCTGATGGTCCTGCACGCCGCCTCCAAGATCGACAAGGGCGATGACTTCCGTACGGAGGTGTCGATGGCCAAGCACTTCGTGGCCAACAGCCTCAACCGGATCATCGACCGCGCGATCCAGGTGCACGGGGCCCTGGGCTACTCGACGGACACGCCGCTGGCGAACATGTTCCAGCACGCCCGCTGGGCCCGCTTCGCCGACGGCGCCGACGAGATCCACCAGATGCGCATCGCGGAGCGCACGATCGCCGCCTACCAGGCCACCGGCTCCACCAGCACCGCCACCGGCGACCTCCCCCTGTAACCCCAGACTCCGTCCCTCCGGGGACGGAACCGCTCACATCCCCCTACTCACCTGCATGGCGCCCGGCCTTCTCCGAGAAGCCCGGGCGCCGCGCATGAGCCACACCCTAGGCACGTTCCACATCCGCCCAAATTGACCCCCACCACGCCCCGTCCAACCTCGACCCGACCTCGCCCCGCCTCGACCCCGGCCCAACCTCGCCCCGCCTGGACCCCGGCCCGGCCCAACCCCGCCCTCATCCCGACCGAGCCTCGCCCCGTCCCAGCCCCGTCCCGACCCAGCCCCGGCCCAATCTCGCCCCGCCTCAACCCCGCCTCAACCCGGCCCCGTCCCGACCCAGCCCCGGCCCGATCCCACCCCGCCCCCATCCCGGCCCGGCCCTGTCCCGGCCACCCCGAGCGAGGTCGGGAATCCTTCGTCTCAGACGGTCACCCGAGGCGTGGGCAACGGCACGATCTCCCGCTCGTAGTAGGCCCGGAAGTCCTCACCACCGGCGAACATCTTGTCGAGCTCCCCCCGGCAAGCCGCGATCACCTCGCGATCGTCGATCCGCCGCGCCCCGCTGTGCGTCCCCGTTTCGTCATACGTCACCTCGTACATGACCGCCGTCCCGAGCACGACCAGCTCCGGCAATCGCCGCCCCACCTCAAGCTCGGCCACCTCACCGGCATCAAGCACCCGCACCTGCTCGGCAGTCGCGACCTTCAGCGCCAGAACATGCATCTCCCACTGCAAATAGGGCGTGACCGGGTGCTCAACGATCCGAATTCTCCTGCGGACGAACTTCTCCGCCGGCCGTTCCCGGATCCCCGTCGCCCCCGTCGCATCGCACTCGCCGTCGATCAGCTTCAGCGACCGATTCCAGTCGCCCTCCATCATGGCGACCCAGCTGGGCTCCCCCGCCTCCCGGAAGCTCTGGATCCGTTCGAGCTTCCAGAACACGTCATCGATCTCCCGGAAATTCGGCCAGAAGTCATCGAGATACTCATCCGCACTCAGCAAGTCGCCTGGAATCTCACGAATGCGCTCAAGCATGAGGAATATCCCTTTTAGCCGCAAGCAGCGCGTTCCGCAGAACAACTACCAGACATTCAGTCGTGGGCCGGTGAACACATCCGACGGCAACCGCTACTCATACTCGCTGGTCAACTCCCTACCTATCACCATGAAGTCCCCGTTGTCGAGTTCCCGCAGGTCAGACCGGGCGGGTCGCCCCGGGCACCCCTGGGCAATCCCCGGGCCCAAGCACCAATTCCCACCCACCCGACCTCACCTCTTCATTGCTCATTCCAATCCCCCGACACCGGCCCCGCCCGCATGGGTCTGCCATTCGACTCGGCAGCGACCGGCTCGGGTCGGCGGGCGCCGGGGGCTCGGCCGGTGGGTCAGGTAGCGGTGCAGGACCGGGTGCCAGCGGTTGGCGGGCAGGTCGCGGAGGGCGGCGACCGCGAGGCAGTATTTGCTCACCGTCACCGGCCGCACCCCGAGCCCGCGCAGCACCTTGTCGATCACCGCCTTCCCGTCCACCGACTTCGACTCCAGCAGGACCAGGTCCTCGCGAGCAGGGGTGCTGCGTTGCCCGTCGCGGCAGAGCAGCCCGGTGTCGCACGTGAGCCGGGCCGCGCCGGATCGGTCGATGAGCGTGACCCGCTTGTAGTCGGTGGCCAGCACCGGCTCCATCGTCTCGGGTGCGATGAGGCGCAGCTCGCTGAGCAGCGTGTCGCGGACGAAGTCCAGCGCCTCCCTGGTTAGCGTCCGGCTCGGCACGCCGTCGTACGGGATGCGGTGTTTGTCCGTGGAGCCCCGCGCGCCGTTGAGCTTGAGCTCCAGCCACTGGCCGCCCCCATCGAGGTAGGTCCGGGTGCGCAGCTTGAACCGGCGCCGCCGGTCCTGCCGATGCTGGTGGTAGGTGAGCAGGTCAGGGGTGTCGAAGTAGGTGGAGGTGTAGCGGAACTGCCGCCGCCCGTCGATCCGCAACGCGCAGAACCGGTCGCCCAGCTCCGCCGCGAGTCTCGCCATGGTCGAGGCGGTCACGATGTATTTGCAGTCGACCCGGCTCATCAGCTCCGGCACGTCCTCGAGCCCGATAGCGGGGAGCGCGGCGGCGACTCCGGCGAGCAGCGCATCCGCGTACGGTTCAGCCATCCTGCCCCTCCAGCGATACCACGCCCCCCCGGCCCGCCCTCGACCCCCGCCCGGCCCGCTCGGCCCTCCGCACCCGCACCCGCACCCGCACCCGCACCCGACCGGCCGTCGGCCCCCGACCCGCCCTCGACCATCGCCCTACGCGACCAGCCCTCGGCGTCCGGGCCGCCCCACCAGCCCTCCGCCCCCGCCCCACGCGACCCGCATTCGGCTCCCGCTCCACACAATCCGCCCTCGACCCCCGGCCGACCCAACCGGCCCTCGGCCCCCGCTTCACCCGACCGGCCCTCGACCCCCGACCGGCCTGACCGGCCTTCGACACCCGCTCCATCCGGGCCGCCTTCGACCCCCGCCCCGCCCGGCACACCGTTGCGACCCCTGCCTCCACGGCTACCACCCTCTTCATCAGATTCATCCGGCAAGCCCTCACCGAACGCACCCTCACCCAGCGGCCGCGCGTCACCGCACGCCCACCCTCGGGTTCGGGGCCACGTAGCGGACGTCCACGACCGTCACGTCGCGTACGTAGTCGACCTGGGTGACCACGCAGTGCAGCACCCGCGCCCGCAGCCGGCTCTCCAGATCCACCCGCAGCAGCTCCGGATCGGCGTGTACGACATCCAGCGTCACCACCTGATGGCGCGTGCGGCCGAGCAGCCCGGGATGGTCGGCGATGTACATCACCACCAGCAGCACCCCGTTCAGCAGGAGGGCGGTCAGCGGCCACGATCCGGCGATGCCGTTGACCAGGCCCAGCACGATCGCGATGAAGTAGTAGGCGATCTCCTGCTGCGTGATCTCGCTCGACCGGAGCCGGATGATGGAGAGCACGCCGAACAGCCCGAACCCGACGGCGATGTCGACCCGCTGGACCAGCAGCAGCGACACGACTGCGAAGATGCCCACGTTCAGCGCGACGTAGGCGAACAGCAGGTCGCGCCGATGATGCCGCCGATAGTAGAGACCGTAGGCGAGGACGATGATCGCCACGAGGTCCATCACAAGCCCGGCTACCAAGACCGCTCCTTCCGTCGGTGCCTTGATGAACAGCTTGGCGGCGCACGGTGAAGCGGCGGTGAGCTGATGATTAGGCGACTCTCATCCGGTAGCCCGTGCCCCGGACGGTCTCGATCCGGTCTGCCCCGATCTTGCGTCGCAGGTAGCGCACGTAGACGTCCACCACGTTGGAGCCGGGGTCGAAGTCGAACCCCCACACGTGGCTGAGCAGCTGCTCCCGGGTCAGCACCTGGTCAGGATGGCGGCAGAAGATCTCCGCGAGCGCGAACTCCCTGGTGGACAGGTCGACCGCCCGCTCCCCCACGTAAACCCGCCGGGTGCGCAGATCAAGCGACAAATCGGACACCCGCAGCACCGTCACCTCGGGCGTACGCTCGGCCCGCAAGCGCAACCGCACCCGGGCCAGGAGCTCCTCGAAGGCGAAGGGCTTGGCGATGTAGTCGTCGGCCCCGCCCTCCAGCCCGGCCACCGTGTCGGTCACGCTGTCACGCGCGGTCAAGATGATCACAGGAATGCTCACCATGGCGCCCCGCAGCCGCCGCAACACCGTGAACCCGTCGCTCAACGGCAACCCGATGTCCAGGATGAGCAGATCGAACCCGCCCGCGCTGGCCAGGTCGTAGGCCGCCACCCCGTCACCCACGACGGCCGTCACGAAGCCGTTGGCCCGCAGCCCCTTCTCCACGAAGGAAGCGATCCTGGCTTCGTCCTCGGCGATCAGAATCCGGTTCAATGCAGCCTCCACAGCTCCCACAGCGGAAGAGACATGACAAAACACGCCCCGCCGCCCGGGGCCTCGGTCACTTTCACGTTGCCTCCATGAGCTTGGGCGATGGATCTGACAATGGCCAACCCCAGGCCGGCGCCGTCGTGGGCGCCGGTGCGGCCGGCACCGCGGACGAACCGTCCGAAGATCCGCTCGCGCTCCGCCGGCGCGACGCCGGGACCGCTGTCGCGCACCCACAGCTCGACGCGCCCGTCGCGAACGGCGGAGCCGACGGCGATCAGGTCATCGTCGGCGGTGTGGCGCACGGCGTTGGCCACGAGCTGCATGAGCGCCTGCGTGAGCCGGTGCCGGTCGGCCGGCAGGCGCGCCTCGGCCACCTCGTCGACCCGCCACCGGCGCTCGCCGAGCGCCCGGGCCTTGGCCACCACGCTGACCGTGAGGTCGGCCAGCTCGACGTGGTCCAGCGCCAGGAACCCCGGCTGCTCGGCCTTGGCGAGGGTGAGCAGGTCGTCGACGATGCGGTTCATCCGCTCCAGCTCGTCGGTGACCAGGGCGAGGGTCTCGGCGCGGTCGTCGGGGTCGTCGCCCATGAGCTCCAGGTGACCCCGGATGACGGTGATCGGCGTGCGGAGCTCGTGCCCGGCGTCGTCCATGAAGTGCCGCTGCACGACGAAGGCCTGCTCGAGCCGGTCGAGCATGTGGTTGAACGTCCCCGCGAGCGCGGCCACGTCGTCGTCGCCCGGCACGTCGAGCCGGCGGGTCAGGTCGGAGGAGTCACTGATCTGCTCGGCGGTCTGCCGGACCAGCCGGACCGGCGCCAGCACCTGCCCCGCCACGAGCCATCCGGCCACCCCCGCCAGGCCCATCGCCGCCAGCGCGGACAGCCCGAGCACCCGCACCGCGTCCACGATCTCGTCGCGGTGCTGGTCGTAGAAGATGGCCACGACGAAATGCCCGCGGCGGGTGTCGCCGGCCACGGAGACCGGGATCACCGCGTATTGGACCGTTCCCTGGGTGGTCTCCATCTCGTCGCGGATGACCCGGGTCGCCGTGGCCATCCGCCCGACCAGCTCCTCGTCGGTGTCGAGGCGGACCGGCGGCAGCTTGAAGGGGACCTTGTCCGCCCTCCCGTCGATGATGCTGAAGAAGGTCTCCCGCTGATCGGGAGCGTTGAGCACCAGGTATTTCGTCAGCAGCTCCTGGACGCCGGTCACCGTGCCCCCGGTCTTCGGGTCGAGCGCGGAGCCGGCGTAGTTGCGGAGCTTCTGGACCTCGTTGCCCAGCTCGGCCGTCATGCGATCGTCGAGCCGGGCGAGCAGGATGGTCCAGGTCGCGAAGATCGCGACTGACAGGGCGAGGCCGACGACGGCGAGCATCCAGCCCACGATCCGGGCTCGGGCGCTCACCCGCATCTGGCCTCCCCATCAGTCGTCGCCGTCATCGTCGCCACCACCATCATCGTCGTCATCGTCGCCGCCGCCACCCGGTCTGGGAGAAGGCGGCTCGACCGGCTCGGCCTTGGACCTGCGTGCCGTGGGCCGCTCGCTCGCGCCCGGCTCCGCGCTGCCGCCGGGCTCGGCGCCCGCGCTCCCGGTCGGCGAACCGGCCTTGGACGTCGGCTCCCCGGCCTGCCGGGAGGGCACGGCCGAGGCCGGGGACGACGGTGACGGTGACGGTGACGGTGACGGTGACGGTGACGGCGAGACCACCACGGGCTCGCCCAGATCAGGATTCTGACCCGCCGCCCGCACCAGCCCCATCGACATGACGCCCGCCACTGCCACCCCCAGGGCGAGGACGATCATCGTTCCCCGATGTTTCATGAGCTCGACCCTGACGCCCTTCGAGGAGACCACGCTGAGGCCCAGATGAGAAACCTCTCATCTAAGTGCACCGCACCACAGTAGAATCTTGTTCTATATCCGGCCCGGGAGGAGCGCTCATGCGAGTACGGGACAAGGTCGTCGTCGTCACGGGCGGGGCAAGCGGGATCGGCCGCGCGCTGGCCCTCAGGTTCGCCGCGGAGGGGGCGGCCGGTGTGGTCGTCGCCGACCTCGACGAGGCGGGCGCCGCCGCGGTGGCCAAGGAGATCGGCGCCCGGGCGACCCCCGTACGCGTGGACGTCTCCGTGGAGGCGGAGGTGGCCGCCCTCGCCGACACCCCGTACGGCCCGGTCGACCTGTTCTGCTCCAACGCCGGCATCATCGGCGGTCACGGCCTGGACGCCCCCGACCAGGAGTGGAACAGCCTGTACGCGGTGAATCTCATGGCCCACGTGTACGCCGCCCGCGCCGTCGTCCCCTCCATGGTCGCCCGGGGCGGCGGCTACCTCCTCAACACCTGCTCGGCCGCCGGTCTGATCGGCTGCCCCGGCGACGCGCCGTACGCGGTGACGAAGGCGGCGGCGGTCGCGTTCGCCGAGTGGCTGGCCATCCACTACGCCTCCAAGGGCATCAAGGTCAGCGTCCTGTGCCCGCAGGGCGTGCGTACGGCGATGCTCGAACGCGGCATCGACGCCGACCACGTGACCGCCAGGGCGGTGCACGCCTCGGGGGCGATCCTGGACCCGGCTGACGTGGCGACGGCGGCCGTCGAGGGCCTGGCCGCGGAGCGTTTCCACATCCTCCCGCACCCGGAGGTCGCGGAGTTCGCCCGCCGCAAGGCCGAGGACCCCGACCGGTGGCTGGCCGGGATGTCGCAATTCGTCGACTCCCTGTCGGAGACCTGAGGCCGTGACCAGCCCCCGCCGGAGACCTGAGGCCGTGACCATCCCCCGCCGGAGGCCCGAGGTCGCGAACATCCCGGCCGGAGGCCCGAGGCCATGAACGTCCCCCATCGGAGGTCCGAAGCCATGAACATCGCTGACGGAGGCATGAGGTCATGAACACAGCAGCGGCCCGCCGGGCCTGGCGCCGCCTGGAGCCCGTGCACGGCATGATCTATTTCGTCCCGGAGGCTTCCAGCCGCTACACCAAGCTCGGCCTAACCGGCATGTCCGGATATTTCACCTCCCGCAGCGCCCCCTTCGGCCGCGCCTCCGCCGAGCTGGTCATCGCCACGTTCTACAACTTCTGCCCGACCCTCGTACGCCAGTCACTCCATGACGCCTGGACCATCGTCAGCCCGGAGCAGGTCCTCCAGGCCCGCTACGAAGCGGCCGAGGAAGCGCTGCGCCGGGCGGGCCTGCACGAACTCCCCGACCTCGACCAGACCCTCGCCCTGGCCCGCCGCGCCGCCGAAGCGGCCTGCCTGCACCCCCAGGGCCGCCCCCTCTTCGCCGCCCACGCCACCCTCCCCTGGCCGGACGAGCCGCTCATGCAGCTGTGGCACGCCCAGACCCTGCTGCGCGAGTTCCGCGGCGACGGCCACGTGGCCATGCTCCTCGCCGAGGGCCTGACCGGCCTCGAGGCCCTCGTCCTGCACGCCGCCTCCGGCACCGTCCCCACCCCCTTCCTCAAGATCAGCCGCGCCTGGCCCGAGGAGGACTGGGCGGCCACGGAAGCCGGCCTCCGCGAGCGCGGCCTCCTGGACGGCGACACCCTCACCGAGGCGGGCCAGGCCCTGCGCCGGCACATCGAGGACCGCACGGACGCCCTGGCGATGCCGGCGTACGAGGCGCTGGGCGAGGACGGCTGCGAACGCCTCGCCGAGCTGGCCCGTCCCTTCGGCCGCCGGGTCGTCGACGCGGGCCTGCTCGGCCTGAGCTGACCGCCGCGACCCCGGGAACGCCGGGACGAGGCGGGCCTCGAGAGCCGGGGGCAGGGCCTTGAGCGCGGCCCTGATCCGCTCGGCTCCGGCCGCGCCGAAGCGCCCGCGGTGTTTGAGCGCGAGTTGCGCGGCCCTGCCCTGGACGGGGTACGACTCGTGGCCGAACGCCAGCACCAGGGCCGGTGCCAGGTCGTCCGCGAGCGCCGGCGACTCGCGTACCGTCTCGTCGAACCACGTGAGACCGGCGCGCACCAGCTTGGTCTCGGCCCTGAACAGCAGCCCTTCGAGCGCCTCCGTGACCTCGGCGGGATCGTGGGCGCCGAGGCTGCGGAGGTGGTGGAGGGCGAGGTCGGCCACCGGGCCCGGCGCCACGGGCAGGAGCCGCACGTAGTCGCGGCGGCGGCGCCCCACCTCGGCGGCGGTCGGCGCGAGCAGCTCGTGCAGGCGCGCGAAGAAACGCAGGTCCTGCGCCGTGCCGCCGCGCAGGAAGCGGCGGACGCAACCGTCGAGGATCTCCTCCCGGTCAAGGCCCCCGAGCAGCTTCAGCCAGCCCGTGGGCGGAGCCGCGCGCTCGTGCCGAAGCGCGCGCCCGA
This sequence comes from Nonomuraea sp. MTCD27, assembly GCF_041950495.1. Classification (NCBI taxonomy): domain Bacteria; kingdom Bacillati; phylum Actinomycetota; class Actinomycetes; order Streptosporangiales; family Streptosporangiaceae; genus Nonomuraea; species Nonomuraea sp. MTCD27. The sequence goes on along the minus strand of NZ_JBGNUW010000009.1, from coordinate 284,766 downwards.
CCCCCTCGGCCTCGAAGAGGCGGGGCACCAAGGCGGGCATGAGGGGATCGGACGAGGCGGCGACTCCGCCGGAGACCCACGCCACCACCAGCGGATCGTGCGGGGGCGGGGCGACGGCCGTGTGGCGCAGCAGCGCGAGGGCGAGCGGGACCCCGGGATCCCGCGGGCCCCGGAGCCTGCCGGCCAGGCGGACGGCGAGGTCCGCCTGCCAGGCGGCGGGCCGGTGGCCGAGGAGGCGCACCATCGGCGCCGGGTCGCCGAAGCCGGCGGACGGCAGGTGGCGATGCTCGGTCAGGAGGTCGCGGCGGGTCACCCAGGCGGCCACGGCGGCGGCCGTGCCCAGCGTGCCCGCCCCCGCCAGGCGCGTCAGCTCGGCCCACTGCTCCCAGGGCTCGAGCGGCAGCTCCTCCCAGCCGTCCTCGTTCCACAGCGACGCCCGCCCGGACTCGGCCCGGGCGCGCAGGACGGGGAGGTGGCCGCGGAGCTCCGCGGCCACAGATCCGCGGTCGGCGGGGCCCAAGGTGACCAGCCGGTCGATGAGGTCGTCGGCGTCACCCGCGTGGATGAGGCGGCGGATCTCGCGCCAGGCGGTCATTCTCGGCTCCTCCGACGTCGTTGTGGAAAGAACTGTAGGGGTCCGCCACGACAAACGATCAAGAACCACTGATGAGCCGTTTGAGGCATGAGGCACCGGTTACGTACCAAGCTGATGAGCCTGTGGGAGTACATCGAGGACAGGTGGGATCTCATCGTCTTCGAGGCGGTCCAGCACGCCGCCATGGTCGCCCAATGCGTCCTGGTGGCGGCACTGATCGGCGTGCTCGCGGGCGTGCTCACCTACCGCCGCCCGAAAGTGGCGAACCTGGCGACGGCGAGCGCGGGGGTCCTGTTCACGATCCCGTCGCTGGCCATGCTGGGGCTGCTCATCCCCCTGCTCGGGCTCGGCGTGGCGCCTAGTGTGACCGCCATCGTGCTGTACGCGCTGCTCCCGATCGTCCGCAACACCGTCGTCGGCCTCCAGAGCGTCGACCCCATGCTGGTGGACGCCGCCCGCGGCCTCGGCATGAGCCGCCGCCGGGCGCTGGCCAGGGTCGAGCTGCCGCTGGCCTGGCCGGTGATCCTCACGGGCATCCGCGTCGCCACGCAGCTCTCCATGGGCATCGCCGCCGTCGCCGCGTACGTCTCCGGCCCCGGCCTGGGCGAGCAGATCTTCTCCGGGCTGGCCCGGCTCGGCGGGGCGAACGCCGTCAACTCCACACTGACCGGGACGATCGGGGTGGCGATCCTCGCGCTCGCCTTCGACGCCTGCTTCGTGCTGCTCGGACGGCTCACGACCACACGGGAACGTCCGGCCGCGGGAGGCGCGCGTGGCTGACCGGCCCACCGGCGGCGTGCCGATCGAGCTGCGGAAGGTGACCAAGGCGTTCCCCGGGGGTGAGGCCCCGGCCGTACAGGAGCTGGACCTGCACATCCCGGCAGGCGAGATCGTGGTCCTGCTCGGCCCCTCCGGGTGCGGCAAGACCACGACCATGCGCATGATCAACCGCTTGATCGAGCCCACCTCGGGCGACATCCTCATCGGCGGCCAGAACTCCCGGGACATCGACCCCGACCGGCTGCGGCGGCACATCGGGTACGTCATCCAGCAGGCCGGCCTGTTCCCCCACATGACCGTGGCCGCCAACATCGCCCAGGTGCCCAGGATGCTCGGCTGGGACAAGCGGCGGATCGCCGGGCGCGTCGACGAGCTGCTCACGCTGGTGGGCCTGGAGCCGGACACGTTCCGCGACAGCTTCCCGCGCCGCCTCTCCGGCGGGCAGCAGCAGCGCGTGGGCGTGGCCAGGGCGCTGGCCGCCGACCCCCCCGTGCTGCTCATGGACGAGCCGTTCGGCGCCCTCGACCCCATCAGCCGCGAACGCCTCCAGGACGAGCTCCTCCGCCTCCAGGACGACCTGGCCAAGACGATCGTCTTCGTCACCCACGACGTGGACGAAGCCCTCAAGATCGGCGACCACATCGCGATCATGGAGCGCCCCGGGCACGTCGTGCAGTACGCCAGACCGGCCGAGATCCTCACGAACCCGGCGAGCGAGTACGTCGAGCAGTTCCTGGGCGCCGGCTCCTCCATGCGCCTGCTGCGCCTGACCAAGGTGGGCGACATCGAGCTGGACCAGGTTCCGTACGCCTCCGAGGACGCCGACGCGCACGAGCTGCTCCACGAGGTCGAGCGCGACGGCCGCGGTTACGCGCTGATCACCGACGGGATGCGCCGCCCGCTCAGGTGGATCGCCCTGGCCGACCTCCATGGGCGCATCGGCCGGGTGGGCACGGTCGGCGACCCCGTCACCGCCTCCATCGGGCACCGGATGACGCTGCAGGACGCCCTGGAGGCGCTGCTCAACGCCGACACCGACATCGTGCCGGTGGTGGGCAGGCGGCAGGCGTACGCGGGGGCGCTGTCCCTGGGCACGGTGCAGAGCGCGATCCAGTCGATCAAGGCCCACGAGCGCGAGCGCCGCCTGCGGAGAGGCGATGCCACGTGACCGTCGAGAGCGCGGCCGCCAAGGAGGCGGCGACGCCGGAGCCCCGGATCGGCCGGTCCTGGCACGCGTTCCTGCCCCCGCTGTGCTATCTGGCCGTGGGCGTCGCGATGGTGGCCTGCACGCAGGTCGTGCCGCTCGACAGCATCGAGCGCGGCTCGCTCGGCCTGCCGTTCATCCTCCGGCGCACGTGGGAGCACGTCCAGCTGGTGTTCTACTCGACCGTGCTGGTGCTGGCGGTGGCGCTGCCGCTGGGCGTGCTGCTCACCCGGCGCGGGCTGCGCCGGGTGACGCCGATCGTGCTGTCGCTGGTGAACCTGGGTCAGGCCATCCCGTCGGTGGGGCTGGTCGTGCTGCTGGCGGTGCTGTTCCGGATCGGGTTCTGGACGGCGGTGGCCGCGCTGTTCGCGTACGGGCTGCTGCCGACGCTGCGCAACACGATGGTGGGGATCGAGCAGGTGGACCCGCGGCTGGTCGACGCCGGCCGGGGCATCGGAATGTCGGCGGCGGGAGTGCTGTTCCGGGTGGAGCTGCCGATGGCGGCGCCGGTCATCATGTCGGGCGTACGGACCACGCTGGTGCTGAACGTGGGCACGGCGGGCGTCGCGGCGTTCATCGGCGCGGGCGGGCTCGGCGACCTGATCACCGCGGGCGTGAGCACCCAGCGCAACCTGGTCCTGGTCACCGGGTGCGTGCTGATGGCGGTGCTGGCGCTGCTCATCGACTGGCTGGGCGGGCTCGCGCAGCGGCTCCTCGCGCCGAAGGGGCTGTCGTGAGGGCTCTCACGGCCGTGCTGTTCCTGCTCACCGTCGCCGCGTGCGGGCTGCGGCCCGCGTCGTCGTTCGTGCCGCCGGTCGAGCCGGGCAGCATCCGCCCGGTGCCCTCGCTCCAGGGCACGACGGTGCGGGTGACGTCCAAGGAGTTCACCGAGCAGCTGGTGCTCGGCAAGATCGCGGTGCTCGCCCTCACCGCCGCCGGGGCGGACGTGGCCGACCAGACGAACGTCCAGGGCAGCGTGAACGCCCGCGCCTCGCTGACGCGCGCCGACGCCGACCTGATGTGGGAGTACACCGGCACCGGCTGGATCACCTACCTCGGCCAGGCCGACCCGGTGCCGGGGGCGGAGCGGCAGTTCGAGGCCGTACGCGACCTCGACCTGCGCAGGAACGGCATCGTCTGGCTGCCCCCGGCCCCGCTGAACAACAGCTACTCGATCGGCGTCACGCGCGCCACGGCCGGCCGATGGGGCCTGACGAAGATCTCGGACATGACCAGGATCCCCGTGGACCAGCGGACGTACTGCGTCGACCACGAGACCTTCGGCCGGGACGACGGCTTCCTCGGCATGCTGAGAGGCTACGGCCTGGAGTACGGCAAGGACGTCCCCAGGGGGAACGTGCGGCGGGTCTCGGTCGGCGTCCTGTACGACTCCGTCGCCCGCGGCCAGTGCGCCATGGGCATGGTCACCACGACCGACGGCCGCGTCAAGGCCCTCGACCTGGTCCTGCTGGAGGACGACAGGCGCTTCTTCCCGCAGTACAACGCGGCCGTGACCCTGCGGCGCGAGCTGGCCGACGCGCACCCGGAGATCGCGCGCATCTTCGCTCCCATCAGCGCCCGGCTGACCGACGACGTGATGCGCGACCTCAACGCCAAGGTGGACGTGGACGGCGACGTGCCGGTGCTGGTGGCCCGCGACTGGCTGAGGTCACAGGGCTTCGTGAAGTAGGCGATCCGCTGGCGTTAGCCATACCCGAACACGGGCAGGCCGCTGTTCATGTCGGAAACACCACCACCCCAGACCCAGCCGTACCCGGGTCGCACCGGCGAGATGGCTCCGGAGCCGCGTGACGAGATGCGCGACTACGTGGGCCGTGACCTGCTGAGCGGCAGGAAGGCCCTCATCACCGGCGGCGACTCGGGCATCGGCCGGGCGGTCGCCGTGGCCTTCGCCAAGGAGGGGGCGGACGTCGCGATCGCGTACCTGAGCGAGCACGAGGACGCCGCCCACACCCGCAAGCTGGTCGAGGAGACCGGCCGGCGCTGCGTGCTGCTGCCCGGCGACCTGGCCGACAGCGCCCACTGCGCGTCGGTCGTCGAGCAGGCCGTCGCCGAGCTGGGCGGCCTGGACGTGCTGGTGAACAACGTCGCCTACCAGGCGCCGGTGAGCGGCCTGGAGGAGCTGACCGACGAGCAGTGGGAGCGCACGTTCGCGGTCAACATCCACAGCTACTACCGCGTCACCAAGGCGGCCCTCCCGCACCTGCGGGAGGGCTCCGCGATCGTCAACACCTCCTCGATCAACGGCCTGCGCGGCAACAAGTCGCTCATCGACTACGCCGCCACGAAGGGCGCCATCAACGCCTTCACCTACTCCATGGCCCAGAACCTGGTCGAGCGCGGCATCCGGGTCAACGCCGTGGCGCCGGGGCCGGTGTGGACGCCGCTGATCCCGGCCACGATGCCCGAGGAGAAGGTGGGCAAGTTCGGCGAGCACGTGCCGATGGGCCGGCCGGCCGACCCGGACGAGATCGCCCCCTCGTACGTGTTCTTCGCCTCCGGGCGCATGTCGTCGTACTACACCGGCGAGGTGCTGGCCCCCGTCGGCGGGGAGACCCTGCCGGGCTGATCGACGTAGACGGTGCCGCCGCGCTGCCGGAACTCGGCCGACTTCTCCGCGAAGCCCGCCTCCCGGATGTCGTGGCTGATCCGCATCGAGCAGAACTTGGGCCCGCACATCGAGCAGAAGTGCGCGGTCTTGGCAGGTGCGGCGGGCAGCGTCTCATCGTGGAAGGACCGCGCCGTGTCGGGGTCGAGCGAGAGGTCGAACTGGTCCTCCCAGCGGAACTCGAACCGCGCGTCCGACAGCGCGTCGTCCCACGCCTGCGCCTGCGGGTGCCCCTTGGCCAGGTCGGCGGCGTGGGCGGCGATCTTGTACGTGATCACGCCGGTCTTGACGTCGTCCTTGTCCGGCAGGCCGAGGTGCTCCTTGGGGGTGACGTAGCAGAGCATGGCGGTGCCGAACCAGCCGATCATGGCGGCCCCGATGCCCGAGGTGATGTGGTCGTATCCGGGGGCGATGTCCGTCACCAGCGGGCCCAGCGTGTAGAACGGAGCGTCGTCGCAGAGCTCGCGCTGCAGGTCCACGTTCTCCTTGATCTTGTGCATGGGCACGTGCCCGGGGCCCTCGATCATCACCTGGACGTCGTGCTCACGCGCGATCGCGGTCAGCTCCCCCAGCGTGCGCAGCTCGGCGAACTGGGCCTCGTCGTTGGCGTCGGCGATCGAGCCGGGCCTGAGCCCGTCGCCGAGCGAGAACGACACGTCGTAGCGGGCCAGGATTTCGCACATCTCGGCAAAGTTCTCGTACAGGAAGCTCTCGCGGTGGTGCGCCAGGCACCAGGCGGCCATGATCGAGCCCCCGCGCGAGACGATCCCGGTCTTGCGGCGGGCGGTGAGCGGCACGAACTCCAGCCGCACCCCCGCGTGCACGGTCACGTAGTCGACGCCCTGCTCGCACTGCTCGACCAGCGTGTCGCGGTAGACCTCCCACGACAGCGCCTCCGGCCGGCCCTTGACCTTCTCCAGCGCCTGGTAGATGGGCACGGTGCCGACCGGGACGGGCGAGTTGCGCAGGATCCACTCGCGCGTCTCGTGGATGTCGTCGCCGGTGGACAGGTCCATGATCGTGTCGGCGCCCCAGCGCGTGGCCCAGGTCATCTTCTCGACCTCCTCCTCGATGGAGGAGGTCACGGCGGAGTTGCCGATGTTGGCGTTGATCTTCACCAGGAAGTTGCGGCCGATGATCATCGGCTCGGACTCGGGGTGGTTGACGTTCGCGGGGATGATGGCCCGGCCCGCCGCGACCTCCTGCCGGACGAACTCGGGGGTGACGCCCTCGCGCACGGCCACGAACTCCATCTCCCTGGTCACCAGCCCGCGCCGGGCGCAGGCGACCTGCGTGACCGGCTCGCCCGCCGCCCCGCGCTCGTGGATCCACCCCTCGCGCAGGCGCGGCAGCCCCTGCCGGAGGTCGGGCCGGAAGGACGGGTCGGTGTACGGGCCCGAGGTGTCGTACAGCGTCACCGCCGAGCCGTCGGACAGCCGCACCTCGCGCATCGGCACGCGCAGGTCGCCGTGGTAGATCTTGGTGAAGCGCGCGTCAGTCATCGCGCAAACTCCCTTCGCCGGCATTACCCGGAGCAGGTTCTGGCGGTCGGCGGCTGTCAGCCGTCCTCTCAGCCCGGTCTCCACCGGGCTCCCGCGTTGGACGGCGAAGATCGTACCCAGATGTGCCCCCGGCCGAAACCCGCGCGGCGAGGTTTGACGAGCGCCCTCGGCGGTAGGCTCCCCATCAGGGGAAACATGAAGAGAATCGCCGCTGTCGCAGGACTACTCGTCGTGATGGCCGCGTCCGGCGCCACCGCCGCCGCCGGGGACGGCATCGATCAGCACGAAGTAAGCCAGGAACAGTACGACACCCTGATCGCCCAGTGCCGCTACGCCGACACCGGGAAGGCGAAATGCCGGGCCGCGGTCAGAGAGATGTACCGCGTCGGCAGAACCGACAGAAGCCTCGACTGCCGGTCCTACTCCGGCGTGACCGTCTGCGGCACGCTGCGGCTCAGCAGGTCCGAACGCGCGTGCGTCCGTGACTCGGAGGCCCAGGGGCTGCCGTTCCGCCGCGCCGAGGTGGAATGCTACGCGCTGTCCTGAGGGGGCTGGGACGTGATCATCGTAGGGGTGGACGGCTCCCGCACCGGCCTTGAGGCGGCCGGGTGGGCCGCGGCCGAGGCGGAGCTGCGCCAGGCGCCGCTGACCGTCGCGCACGCCGTACCGAAGTGGGTGTGCGAGCAGGGCGCCGTCCGCTACGCCGAGGTGGCCCGGTGGATGCGCGACGGCGCGAACACGGTGCTCACCTCGGCGGAGGAGCGGGCCCGCCGGGAGTGGCCGCAGGTGCGGGTGGAGGGCGTCCTGCTGCCCGGCGATCCCCGCTCCGCGCTGGTCAAGGCGTCCGAGGGGGCCGAGCTGCTGGTCGTCGGCAGCCGCGGGATCGGCGGCGTCCGGGGGTTGCTGGTCGGGTCGGTCGCGTACGGAGTGTCCGCGCACGCGCGTACGAACGTCGTACTGATCCACGGGCGCCCCGACACCCCGCGCGGCGAGATCGTGGCCGGGACCGACGGCTCGCCCGGCGCCGGGCGGGCACTGGAGTTCGCCTTCCACGAGGCCGAGCTGCGCGGCGCCCGGCTGCACGCCGTACAGGCGTGGGCCTGGCCGCACGTGAGCGGCTTCGAGCCGGCCGACCGCGAGAGCGAGCAGGACACGCTGCGGAGGTTGAAGGAGTCGCTGACCGCGCACCGGGAGCGGCATCCCGGGGTGGACGTGGTGGCGGAGGTCGTCCACGGGCACCCCATGGAGGTGCTCAAGGAGGCCGCTTCCGGCGCCGACCTGCTCGTGGTCGGCTCGCGCGGGCACGGCCAGCTCGCGGGCATGCTCATCGGCTCGATCAGCCAGGCCCTGCTCCACCACGCCCCCTGCCCCCTGGCCGTGGTCCGCGCCTGAAAGTTACATGCGTCGCCCCAGGTCACGCCCCCGCGATGATCGTCTCCCTTTCCGCCGCGAGCCCGCGCTCCTACGATCTGCGCAGGCTACGACGGGAGCAGACGATGCCCAAGACCGGCGCCGCGCTGGCCGCGATGCTGGCCCTGGCCGCCGCGGTGTTGTTCGCCACCACCGCGTCGGCCGGCGCCGCCGCCACCAGGATCATGCCCCTGGGCGACTCGATCACCGGATCCCCCGGCTGCTGGCGGGCCCTGCTCTGGAACCGCCTCCAGAGCACCGGCCACACGAACGTCGACTTCGTCGGCACCCTCCCGCCCCAGGGCTGCGGGGTCGCGCACGACGGCGACAACGAGGGCCACGGCGGCTACCTCGCCACCAACATCGCCGGCCAGAACCTGCTGCCCGGCTGGCTCTCCGCCACCCGGCCCGACGTCGTGCTGATGCACCTGGGCACCAACGACGTGTGGAGCAACATCGCGCCGGCGACGATCCTCGGCTCGTTCACCACGCTCGTCAACCAGATGCGGGCGAGCAACCCCGGCATGAAGATCCTCGTCGCCAAGATCATCCCGATGAACCCGTCCTCCTGCGCGGACTGCGCCCAGCGGGCCGTGAACTTCAACAACGCCATCCCCGCCTGGGCCGCGGCCACCAGCACCGCGCAGTCGCCGATCACGGTGGTGGACCAGTGGACGGGCTTCAGCACGGCCACCGACACCTACGACGGGGTGCACCCGAACGCCGCGGGCGACCAGAAGATGTCCGACAAGTGGTACCCGCCCCTGGTCGAGGCACTGTCCGGCACCGCCACGCCCACCGCCACCACCACGACCCCGCCGCCGCCCGGCGGCTGCACGGCCACGTACAGCAACACCGGTCAGTGGCAGGGCGGCTTCCAGGGCGAGGTCATCGTCAAGAACGCCGGCACCACGCCGATGAACGCGTGGACGGTGGCGTGGACGTTCGCCGACGGCCAGCGGGTCACCCAGCTCTGGGGCGGCACGCTGAGCGCGAGCGGCTCCTCGGTGACGGTACGCAACGCCGGCTGGAACGGCCTGCTGGCGCCCGGGGCCTCCACCGCGTTCGGCTTCCTGGCCTCCTGGAACGGCACCAACACGGCCCCCACGCCTAGTTGCTCAGCGTGATGTCCGCCATCCGGGGCGCCGCCAGCCGTACGTAGTCGTCGGTCGCCAGCGCCACGGAGCGGTCGAGCCGGGCGGCGTTGAAGTAGAGCTCGGGCCGGTCCAGCAGCGAGGGATCGGCGACCAGCTCGAGCCGGGAGTCGTAGCTGAAGGGCAGCACGGTCCCGCTCACGCTCCCGGCCAGCTCCTCGGCCTTCTCCTTGCCGGCGAAGGCCACGTACGTGCCGTCGAGCAGCGCCTTGACCGCCTGGAGGTCGAGCCGGGCATCGCCGGGCACGACGGCCAGCACGTGCCGGGTCTGCTTCTTGCCGACCTTGACCATCACGATCAGGCACTTGGCGGCCTGCGCGACGTCGTGCCCGCGCAGCGCGCTGACCAGCTCCGTACGTCCCTCGGGCGCGTGGTCGATCACCCGATAGCGCGCCCCGGCGGCGTCCATGTCGGCGATCAGGCGCTCGTAGGCGGCGTTCGGCTCACCAGTCACTGCTCAACAACTCCTTCGCGGCGGCGATCCGGCCCTCGTCGCGCTGGTAGAACACCCACTGCTTGATCTTGCGGCCGCGGATCAGCCCCGCCTTGGCCAGCACCTTGAGATGCTCGCCGCAGGTGGGCTGGCTCACGCCGAGCTTCTCGGCGATGAACAGCGAGCAGACCCCGTCGCGTACGAGATCGCCGTCGCGCTGCGGCGGGAAGTGCCGCTCGGGGTCGCGCAGCCACTCCAGGATCAGCAGCCTCTTGTCATTGGCCAGCGCCTTGACCAGGTCGACGTCCAGCACAAAGGCATTATGGCAATTAGCTAATTACCTGTCTACCCGTCGCGTCTACCCGTCGCCCGGAGCCGCGGTCACTTGGCGGCCGTCACCACGGGAGCCCCCTCGCTGGCCTGCACCAGCACGAACCCCTGCCCCCTGAACGCCAGCTGCATGGCCTCCCCGCTCCCCCGCCCGATCAACGCCCCCACCTTCATCGTCCGGTTGACGCCGACCTCCAGCCCCGCGCTCCAGCAGACCGCCGACTGACCATCGGCGAACGTCGGCATGCGAGCCGCGTCGAGCAGCACCGGCGTGCCATGCGTGGTCACCGCCACCCACCCCGTCCCGGTGACCGTGGTGTTGAACAGTCCGCCGGCCGCGACCCCCGCACCCTGCACGCGCTGGATGTCCCAGGAAAGCTGCGGCTGGAAGGCCAGCAGGTTGCGCCCGTTGACCGTGATGCCCTCGTTCTCCAGGTAGAACAGGTGGATGTCGTCGGCGTTGTCAGCGAGATAGAGCAGCCCCTGGCCGCGTACACGCATGAGCGAGCCACCCTCGCCCGTCATGGCCTTCTTGAACATCTTCCCGAGGCTGCCCGCGCCCTCGTAGTCGAAGTCCATCTGCCCCTGGAAGGCGACCATGGACCCCTGCTTGGCCAGCACCTCGTGGGGCAACTGGACGCGGAGCATCTTCCCGTTCTCCAGGGCGAAACCGGGGGGCAGTTGCTGGGGGTCGAGGTTGCCGAAGATCGAGCTGCGCACGTTTTCCAGCCTTTCGGAGAGAGGTGATGCGGCCAGCGTACGGAACAACCCACCCACGCGGATCGAGCCCCCGCTCAGCCCCGGCCAGCCCGACTGCCATCACCCTCGAACACGGCGACGCTCGCAAGCCCGCCGAGCCTCCTCAACACCCACCCCACCCACCAACTCAAGCCCTGGCCCTGGCCCTGGCACCCACGGACACAGGACGGAAACCCACCAGCTCAGGGCCGGGAACCCGCCGCCAGATCCCGAACAACCTGAATCAACTCAGCAGGATCGAACGGCTTGGTCAGATAGGCATCCACCCCGATGCCCCGCCCCCGCATCTTGTCGTCGTCCTGAGCCCTGGCCGTGATGAGCACCACCTTGATGTGACTGGTGGCCTCCTCCGTCCGCAACCTCTGCGCCGTCGTCCACCCGTCCAGGAACGGCATCATCACATCAAGCGTGATGACGTCGGGCATGACGTCGAGCACCCGATCGAGGCAGTCCTGCCCATCCGTGGCGGTCACCACCTCGAACCCCTCCAGGTTCAGGTTCACCGCGATGAGCTGCCGGATGACCTCGTCGTCATCCACGACCAGTACTTTCCCAAGAACCTCACCCACGGGCGCAAAGTTACCTGTAGCGGGCTGGTCACGGGTGGTTTTCGCTGGATGCGTTCAAGGAGCTCTAATCTGGTGCCGAGTGGTGTCGGGATGCTGATAGCCTTATCACTCGTCGCCCCCTTAGCTCAGGGGATAGAGCACCGGCCTCCGGAGCCGGGTGCGTAGGTTCGAATCCTACAGGGGGCACACGACCTTGATCAGCGGTTCCGGCCGCTGACCAGGGCAAACATCACAGGTACGGGCGGGTCTCCAGTCTCACGGAGTCCCGCCCGTTCTCGTTGACGCTCATGGGTTGTGGACCAGGTATGGGCCATGATCAAGCTGCTGATCGAGCTTCGGACGGCGAGACGCCCCATGTCTTCTGTGCGCCTTGAACATGAGCCGCCGCCAGCGTTGAGCGGGAGATCCGCCGAATCCGTTTGATAGCGGATCATTGGCCGCCATCACGACCCATATGGGCTGCCAGCGGTGTACCGGATCACGATGAACGGCAGTCGTTGTGGATCTGTCCAGTCGTTCGAGGCCGGCTGACCGAGGCTCCTAAGGGTGCGGGCCGCTTACGGCAGTGCTTGCTCCTTCCAGGGAGGTGATCGTCCAGGCCGCGACCGACCTGCTGGACGAAGGCGGCGAGAGCGCGCTGACGCTGCGTGCCTCACCATCCGCCTGAGCACCGGCTACGGCCCGGCGCGGTCGTCGACGCCGACCCGCGGGAAGCGCTGCGCGGCGTCGCGCTGGGCCTGTTCGACGCGATCGACGCCCACCCGTGGGTCGGCGCCGAGCTGTCCCGGCAACCGTGGCGGCCTGCGCTGCTCGACTTCTACGAGAGCGTCGGCAGGCTGCTGCACGCGCTCGCCGTCCCCGAGCGAGCGCGCTTCGACGCGGCCGGCGCCCTGGTGAACTACGTCCTCGGCGTCGCCGCACAGAACGCCGCAAGCCGCGGCCGGGGGCGAGACCAGGAGACGGGCCGGGCGGACTTCCTGGCCGGCATCGCCTCCCTGCGCCGGACGTGAGATGAACGGACCGTCGTCGTTCCGGCACCACCGCGGCCGACACCGCTCTGCCGCCCGCCGACGCTCACCGAGCGTCTCACCATCCGAACGCAGGGTTGATCATCAGGCAGGTCCTCCCTAGGGTTCAGGGCCAACCAAGCCATCGCTTGCTGGAGGACTGTTGAAGACCCGTATTCTGAGCGCCGCGCTGGCCATCGCAACATTGAGTGGACTGCTGGTGGCAAGCCCGGCGCAGGCGAGGGACGGAGTGTCTTCCGATCTGTCCCGGTGACAACCTTCCGGTGAAGGCCCGGATCGTATACAAACACACCACCGGAACCTGGCTCACGCTCCCCTGGAAGAAGGACACCAACGGCTGCGCCGACAAGGGCACCAACTTCGGAAACTTCACCCTCTCCCGCTCCCGGTCCATATCGGCGGCCACCCTGGAGCTGTGCGTCTACAACAAAAAGTCTGACTTTCACTGCGTCAACACCACGATTCGCTACAACCAGTACGTACACCCGGGCCGCTGACGCTCAGGCAGGTCACAGCATGTTCCCGATCGGCCCGGGCATCTCGGGGACGGGCTGATCGAGCAGCTCGTCCAGCTCCGCGCGGGTCAGGAGGCGCGCCTCCAGCAGAGTCGTGCAGCAGTCCCGCCAGATCCTGCGCGCCTCGGCGGGCCGGCCCGGCTCGTGCAGGGTCTGGCCGTACCACCAGGCGGCCGCGGCATGGCAGATGCGATATCCGGCTTCGCGGAGGAGGGTCAGCGCGACCTGGAAGGTGTCGGCCGCCTCGGCGAGGCGTCCCGCGTGCATGTAGGCGCGGGCCAGGGTCTCGTGGGACGTGCCCTCCACGTACAGGCTGCCGCTCCACTCCACGACGGCGATCTTCGCCTGAGCTATGGCCTCCTCGAACCGGCGCTGCCGGCAGTGCAGGTGTACGCCGTTGTTGTGGATGGTGCCTCGCGCGTAGGCGTCGCCCGTCTCCTCGGCGATCTCCATGGCGCGGGCGAAGTTGATCCGGGCGAGGTCGAGCTGCCCCAGCAGGGTGTGGATGATGCCGAGGTCGTTGAAGGCGCCGATTCTCCGGTGCGGCAGACCTGCCCTGCCCCAGCACACGACGGTCTGTTTCAGCTGCTCGATCGCCTGCTCGTAACGCCCCTGGTCGCGGTAGGCCCAGCCGAGGAAGCTCGCCGCCTGCGCCTGGCCGGCCCAGTCTCCGCACCGCGCCGCCACCGCGATCGCGTTCAGGTGGACGTCGGCCAGGTGGGTGACCCAGCCGCGGTAGTTGAACGGCCGGTGCAGCCCGAGGGCGGTGTGCGGATCGGCGGACTCGGCCGCCTGGTGCGCCACGGCGAGCAGGTTGGCCCGCTCGGCCACGGTCCACACGTCGACCTCCCCCGCGACGCCCCCAGCCGGCTCTCCCCATGCCGCACCGCCAACCCATGCATGTGCTGATACGAGACCACCGCAGCGACCGAGGTCGTCATCGTCTGCCGGATCCAAACGTCGGCGGGCGCAGCGAAGGCCCTGCTCGGCCTCATCGCTCAACACCGCCCTTGACCACCTCGGTACGGGTCTCGACGATGAGGCGGCCCCGCGGCACCGCAGGTGGAGCCGCCCAACGCTCGACCCCCCCGTCAGACCCAACCCCTGGTCATGACCGCGATCGTGCTTGTCCCGGCTGGGTCGAGGGGGCACAGACCCGGCGGTAGGGCAGCTCGGGGACGAAGCGGTGCCACTCTCCCGGCGACAGCTCATGTCCCGCGAGCGCGCACACCGCCGTCGCCGTCGGTGCCGGATCCATCTTCTCCGCCCGCACCTCACCCCGTACCCCGACCGTGTACAGCAGCCCGTCCGAGGGCGCGAACGCCAGGTCCACCGCCTCCTCTCCAACAGCGAACGCCCCCATGGGACGTCCCGTCGCCACATCCCACAGGCGGACCCCGGCCGGTGTGGACGCCGCCAGCGTGCGGCCGTCGTGGGAGAAGGCGGGCGCCGACGCGGACTTCGCCGCCAGCCGCACCGCCGACGGCCGCCAAGTGCGGGTGTCCCACACGGTGATTCCCGCCGGTCCCGCCATCGCCAGCGATCTGCCGCCGGGGCCGAAGACCGGGACGCCCGCGTCCAGCCGCCGTACCACGCGCCCGGACGGGATCTCCATCACCGCTCCGGTCCCGGTGACCAAGGTCCGGCCGTCCGGGCCGAACGCCACCGGCTGGTTCGCGTGCGCCTCCCGCAGCAGCGTCACCTTCTTCGTACGCCATCGCCACAGCTCCATCGGCGCCTCGCTGCCCTCGTCGATATCGCCCACCTGGGTGGGAGAGACGGCCAGCGAGGCACCGTCCGGGCCGAACTCCAGCGTCGACACCCCCTCCATCTGCTGCTCGATCGCGAACACCGCTTTGACCGTGAGATCCGTCGCGTCCAGCACCGCCACCGACGCTTTGTTCGGGTCCGCCCCCGCCAGGGTCAGGAATCCGCCCACCGCGACCAGCGAGCCGTCAGGGCTGACCGCCACCTCGCAGCAGGGGGAATCGTCCGCGCCTTCCCCTTCGGCGGCGACCCGCAACGATCGCGGCGACCCGCCGGTCTCCGCGTTCCGCACCTCCAGCCGGGTCCCCATGACCGTCGCCGCCGTGGTCCCGCCCAGCGCGCCGCGCCCCGGTTCGGCGGCCCGCGCACCGCCCGGTTCGGCCGTCCGCAACGTCAGCACCGTCCCGTTCTGGCCCAGCAGCCGTAGCGTCCTGCCGTCGGCGCCGAACGCCGAGGGCCTCTCCACCCCCGACGTCGCGAACGGCACCCGCGACAGTTCGGTGCCGTCCGCGGTCCGGTACACCACGATCTCGTCGTCGTCGTCGGTCACCAGCAGCGCCCCGTCCGGCGACAGCGCCACATTGCGCGTGCCCGCACCGTCGGCGAACGTCCAGTCCAGCGCGCTGCCCGTGGCGAGATCCCAGAAGCTCACCGCGCCGTCGCGCACCGTGGCGAAGACCTTGCCATCCGCGCTGAACACCGCATCCGTGGCGTCCCTCCAGTCCTCCAGGTACTCCAGCGTGCGCTCCTTGCCCGACACCAGATCCCACACCCGCACCTGCGAGGTGTCAACGGAGTTCAGGCCCGTCACCGCGTACCTGCCGTCCGGGCCGAGCTCGTCCACCAGGGCGCCCCCCGGCGCGCGGAGTGCGCGGCGGGTGCGCACATCCACCCATACCGTGTTCTGCACCTCCATCCCCGGGGGCAGCCGGAGGAACCTGCCGTCGGAGCTGAACCGCATGGACTCCCGCACCAGGAACGTGTACCCGCCGCCGAACCCGGTGCCCACCGGCCGTCCCGACCGTACGTCCCACAGCCGCACCGACCGTTCGTCCCGCACCGCCAGCAGCGAACCGTCGTGGTTCAGGGCCGCCTGCCGTACACCCGCGCCCACGCCCGTCACCCGAGCGGCCCGCTTGTGCCCGGCCACGTCCCACACCGTCGCCACGCCCTCGCGCACCCCGACCAGCATCGTGCCCGTGGTGTTCAGCGCGTACACCGTTCCGGGGGCCGCGTCCGGAGGGGAGAACACGTCCCGGGCCGGATGCGTCAGCGCCTCGCGCAATCCCGCCCGCGTCTCCGGTTCCTGCGGGCCGACCCGCCATGCCGCCACGTTCAGCAGCATCGCCGTGCGCGGATCGGCCAGCCGCATTCCCTGCGCGCGGATCACCAGCGACCGGGCCACCGCCCGTTCCAGGTGCGCCGCCACCGCCGCCCTCTCGGTCACCGCCTCGCGCCGCTGCGCCTCGGCGTACACGCCCGCGCCCGACGCGACCAGTGTCAGCGCCGCCAGCGCGGCCGTCACCTGGCGGCGCCGCCGTGACCGGCGCGCCGCCGCCGTCAGCCCCTCGGTCAGAAACCGGTCCTCCAGCGGGCTCAGGGTCAGATAGCGCCGCCCACCGGTCGCCCACGTACGCGCGAGCTCCAAGGCACTGCCCTGGTACAGGTCGCTCGGACGGCGTTCGTGGCGGTCCCACAATCGCGCCGCCTCGCTCAGCCGCCGGTGGATCGCCAGCCCCGGCCGCTCAGCCTCCAGCCACTCTCGTAATCGCGGCCATGCCCGGGGCAGCGCCGCGTTCGCCAGCCGCACTCCGGCGTCCTGCCTGACGACCAGGCCGGCCTCCAGCAAGGCCGTAAGGACCGTCTCGTGGCCGGGCCGGCCCCCGCACACCTCCGCCGGATCGGCGGTCCGCAGCACGTCCTCGCCGCCGTCGCCCGTCTGGATCAACCGCAGCAACACGTCCGGCACCACCGCCCGCTCGGCCGCGGGCAGGGCGTCGTACATCCTCTCCGCCACCGCCCCCAACGGCGGCGAGGCCACCATCACCGCCGGCCGCGCCCGCGCCGCGGCGCTGAACCCGCGATCCAGCAGCGCTCCGCCGGGCCCGCGCCCGCCTCGGCCGCTCAGCAGATCCAGCAGCAGATCCCGAGCCGGAGGGCGGTCCCGCGCCGGTTTGGCCAGGGCGCGACTCACCGCGGAGCGCAGCACCGGTGGCAGCACCTCGCAGTCCGGCTCCAGCGTCAGCACCCGATGCATGATCGCGCCCATCGTCGTCGCCTCGAACGGGCTGTGTCCTGTGGCCGCGAACAGCACCACCGCCGCCCACGCGAACACATCCGAGGCGGGCCCCGCCCGTTCGCCGCTCAGCACCTCCGGGGACATGTACGGCGGAGTGCCCCGCACCTGGTTGGACGCCGAATGCGACATCTCCTGGGTACGGGCGATCCCGAAATCGATCACCCGCGGGCCCTCGGGGCTCAGCAGCACGTTGTCCGGCTTCAGATCCCGGTGCACCACGCCCGCCTCATGGATCGCCACCAGCGCGGTCATGATGCCGATCGCCAAGGCGTGCAGCCGGTCGCCGGAGAACACCCCGCCGTCCTCCACCGCCCGGCGCAGGCTCGGTCCCTCGACGTATTCGCTCACCAGGTACGGCTGGTCGCCCGAGCCGTCCGCCGCGATCAGCCGCGCGGTGCAGAACGATGCCACCCGCTGCGCCGCGGCCACTTCCCGGGCGAAATCCTTGCCCCGGGATCCACGCCGGAGCACCTTGACCGCTACTCGGCCTCCCGCGTCGTCGTAGGCCTCGTACACGACGCCCTGGCCGCCCTCGCCCAGCCGCCGCGCCACCCAGTATCCACCCAGCCGATCAGGATCACCCGCCGCCATCGCACTCTCCACCCCGCCGAGCGAGCGCGTGCTTGCCGCGCCTTCAGGAGAGTTCGACGCCACCGGCACGCCTTTGGTTCAGGACGGCTCCCAGGCGTGAGGAGAGCAGCGCCGGTTACGCCGGATGAAAGGGCTCAGTGGGCATCACGGCCACACAACAACCGTTGGTGGAGCTGAAGACCGTGATGCTCTGCCTGGCCGTTGGCTTGGCCCGTCTGATCGGCTGGACCAGCATCTCCGCAGCCACCGACGACTACCGCCGCCCCGACGACGGCCCTCAGCTACGTACTCGGTCTCACAACACGAGAGCACTTCGGCCCTGCCCGGGGGCACTCGGCTAGATCGGCATTTTCAGCCCCTGGCTGCGGTTTCTCAGCCGCAGGTCCTTTTTGTTTCGGCCAGCGCGGGATCACTCGGAGTTCGTGAAGACAACGAGAGAGCATGCGGTGGCCGCGGGCCACGTCGAGCCGCGCCGCGCCGGGCCGCCAGCGCGTACGTACGCGGGATGCTGGCCGACATCGACCGCAAGAACTGCTGGAACCTGGCCGAGCACGCCGGGCTGACCGGCCCGATGGGACGCCAACGCCATCCGCGGTGACGTGCGCGCTTTTGTGGTTGACCGGCTCGGTCCGGAGGGTGTGCTGCTCGTCCGCTCGCGGTGTTGATCGCGCTGGGAGCGACCAGCGTGAGGCAGATGGCTCTGCCGGCCCACCAGGAGCAGGCATCCGGCACGCCACAGCAGGACTCCACCATCCGGCGGGCGCTGGAACCGATCGGCAAGGGATGAGTTACTGCGCGTCAGACCTACCCTCGGGCCAGGGTGTGGGTCCTGATCGCCGCCGCAGAGACAGGTTTCCTCTGGTTACGGGCGGCCGGCAAGGTGCCGACTGGGCGGATCGTCATCGACGTGGACGCCACGCTGATCACCGACCACTCCGATGAAGCAGGGCGCTTCGGCCACCTTCATCCCGCACCGACGATTTCGGCACTCGTTCACTCACTCTCGTGAACACGATCCGGACAGCTCCTCCCAAATCGGGTCGTTTGCAGCTATGAATGCCTTGTTGTCCGTATTGATCAGCCCGAAAAAGCGTCAATGTGACTCCGCTCACACTCTGATCACGCGCATGAACCAACCCCCCGGAAACTTGGTCAAACGCCAAAAGAAGTTATTCCACATCTGAACACCACGTACATAAAGGAGAAACCGCAGTAGGGGCAGGCCACCTTATCGAGCCTTACGGCACGCGGGAAACCAGCCCTTACCACGGCTGATTCTCACGTGAGCGAAAGGTGACCCTTGTTGGAATCGACATCTTCACCCGCGCCGCTCTGTTTTTTCGGTTTGGCATACCTGGCGTACGGTATCTGGCTGCTGATCAGCGCACGACGGCTCCGTGCCCGCGGCGTTCGGGCACCCGGCGTAATCACTGGCCTGGTGCAGAGTCGTGACCCTGATAGCCCTACCCGCAAGCCGACTTTCCGTTTCACGACCCTCGAAGGCCACGAGGTCGAAGTCACCTCGAAGTTCGGTGAGGCCAACCCTCCTCGACCAGGAGATCGCGTCACCATCCTCTACGACCCGCAAAAGCTGCGACATGCCCGCATCGACACCGGCGGTCAGCGCGGTTCCACCATGGGGTGGTTCGTGACGGGCTCCGGCCTGCTTTTCGTGACCCTCTGCGTGCTCATCACTCTCAACATCATCTAACTCCGATGGAGCCGCGCTCCGCACTCCTGCGAGCACTGGTTTCTCCGTCCAGAACCACCAGAGCGTCCGCGGTACCGAGTTGATATCGCAAAGGAGCCAGATGTCCGCAGTGCAACCGCAACACGACCGCAGGCCCGATCCCGATGGCGGCCACGCGGCCAGGCGCGTCATCGCCACCGTGCTCTTTCCATGGATGACCGCCAAGTTCCTGTTCAAGCCCCGGGTCGGTCCCTTGCGCAAAGACCGGATGCTGGACCGGCTCTCGTTCTGGAGATCGGTGGTCGGCCTCGGCGTGATCCTGATAGCGACTTCCCGCTACCAGGATGTTTGGGCCAACATCATCCGAAAGGCGATGGAAACCGGGCGGCTTGCCTTGGTTCTGCTGCCGCTACCGATCCTCGTGATATTCATCGTGACCCGCTCCGGCCGCCGCCGCCAACTCCTGCCCGGCGTGCTGCTTCTGATAGGACGCGCGGTGCTCGCGCTGGCCTTCTTCTACCTGCCGATCGTGTTGATCCTCGCCGCAGCCGGTGAGCTCAACATCGACTCCCTCGCCAACGGTGACGTCGAATTTCAGCATGACATCGACGTCAACGCCTCGGGGACAGCAGCACTCTGGCTGCTCGCCGCGATAGGCTTGGTGATTGTCCTCATTCCCTGGTTCTTGGGCTTCTGGTATTGCACGATCTACTGGGCAGCGCGCACCGGATTCTGGATGGGCGATATCCATCCGCTGCTCGCACCGATCGGCACAACGAGTCTCATGCTGCTGATCAGCGGCCAGGAGATCATCGCGCGCGACACCAATGGCGTGCCCGACTGGCTGTGGCTCACGCTGAACCTCTGCGGCGCGGCCACGGCGCTGGTGCTGGCTGTATTCGAATACCGGCACCTCCGGTCGACCGGTTACCGGTTCCGCAACGGACCGGAACCAGCGGCCACGGATTCGGACAGCCGGACGGCCGAGGTGGAGGTCGCGATCGGGGCCGCAGGACCGGAGACGGGTAGGGGCAATGCCTGCTGACGAGCTCGGTGGTCCGCAACCGTCTTCGTGCAGATACGCCCATCCCGGTCGCGAAACCGGGCCCGTGATCTCGCGCCATGTCCGGCCTTGACGCCCGCCACCACGACCGGGGAGCCGCGCCTGCCCGGCTCGGACCGGTCATCGGCGCACGCGACAGCGCAGGTGGAGCACCCGGTTGCCCTGGATCACCACATGGGGATCCTCCAGCAGGTGCTGCGCGTCGACCGAGCCGAAGTAGCGCTTGCCGGACCCGAACACCACGGGCACGACGTCCATGGCCACCTCGTCCACGAGCCCCGCGGCCAGCATCTGGCCACCGACGTCGCCGGCGGCGACCTCGACCGTGCGGTCGCCCGCGAGCTCCTGTGCCTTGGCCATGGCGGTCTCGACGCCGTCGGCGAAGTGGAACGGCGCCTCGGGGTCCCAGCCTTCGGGCATCGGCCGGTGCGTCACGACGACCACGTGGGCGATCCCGCCCGGCGGCTTGCCGCCCCAGCCGTTCGTCATGTCGAAGACGTGGCGACCGACGATCGTCACGCCGATCTCGTCCCAGTATGACCGGGTGTAGTCGTAGGACGCCTGCGACACCTTGATCTGCCCGCTCTCGTCCAGCGGGACGTCACCGTTGGACAACCACTCGAACAGCGGGCCCACCTGGTCGTTCCGGTCCGCGATGAAGCCGTCGACCGACACCGAGCTGTACATGACCACCTTGCCCATGGCTCTCTCCTGTTCATCGGGAAGTGCCCATACTGGCGTGCCGAGGGGTGCCGGCTCTTGTAAGAAATCAATCGGCAGGCAGTGGCCCGACGTCGAGCGCGTGGCCAGGATGCTCGCGCAGGAACCGCCGCCTGGCGTCGACGTACCGGGTGGGGGTGAGGCCCGTGAACGTCCGGAACTCGTGCCCGAAGTGGGCCTGGTCGAAGTAGCCCGCGCGCCCGGCGAGCTCGACCCAGTCGACCGGCCCGGTGGGGTCGATCGCGAGCACGATGCCGGCGAAGCGGTAGGTGCGCGCCAGCCGCTTCGGTGTGACGCCGATGAGGGCCTTGAACCGTTGTGCCAGATAGGTGGTGCTGACGCCGGCGGCCACGCTCAGACCACCGATCGTCACCGTGCCCCCGGCCGCGGCGATGACGCCGCTCGTGTGCCGGACCAGCCCCAGGCCGGTGGTCTCGGTGAGCCGCCGCAGCAGCTCGTCCTCGAGCAGCGCCAGCATCTCGTGCGGCCCGGGCGCCAGGGCCAGCCGCTCGCGCAGCTCGGTGACGGCGCGGCCGCCCCAGACCTGCTCCACCGTCACCGGCAGGTCGCGCAGCTCGGCCGCGGGCATCCCCAGGAACGGCGCCAGCCCCCATGGCTTGAAGTGCACGCCCACCGACCTGGTACCCGGCGGGTAGCCGAACTCGACGGCGCGGGTGGGGGTGGTGATCACGCACCCGTCGGCGTATCCGGCCGTCCCGATGCCGGTGGCGGCGCGGATGCGGAACGGCGGCCCGAGGTTGAGGACGAGCAACGCCGACGGCATCGGCGGCAACATCAGCCGGGAGTACGGCGGGGTGCCCTCCAGGTAGTAGATGTCGTCGATCAGCTCGTTCAGCGGCGGTCGCGGCACCAGGGACACGTACTGCACACGTCACAGCATTGCCGACGCACGGATGGGCCGCCAGGTCGTGGCTGCCCGCACCGCCTGCCGCCGGCGCGCTCCGTACGGGTCTTAGGTCAAGCCGGTACTTCCTCGCCTATGAGGAGCGGCAGTGCGGCCTGGTGGCGACGATCCGTCCTTGATCACGGAGAGCCCCCGTAGCGGGCCGGTCCGCGTTCATTGGATGTCTTGAGACCGGAGCGCCGGACGTCACAGCCAGGTCAGCCTCCGATTTGGACTAGCAGCCCGACGGCAATCGGCCACGTCCGCCCGGCCAACCGTACAGACACAACCCTTGATCGGGCCCATTGACTCTGACGCGACGCGGAAGGATCGTGCCTTGGAGCCTGTTCAGCAGCACGATGGGGCTGCTTGGCGCTGCGGCCGTCACCGTTGCTCCAGCAGGAGTAGGCCTGATCGACAGCACGCGGCTGTCCCGTCAGCAAGCTCCCATCGGCCAGGTGCTCGCTGCTCTTACGCTCGGAGCGTCAGGATCGGTGAGGAACACTGTGGCGGCCATATCACGGTTCTTCGCGACACCGTCTTCCTGGCTTACGCAGCCAGTTGGATGATCACGCACTGGTGAACGCAAGGCATCGGTTCCTGCTCGTGATCCATATGCTGAACCACCCGCCCCCCACCGGTTACCTGCTGGGTTGATCGCGCTGCCGTTCGTGCTGGTGTACCAGTGATGGACGTAGTGCGTGTGCGGGAAACGCGTACAGGTGGCCGGGCCGCGAACCGCATGAGCGACTGGAACGTCCTAGCGCTCTCGGCCGCCCGGCTCATGCCGGGGGCATGCAACCGACGGTCACCCCCAGGTGAGTGCGCTCCGGCCACGCCGAATCGAAGCGCACCGAGGTGATCTTCTCGGCCAGCGTCAGCGTTGCCGCAAACCAGTCCTGAGCCCATACGTCGAGGCCCACACCGTGCTCGACGACCCAGCCCACCTCTGCCTCATCGGGGTTCACGATGTCGAGGGCCATCGGGTCAAAGGAATAAAGGACATGGCCGTGCTCGGCCCACTTGACGTAGGCATCCCCATTTACGGTCCAGTAGACGCTCAAGGCGGCTCCGTCCGAGGAGAGCCGCCGCAACAACGCGGACGTAATGCCGCGATGGCTCGTCGGCTCCACCACCACGACCCAGTCGCCCTGCTGATCGAGCAGGATGGCGCCGTCGCTCGGGTCGCCGGGATCGAGGTCGTACCCTTCCTCGTATATGTCCTCGAAATCGGCCTCACGTGTCCGGAGCGGATCTCCGCCGAAACGGCGGACGCATTCTGGTAAGGGCAGGCCACCGACCCACGTGATGCAGGTTGGTTCTTCGAAGAGCAGGTGTGCCGTCGCGTTATAGCCATCGAATATGTCGCTCATCATGACTCCACAAGGAGGGCGCGGCACGATCAGATATACGCAATCGTGCCGCGCCTGGATTTAAATCAGCCAGATGATCCTAAGCGTCCACGGTACAGCCGTACAGGTGGAAGAGCTCCATATCCATCGCAGCCGTCTAGGGCCCAGCATTGATTGCCTCCGGTTTTTGTCGGGGATAGAACCCTCGACTTTCGCACTGGCCCTGGTCACCTTCATGCGGCCACCGTCGGTACACCCCGGCGCCCACCACTGAACACACCGGGTATCTTCTTCGGCGCCCCGTTTCCGGCCTTGGGAATGGTGGTCTCCGGCTTGTAGAGTGCCGCCGCTACGTAAGTGCGAGACCGTCTTGGTGACGAGCGGGACATTCTCGTCAAGATGAAGACCTCAAGGCCGCCAAGATCGAAGCCCCCTGGGGCGCGCCGGCGCGAAGACGGCGGCGACTTCTACGACCGGCGCGATGCGAGTCAGCCCGGCGGCGCGCGGGTCGGCAGCCTGGCGACGTACCGCACGGGCTGAGCTTGAGCCGTCAGGAGGTGGGCCGGATGCAGGAGTGCTGCGCCTCGAACCAGTCGGCGGCGATGCCGGTCCCCGTGAAGCGCCCGATCAGGGCCAGAGCAGAGCTGACGCTCTCCTCCCGGTCAACGCGATCGTCGAAGACGTCGTCCGCGCTGATCTGGAAGCGCAGCCCGTCCATCAGATGATCGAGCGCGTACGGGTCGTCGCCGAAGCGTAACTCCGGCTGGGAAGGACTGAATGAGGTCACCAGGCGCCCGTCGCGGGCGTAATGGAGGTAGTCCCGGTTGCTGATGTCCATGCTGAGGCCCAAGGCCTCGCGACCGCCTGCGGTGATGGACAGCAGATGGTCGCGGTCGGCGGTCGCCGGCACGATGCTGATCCAGTCTCCGGCCTCGGCGACCCAGAGGGATTCGTCGTCGATGTTCCGGTCGAGGATCTCACTCAGGTGGCACGGGGTGCGGGTGGAGAGGTCCAACTGGTAGATCGGGGCGAGCGTGTCGAGGTCCGTGCCCTTGATCCAGATGGCGCTGAATCCCAGCGCCCACAGGTCCATGTCGCCGTCGAGCCCCTCCGTGAAGAGAGTCGAGGCCAGAAGGTCGTGCAGGTAGGTCGGTGACTGCATGGCCGCCTCTCGACCAGGAGGGGGCATCCCACTGGATGCCCCCTCCTCAAAGGTGGTTACGGGTTACCTTGCTTGGTCGTCACGAAGAAGGCGTTGGCGGTGCGCCGTCCTTTATTCTCACGAAGAAGGCGTTGCCGGGCCGGTTCTGCAGGCCCCCTTCGAGGGTTGCGTTGGGAAGGACACGATAGGGGGCGTAGAAAGCGCCCAGGTCGCGGCCTGCGGCCTGGTTGTGGTCCGTGCTGACCATGCGGAGCGAGGCGTTGAGAGAAGGAACCCAGACGTTGTTCTCCATCTTGCCGTCGACGCCGATCGCTTGCCAGGTGGACGCGAACAGGTATTCGTCGCATTGTTTGTTCGGATCGTCACGTCCGGGAAGATCCTTGCAGTACTTGTCTAGATTGTTGGAGTTCTTCGAGTTGTACAGCGCTCCGTCCGGAGCTGGGACCCGGTCTCTGTTGGCCCGCTTGGTCAAGGGAACTTTCCGGCAATGAGCCGCGTCTGGCGAGTTCAGACACCCGTCGTAGTTGCCGGGGAAGTTCTTGGTTATGGGCGCTCCCTCCTTGGTTACCTTTGGATCCGTGTCCCGCGGATTCTGGAAGGCGAATCGGATGTGCTGGGCCACCTCTCCTCGGTGAGGGTCTCCGGTGTACATGGTGTAGACCCGGTCAACGCCGAGGAAGCGGCACCCTCCGGTGTTCCCTCTCCACGTGGTTCTGTCGTTCACGCGGACGCGGTAGCTGATGCGCTCGCTGTCGCACCGCGCGACGAAAGGCAGGTCGCCGTTGATGGTCGGGACCACCAACCAGACGGACGCTGACCACGAGTACCAAAGCGACGCCCGCGAGAGACATCAGCCACGCCCAATCAGGCATGATCCATGCCACGCAAATCACCAGAGAGGATCGTCCAAAACGACGGCAGGTCTCGGCGCGTGTGGCCAGTTGAGGTCCATGCGCACGCCGCTGCTCAGTTCGACGACGGCCATTACGTGGCTCTCTGCCACGAACACAACATTCCCGCTCGTATCCTGCCACGAGGGAAGCAACCCTGACATTCAGGATATTCGCGTTTTATCACCACAACGGGCAACGAGAGCCCGCTCACCGACCTGGCGCGCAAGACCGCCTCACTGGTTAAATCTCAGGCGGTGTTAATCGTGACGTCCGCCAGGAGCTTTCGTCTGCCCTGTCGCGAGAGCAACGTCTGCGGAAAGGAACCGGAGTGGCGAAAACGTTCGAGAGCGGCGACATTCCGCTGGCGGACCTGCTCGGCCAGGCGCACCAGGGAGTACTGCAACTGCCCGATTTCCAGCGTGGGTGGGTCTGGGACGACGACCACATCGTGAGTCTGCTGGCCTCGGTCTCTCGCTCGTTCCCGATCGGCGCCGTGATGACTCTGGAGACCGGAAACGCTGACGTGCGCTTCCAGCCCCGGCTACTCCAGGGAGTCCCGAGTTCCGCGACGGCGGACAAACCGAAGTACCTGCTGCTCGACGGGCAGCAGCGCACGACCTCTCTCTACCTCGCGCTCCGTTCCGGAGCACCGGTCCCGACCCGGGATACGCGGAAGAAGGACGTTGAGCGCTGGTACTTCGCCGACATCCATGCGTGCATCGACCCGGACGCCGACCGGAATGACGCCATCCTGTCACTACCGGCAGACAAGCGGCGGGTGAATGCCCGCGGCGACGTCGTGCTCGACGCCTCCGCGACCGAGATGCAGGTGAGAGCCGGTAAGGCGGGCCTCTTCCCGCTCGACATCGTCCTCAACCCGGCCGCCATCACCGATTGGCAGGTCGCCTTCTTCATGGCGGGGCCTCCAGAGGAGCAGGTGAAGATCTGGAAGAGTTTCCAGGAGGCACTGATCCTGCCGTTCCTGCATTACAGCGTTCCGCGGATCGCGCTTGATCAGAAGACGACCAAGGAAGCCGTCTGCCAGGTCTTCGAGAAGGTAAACACCGGCGGCGTCGAGCTGACGGTCTTCGAGCTGCTGACGGCGACGTACGCCGCGGAGAACTTCCGGTTGCGCGAGGACTGGGAGAGGCGGCGAGCGACCTGGGCGGACGAGCCGCTGCTCGCAGACCTGGACGCCACGACCTTCTTGCAGATCGTCACGCTGCTCTGGACTCGTGACCGCTGGGAGGAACGCACCCGGGACCGGATTCGCAGTGACCGCGTCCCGGCCGTGTCGGCCAAACGCCGCGACATGCTGTCGCTGCCCCTGAGCGAATACCGGCGCTGGGCCGATGCCGTCACCCGGGCGTTGCAGGGAGTGGTGCGATTCCTGCAACGCGAGCGCATCTTCCGCGCCCGCGACCTCCCGTACAGCACCCAGCTCGTTCCCTTGACGGCGATTCTCACCTTGCTCGGCGAGGGCGCGTTCACGCCGGAGCCGATCGCGAAGTTGCGTCAGTGGTACTGGTGCGGGGTGTTCGGCGAGTTGTACGGCGGCACCACGGAGACCCGCTTCGCCAACGACCTCCAGGACGTGCTCGCGTGGGTTCAGGACAACGGCGAGGAACCGCGCACGGTGCGCGAGTCGCAGTTCCAGGCTGAACGGCTGCTGGGGTTGAGCCGCCGCAACAGTGCCGCTTAGAAGGGTCTCTACGCGCTCGTAATGAAGCGGGGCGGTCGCGATTTCCGCACCGGCGAGACGATCGACGCGAAGGCGTACGCGGCGGACTCGATCGACATCCGCCACATCTTCCCTCAGAAATGGTGCGCGGCGAACGGCATTGACAGCGCGTATGCCAACTGCATCGTCAACAAGACCGCCATCGACGGGCAGACATGGGGATGGATGGGCGCGAGCGCGCCGAGCAAGTATCTGGTCGCGATCGAATCCGGTGTGCCGGTGAGTCCGCAGGACCTGGACGCGATCTGCAACAGCCACGACATCGACCCGGTCGCGCTCCGTCAGGACGACTTCGGCGCCGTCTTCGACGCACGCTTCGAACGGCTGATCCGTCAGATCGAGGATGCGACCGGCCGGCCGGTGAACCGGGGCGACGGCCAGGACAGCCCCTTCTCCGTGCAGCGCGGCGCCGCCGCGCTGGCACGCGGTATCGAGGCACTGATCAAGGCCGGGGAGAGCAAGGTCGTCGAGTTCAAGTCGACCGGCCGCATGAACCTGGACACCGGGCTGAAGGATCAGGCGATGGAGTGGGCGGTCATCAAGACCGTCGCCGGCTTCATGAACGGGCACGGAGGGACGCTGCTGGTCGGCGTTCAGGACGACGGATCAGTGCTGGGCCTGGAAGAGGAACTGGCCGTCTTCTCCAAGAAGAACACCGATGGCTGGGAGCAGTGGCTGACCGGGCTGCTCATTCAGTCCTTCGGCAAGGCCGTGACGGCCAACGTGACCGTCGCGTTCGGCACCGTCGACGAACGCACAGTCGCCCGCGTCAACGTCGCGCCCGCCTCAGCGCCGGTATATACGACCCGGACGAAGACGGGAGCGAAGGGAGCCGTCTTCCTCGTCCGGCTCAACAACACGACGCATGAACTCGACGGGCCCGAGGCCTCCAAGTATCAGCACGACCGGTGGTACAAATAGCATCGGCCGAAGCCAGGGGTTCGGAGGCGTCTCCGCACAGGCAAGACGAGCGGTCCATCCGCTCCGTCTGGCGTTTGGACTGGTTCATGAACCGCCCCCAGCTTTGATGGAGACCATGGTCCACCGAACCCAGTGATTCATCTCACCGGGTGCGAACAGTCCGGCTCTGGGGCAAGATCTATAAGGATCACTGTTGGTGTCTGCCGATGGCATCTTGCAGCGGCTGCTGATCGCAATCCAGGCCGAGGGCCGCCTGACCTCGGATTCCTACGCGCTCCGGACGCAGGCGCATTGACGTGATCTCAGCCCAACTTCTGCAGGAGAGCCACCGTCTGGAAGCAGCAGTCGTTACCATCCTGGGGTGGCGCAAGCTCAGCGCAAGCACATTCCCACTGAGATCCGGCGCGCGCTCTTCGACGCGACCGACAGGCGATGCACCATCTGCCGCAGACCCCTGGACATCGAGGGCGGCACCCACCACATCGGCGAAATGGCCCACATCGCACCGCACTCCCCGGACGGGCCTCGCCGGGAGGCGGCCAGGCCGACCGAAGTCGATGGCCTCGGCAACCTCATGTTGCTGTGCCCGAGCTGCCATCGGACCATCGACAAAGAGCCGGGCCTGTGGCCGGACGATCAGTTGCGCGCCATCAAGGCCGAGCATGAGGGGTGGGTGGTCGTCGAACGAGCCCGACCGGAGCCGGACAAACCGCTTGACGTGGAGCCGACGGGCCTTGGAAAGATCGTGGAGATCGGGGGCGTCGCCTACCAGGTCGCGAGGGATCCCGAGGAGGAGAGGTCCGCGGACGGCACAGCAATCGTGTCCCGGGCGTTCGCGTTCGCGCCGGACGGCCGTCACGTCTGGATCCGCAGGATCGCCACCAGATGGTCCAGTTCCGAGGCCCTGGAACGCCGCCTCGCCCTGGCCGCCGAGGCCGGCCTGCTCACCGAAGCACTCCCCGGCCTGCCAACGCCCGTCGCGGCGTCCATGACCGCAGAGAGGGCGACGCTGGTCACCGCGCTGCCTTCGTTCACCACCCTGGCCCACTTCTACGGCGGCCGAGGCCGCGAAGCCGAGGCCGTCCGTGTCCTGGCCGCCGGAGCCGCCGGGCTCTGCAAAGGGCTGGCCTCCCTACACGCCAGGGGCCTCGCCCACGGTGCCCTCGCAGATGACTCGATCATGACCGACCGGAACGGAGCGCTCTTCCTGCGCGACGCCGGCCAGGCGTTTCTGCATCCCATCGAGCCCGCCGAGGACGTCCGACAGCTGGCCGAGCTGATCCACGTGACGGTGACCGGGCGTCCACCAGTATCGCTCGTCTCGGCCGCCGTCCTGAACTCTGCCGTCCCGGAGCGCTTTGCCCGTGCCCTCGACCGCGCGCTCTCACCCGATCCGGCCGAACGTGGCGACATCGTGGAGCTCGGCGCTGGACTGCGCATCTGAGGCGAAGGAGCAGACCGTGGAGAGAAGGGTCGTCGACCTCGGTGCCGAGGTCGGTCTGATTTGGTCCAAGAACTTTCCCAGCAAGCTGATCGGGCAGCGCGAGCGTCATCCGCTCTTGCCAGGGTTGGAAGGCATCTGCCACGACCTGTGGGCGGCCGGGCCGCAGAACCTGATTCCTGCTCGTCTGGAACGCGGCCGGGAGGGCCGCCACGACTCTCTCAAGATTTATGTCGACGGCCGGTACGCGCTCATGATGTTCCCCACCCAGGACCTGCGCGGCTACCGGATCGTCTGGATCCATCCAATGCGCTTCAGCGACCACGACCAGATTGTGCGGGGCGGCCTGCTGCTGCGCGCCGGGCGATGGCGGGTCTTCGATCACCCTTATCAGCTACGTCACTCCTCCGGCTGGCCAGCCATCCAGACCGCCTGGGCCACCGGCATCACCGCACCGCCCGATCAGGAGCCCAAGGTACGGGCCTCCCACACCGCCTATCTCGACCGACTCGCCACGCTGGTGGACCAGGGACGACGGATCGAGGCCTCGGCGGGTGACGCCAGCCGGCTCGTCCCGTATCACCGCGTCTCCTCGGTGGCTGCGACCCGCCGCTCCGCGCGGTCGGTGCACGCCTTCCAGCTCATCGACGCCAACCGGCTGGCGGAAGGCACTCGCGTGCACATCGACGGCGAGCCCGATCTGCGTGGCCGTATTGAGCGGATCGACGAGGGCGTGGCGATGGTGCGGTTTGAACGGCCCGTGGACTTCGGCCGGATCCCCGAGAGCGGTGCCTTCGCCGAGTCACCCAACCTGATCGCCTTCGATAAGAAGCGAGCGGCCATCGAGATCCTGAGGGAAGGCCGCGCCCGCAATCCGCTGCTACTGACCGCGCTGGTCGACCACGGCTTCCAGACCTTCGCCCCCGCGCTCGGGCGTCATCCCCGCGAACGTCTGGACACCAGCCAGCTCAGCGCCTTCCACAAGGCGCTGGCTGTTCCCGACCTCGCCCTCATCCAGGGGCCGCCCGGCACCGGCAAGACGCACACCATCCGCCAGATCGTCCTGGCCTGTGCCGAGGAGCAGCGCAAGGTCCTCATCTCGTCCTACACCAATCGAGCGGTCGACAACGTGCTTCAGGACCTGCCGGAAGACTTGCTGGTCCTGCGTATCGGCCGAGAGAACGGCGTTACGCCGGGTTGCGAGCACCTGATGCTGGAGGCGCGGGCGGTCGAGCTCCAGCGGCGCATCGCCGAGCGGACCGAACCCGTCCTCGCCCGCTACGGCGCCGCGGCTTCGGATGGCCCAGCGGACGCGCTGTATCGACAGCTCGCCGAGGACCTGCGGCGTCTGGACGATGTCGGTGCGCAGGTCCGGCACAGCGCCGCCGCCCTGGCCGAGCGCGAAGAGCTCGTAACCGCCGATCTCCGACGGCGGATAAGGGCCCTGGACGACGAGGGGCGCCGCCACGAGGAGCTACTCGCCGGGCACATCCTTGCCCTCAACCGGCTCGACCACATGCTGAACAGGGCTCGGCGGGCCGCCGATCTCCCGCTGGTCGGCCGGCTCTTCCGGCGGCGGCTCACCCGACTCCAACAGGAGCGGTCCACGACGGCTGCCGGGTCAGAGGGCATCCGCCAGACGCTGACCGTGACGGTGCAGGATCGGGCACGGCTGGCGGCCGAGCTCGACAAGGTCCGCGCCACTCATCCCGACCTCGTGGCCGCCCGCCGGGCTCACGAACGCGACCTGGCCGGACAACGAGCCGGCGCCGAGCGGGCCGCGAAGGTCGCCACGTCCCTGCGCGGACTGCTCGACGGCGAGACGCCCGAAATCAGTGCCGACCCGGCGAGGCTGGCCGCGTTCCTCCCCGCCGCGGGTTCGGTACTCGCGCTGATGCGCAGTCGGCTCGGCCTCCTGACCTCCTGGCGGGGAGAACTCGAACGGCGGACCGAACAGTTGTACGGCGAGCTCGTCAGATACGCCGATGTGATCGGCGCGACCTGTATCGGCACCGCGACGAGCGAGCATCTCGACGACGTCGACTTCGACGTGGCCATCGTCGACGAGGCCGGCCAAATCAGCACAGCCGACCTGCTCGTTCCACTGGTCCGGGCACGCAGGGCAGTCCTCGTCGGCGACCACGTCCAGCTTCCGCCGCTGCCGGATCAACGGCTCGTCGCCTGGGCCGCGGCAGAGCACCCCGGCGATTCCGGGCTGGCTCGGCTCATCACCGACAGCGCCTTCGAGCTGCTGTTTCCCTCCACGCCTCAGGAGAACAAGGAACTGCTTCGCTTTCAGCGCCGGATGCCCGAGAGCCTGTCTCGCTTCATCTCTCGCCACTTCTACAGCGGTCTCCTGGAAACTGACGTGAGACGGGTTCACCACGACGACTTGTTCGCCGCTCCCATGGCGTTCATCGACACCGCGGAGCTCCCAGAGCGGGAGCGGCGCGAACGGAAGCCTCGCGCGGACGAGCCCTGGCCGAAGGACAGCCGGCTCAACATGTGCGAAGCCAGGCTGCTGGCGCTCCTGGCGGCCCACTACCACGCACGGTCCGACGACTGGGCGGTCATTCTCCCGTACGCGGCTCAGATCGGCCTGGTCACCTCCCTGCTCACCCGGCGCATCGGTGACGAGAGCGTCGTCGCCCGCCGGGTGGCGACCGTCGACTCGTTCCAGGGCGGCCAGCACGACACCATCCTCTTCGGGTTCACGGTCAGTAACCCGTACCGCAGCATCGGCTTCCTCCGCGAGGTACGCCGCTCCAACGTGGCCTTCTCCCGTGCCAAGCAGCGGCTGATCCTCGTCGGCGATCTCACCACGCTCCTCAACGCCAGCGACCCCGGCTTCCGCGACCTGGCGCGAGCGCTGCACGACCACGTGCGAACCGCCGGGGACCTGCGCGGGTACCGCGAAATCACGCGACACCTCGGGGAGCACCCATGAGCAGCACGTCGACCGACACAATCCTCTACGCTCCGGCCCGAGCCCTGGAACACGCTGCCGACCTACGCGGCATCCGGCCTGTACGCATCCACGCGCTCGCACTCCCTCTACACGCCGCGGAGCTCTCCGCGACCATTGAGGAACGCGGCCCGTTCGACCTCCTCGACCGGTACGTCGGCCTTGCCATCGCCGAAGGCGGGTTCACCCGGCTCCAAGACATCGCAGCGTTCCTGGGCGTCTCCGAGCACATGGTCGACCGAGTGCTGCGCTTCCTCGGCGGAATCGGCCACCTACAGGGCAGCGCCGACGCCCTCTCCCTCACCGAGCGCGGACTGCGATCAGTCCGCGACGACCGCCGCTACACCGAGAAGCAGGAGCGGCTGCGCCTGTACTTCGACGGCGTACGAGGCGGACCGCTGCGTACCGCTCACTACGCCCACGGTGTCCGGATCTTGGACCAGGACGCCGCATACGCCCAGCGGGCCTTTCACCTCCTTCCTGAAGCATGCGCCTTCCGTCCGGGCGCCGTCGCGGAGCTGGCCCGGCGTCCCGACCGGGGCGAGTACGACTTGCCGGATGAGCTGCTCAACCTCGAGGTGCTGGAGGTGAGCCGGGCATTCCTGCCTTACTACGCCGTCAGGGCGCACGACGGCCAGCGGCTCAGGACACTTGTCTACTCCGGTGTCGCCGAACTGCGGGACCATCATCTGGAGGAGATCCTCAACTCCTGGCCGAAAGCCACTCACGCGATGGAGAGCACCGACTCCGAGCAGCCCCGCGACCATTTCGCCGAGTGGATGCGCGAACGAAATATCCCCCCGCAGGCGCTCACTTGGGTCGACCACTACAGCTTCCGGCTCGTCCTCCCGCCCTCTCGCTACTCTGAGCGCACAGTCGGAGCAAGGGAGAAGGGCACCTTCTCCCTGATGATGCTCGGCTCGTACGTTGCTCCGCGCAGCCACGTCCTCCAACTGTGGTGCGACGACGCCCCTACGCGGACCAAAACCGTCCTCACCCGGGCGCTGGCCTACGTCACGGCGACCCGCCGCACGATCTCAGAACTGACGATGGTTCTCGAACGCGTCTGCCGCCAGCTCGAACCAGACACCGATATCACTGTCGATGACCTGCACGCGCACGCCCGCAGGGTAGGATACGGCGCCCTCGACCTAAAGGAATGAGGCAGGAGTTCCACCGCCCTCGCCAGACACCATCCCGCCTTGTCCGCAGCTTCGCCGAACTCCTCACGCCGGCCAAAGGCGAGGACTCCGAACCCAACCACCTGGGTCACCACCCATCAGAGCCCGCTGACGTGCTCTACCCGCCCAGGGTGCCGTGAACGCCGCCCGTACCCTTCCGCACCTCAACAGCCGGGCTGAAAGCCAGGGGTATCACTCCAGACGCCGCGCCACGGCGGTGCTGTCCAGGCCATCGGCACACAACAAAATCATCCAGAACCGATGGGCCAGCACCTGCGGGCAGGACGCGCCGCGTTATCTGGCAGTAGCGGCGGTCTGTCCGTCAGAACAGCATGCAGACAACGTTTCGTGAGCCCGCCGTGCAAAAGCAAACGATTTCGTCGTATAGAGACCTGTATGGCTGCAGGCCCTGGCCTGGAACTGAGACCCGTAAACCTCAGCACAGCTCTTGATAGGGGAAGCCCGGCACGTACTCGCTCCATTCCTGCGGCGTCAGCTTCCGCCCGTCGGCGATGGCGCACGCGCTGGAGACCAGGTCGGTGGTGCCGCGCAGGGTCCAGCTCCGGACCGTGCCGTCCACGCCCACGGCCAGCACCGACGTGCCCGCGGGGCCGAACACCACGGACGTCACCCGATCAGTGAACCCGGTCAACGGCATGGCGATCTGGCGTTGCGCCTTCACGTCCCAGAGCCGGACCGTCCTGTCGGCGCTCGCGCTGGCCAGGATCCGCCCGTCGGGCGAGAAGGCCACCGACGTGACGGCGTCCGTGTGCCCGGTGAGCGGTGCTCCCACGAGCCGTTGCGCCGCCACGTCCCATAGTCGGATCGTCCCGTCGGCGCTCGTGCTGGCCAGGGTCCTGCCGTCGGGGGAGAACGCCACCGCGAGCACCTCGGCGCCGTGACCCGTGAACGCCAGCCGGGTGCTTGTGTGCGCGGGGCCGCGGACGTCCAGCACCAGGACGCGGTCGTCCCCGACGCCCGCCGCGAGCCCACCACTGTCGGGGCTGAAGGCCAGGGCGGTCGCCTGGGTGCGCCACTCTCTGAGGCGCCTGCCGCTGGCCACGTCCCAGAGGCGCACCCCTGTCTTCGTCGCCGCCGCGAGCACAGTGCCGTCGGCGCTCACCGCGACCGACGTCGCTGCGTCGGGGGAGGAGATGACGCGCCGCGAAGCCGTCTCGGCTTGCCCGTTCCGGACGGTCCACAGCAGCAGATCGCCGTCTTCGCGGGCGGCGGTGAGCACGCCGCCGCTGAAGACGATCGCGGTGATCGCGCTGCCCTTGCCTGCAAGGGCGGGTTCGGCGGTCTTGCCATCGGCTGTGTTCCACAGCCGGACGGACCCGTCACTGGTCCCGGTGGCGAGCAGGGCGCCGTCCGGGCTGAAGCTCAGCGCCGTCACCGGGCCGAGCTCGATGGCGGCAGACGGAATGGGACGCGACACCACGTTCTCCAGGCTGACCCTGGCCTCCTGGGTTGGGCTGATCCGCCAGGCGGCGAGCGCAAGGAGCGTGGAGAGCCGTTCGTCCGTGGCGAAGGAGACACTGCGCTCGGCCAGAAGACGGGAGGTGATCTTCTCACGTTGCTCCTGGACGGTCCGCAGCGACTGCATGGCCAGGAACACCGCGACCAGCGACGTCACCAGCAGGATGGTCTGACTGACCAACAGGAGACGGCGGGTGCGCGTGGCGCGGCGCTGATGCCGCCACGACGCCTCGATGTAGTCCACCATGATCGGGTGCAGGCCCGGCCGGTTACCGGAATCGCGCTCCAGCCATTCCCGTGCCGTCGCTAGACGGCTGCCCCGGTAGAGGAAGGCAACCTCGCGGCCGGCCGCTTCCCATTCGAGCGCGTCGTCCAGCATCTCATTGATCAGCTTGGTGTCCTCAAGATCCTCGCGCAGCCAGTCGCGTAGCCGCGGCCAGGCGTGCAGGAGGATGTCGTGCGCGATCTGCAGCGTGTCACGGTCGATGATGAGGAGACGAGCGGAGCCGAACGCCTCCACCACCGCGGCCAACTCCTCGTCGTCCTCCACTAGGCGCCGCGGGATGGTACGGCGCACGGGCACGCTGTCGCGGGTGACGGACGTGAGGCGGCGGAACAGAGCCCTGGCGGCACGCTGCTGATCGTCGGTGAGCCTGCCGTAGACCTCCTCCGCCCGGTTGCTCACGCCCTGGGCGACGCCGCCGCTGCTCAGGTACGCCCGCAGCGTGAGACGGCCGCTCTCGCGCCGCTCCCATACGGCGAGCATCGCCTGCGACAGCAGGGGAAGGGTGCCGAATCCCTGGCTCCCGCCGAGTGCACCCACGTCTCCCAGGATGGTCTCGACCAGGCCGGGTTCGATGGTGAGGCCCGCAGTCATGACGGGTCCTCTGATTGCGCGCACCAGGTCGGGCTCGGACATCGGGCCGAGGACGAACGGGCGGTCGTTGAGCGCCGCCAGGAGCTCGGGATGGCGGGCGCACTGGTCGATGAAGTCGCCGCGGACCGAGATGATCACGAACGCCTGCCTGACCTTGGTGGCGATGACGTGCAGCGCCCGCACCATCACCTTCCGCTCCTCGGGGTCGGCCAGGGTGAAGATCTCCTCGAACTGGTCGACGACCAGAATCAGGCCCCGCTCGCCCTCCGGCGTCTCGGGCCAGGCACCCATCACCTGGTTCACCAGCAGGTGGGCGTCCTCCGGGTTGGTGCGCAGCCGGTCGCGCAGCCCCACCACGTCCGTGCCCAATGCGCTCGCCAGGTGCACGGCCAGTTCGGACACCGGTTCGACGCCGGGGACGAGCACGATGCGCCGCCAACGCGCAACCTGCTCTCCCATCGCGCCGCGAGCGAGCGCGGGCAGCAGCCCGGCGCGCAGCAGCGACGACTTCCCCGCCCCCGACGCGCCCGTCACCATCAGCAGACCGGCCACGGGCGAGCGCCCGGCCAGGGCGGCGACGAGCCTGTCAACCTCCTGCTCGCGTCCGTAGAACAGCTCGGCGTCGGCCTCGGTGAACGGGGCGAGTCCGCGGTAGGGCGCCATCCGCGAGTCATGCGCGATGGACGTCGTGTCGAGCCCGGCGGCCAAGCCACGCAACCGGTCGAGAGAGCCTGCGCCAGTGAACACCACAACGTCGTGTGCGGCTCGCCGCAGTAGCGGCAGCGCGGCCGGGTTGACGTACCCGACGACAATCAGCAGGACCCGGGCGGGCCAGCCCTGCTCCCGCGCCCGGCGCAGCAGGCTGGACTGCTTCAAGAACCGGGTGGCGGCCGAGGTGGTGAAGAGCGCCTCTTTGATGTCGATGAGGAGCTGCGGGCCGAAGTCGGACAGGACGGCGAAATCCGCCTTGCCCCCGTTGCCCTGCCAGTCCCGTACGTAAGGAGCCCGCTCGTCGTGCAGCCACGCCTCGACGGCTAGCTCGACATCCTCGCGAGTGACGAGGGCGGACGCGGCGACTTCGCGGACGAGCGCGCGGTCGATCACGGTGCGGCCGGGGGGAGCCGCCTCGACCAGGCGCCAGGCGAGCTGCAGCAGGAGCCGAATGTTTCCCCCGCTGACCCGCAGCAGCTCGGACACCGCGTCCGAGTGGAACGCCACCCACCCGGCATAGGCGTCGAGCACCTGGCGCGCCTCTTCCGGGCTGATGAGCGAGGTGTCGACGTGGTTGCCGCCGAAGCGCTGCCGCAGGTCGTCCGGCAGCGCGTGCCAGGCCGCCGTGCTCCCCGACAGCAGCAGCATGCCGGACTCCTGCGGAACGCGCTCGACCAGCGAGTGCAGCAGGCCCACGTTGTCCGGCCGGTCGAGGACGAGACGCTCGCACTGGTCGATGACGACGATGATCGGCCGTCCTGCGCGGGTGGACAGCGCCGTGAGAAGCTGCAGCCCGAAGCGGCACTGGTCAGGATCGTCGAGCGGGCCGGAGACGCCGAGCCGCTCCGCCTCGGCCAGGTCGAGGTCGCGGCCGGTGAACCAGGTGTAGGCGGCCTCCTCGTTCGCCGGCTCCAGCAGCCCGGCCAGGGCGCGCTGGAACTCCTGCCCGTCGTCGGAGACCCGTTCCAGCTCGCCGGCCTCGGCCTCCAGCACCGAGCCCGGCTCGACCAGCAGCTCTTCGTAGAGCAGGGCCAGCCTGGCCGGGTTCTCGCGGACCTCCGCGAGCAGCGCGGGCGGGGCGTCCGTGCCGAAGCGGGCGCCGAACCGCTCGACGGCCAGCACGCCGCGGAACGCCAGGGCGAGTTCCCGCAGCCGGTCCTGGCCCACCTGCGACATCAGCCGCCGGTAGAGCGCCACGAAGTCGCCGTCCTGAGCCTTGACGTACAGTCGCAGCGCGCCGGTCTCCGCCGCCTTCGCGGCCGCCTGCCCGAGCGCGTAGCGGATGGCGTGCGTCTTGCCCGATCCGTGCTCGCCGTGTAGGAAGACCGCCTGCCCGCTGTTGCGCGAACGCAGCGCAGCCACGTCGAGATAGCGCCGGACCCATGCAGTCAGCCGGTCGACGGGGGTGAGCATGACGGTCGGGCCGGTGATCTCGGCGTCGAGTATGTCACCGTCGCGCACGTGCTCTTCCATGCTCATCGTGCCGCGCGCGGGGAACGGGTTGCGCTCGCCGCCGGTCATGACGAGTGCCCCAGCGTTCTGAGCAGGTCGATCGTCGCGGTCATGAACTGCCGACCGATCTCAAGCTCGGTGTTCTCCGGCCAGGCGCCCCCGTCGGCGCTCGTCCGCAGCCGGAAGTCGATCCAGGCGCCGAGCATCTTGACCACAGACTTGATCGGCGCGGGCTCGGACCACACCACCTCCAGGCTGTCGGGAGGGAACGGGCTCGGCAACGGGGAGGCGCCCTTCCACCGTTCCTCGGCCACGCACCGGATCTGCGGGCCGTCCAGTGAGCGCAGCCGGATGAGGTGCGCGTCGAGCGTGTGCAGCTCGTCGACGGCCGGGGTGTTGGCGTGCTTGTAGGCGCCGTGCGTGAAGACTGCGATCGACCGGCTGTCCTCGAACACCTTGCGCATCCTGCCGACAAGGCTGGTCTGGCGCAGTCCCTCGAACACGACGCCGAAGGTGTGCTCGCCCAGTGACTGGCCGCTCAGCTCGTTGTGCAGCCGGCGGGCGAGCGCGCGATACCGGCTGGCGTAGATCGTCTCACCGCTGGTTGAACCGATCGTCTCGATGGCGTCGAGAGCGGACTGCAGCTCGGGGGTCAGAGTCAGGCCGGCCTTCTCGATTTCGTTCTGCAGCTCGACCATGGCCGCCGTCACCGAGTCGACGTCGCGGTTGTTCTCGACCCTGATGCGGGTGACCAGCAGACGCCTGCCGAGGCCGCGGACCTGGCTGTAGACGTCGAGCACGTGGTTGGCGACGGTGGTGCGGCCGGTGAAGTCCGTGCCGCTGACCACGACGAAGGCTGATTCGTTCGCCGCCGCCGTCCGCTCCAGGTAGGTGCGCAGGGTTTCGGTCATGGCGGCGAAACCGTTGACGTCGACGAGCATGACCCGGTCGCCGTCGTGGACGAGCGGATTGAGTGGATCGATCCGGTAGGGATTACCGTCGCTCAATCCGTAGAGCTCATACCGCAGGGCCGCCTCGGTCATACGCTAACTGCCCAGCATCCTGAGATAACGTGGCAACTCGTCCTTCACCTCGGCGAAAACCGTGTCCGCGAAGACGGCGCTCAGGTAGGCCTGGGCGCGGTAAAACTTCTGCACCGCCAATTTCACCGCATCCGCGTCGGCCTGGCCATAGCGGGCGATGAACTGGTCAGGACGGTCGAGCGGCAGGCGGCCCGCGTATGCGTCCTCCAGCGCCGGCGCCAGCTCCGGCCGCGCGGCGACGGCAGCGTAGAGCTCCGGGCTTTGGATCCGCAGGGCCGCGAGCCTGATCAGCACGTCAGGACGGACGCGGGAGCCCCGGGCGATCACGCTCGCCATCGAGCAGGAGTTCAGCACCCGTTTGATGCGGCGCGGGTTGGGCACCACGATCTCGCTCAGCAGACTGGCGTGCTCGGCCAGGTCGCCGGTGAGCTCCAGGCCGGACAGGAAACGCTCGGCCTCGATTGGAGGCAGGTACAGCGGTAACTGGATCATCTTGTCCAAATATTCGTCGCCGATCTCGATGACCGTCGAGGCCTCGAACCCGAACTCTCGGTACTTGACCCCGACCCCGCGGTCGACCACGTTCTTGGCAACGGCCAGGATGACACAGACGTTGCGCAGGTCGAGGAAGAGCTTCACGGACTCCAGCAGATCGATGATCTCGTGCGGCTCGCACCTGTCGAGATCGTCGATGAAGAACAGCAGCCGCGCGCCCCGCTCGCCCACCGCGTCGGCCTGCTCCTGCAGGGTGCGCCGCAGGTTGCGCATCTCGCTCTCGACCTTGCCGCGCTGCTCAGCGTACTGCTCGGCCAGCTCGTTGATCTTGTCGATGGAGACGTTTCCGCCGGAGACCTTGCGCAGCAGCGCGTCCGTGGTCAGGTTCGCAATCATGAACCGGAGGCGCTTGACGGTCTCCCTGAACCGGTTGCTGCGGTCCTCGGCCAGCGTGTCCTGCAGCGTGTGCAGGAGTGGCAGCAGCATGTTCGGCTCCCGCCGGTGCACCCACGGATTGAAGTGCACCCGCACCGTACGCTCCGCGTGGTCGGTGCTCAGCCGCTCGTCGAGCATCCGCAGCAAGCTCGACTTGCCGCTGCCCCATGCGCCGAAGACGCCGACGGTGAACG
The DNA here is from genome assembly GCF_041950495.1 of Nonomuraea sp. MTCD27. Classification (NCBI taxonomy): domain Bacteria; kingdom Bacillati; phylum Actinomycetota; class Actinomycetes; order Streptosporangiales; family Streptosporangiaceae; genus Nonomuraea; species Nonomuraea sp. MTCD27. The sequence goes on along the minus strand of NZ_JBGNUW010000009.1, from coordinate 244,482 downwards.
GGGTCTGGGTGGTGTCCGCGGTGACCAGCTCCGCGAGGGCGTCCACGTAACGGACGAAGTCGAGCCGGTCTCCGGCCAGGCCTACTGGTGCGTCAGAGAGCACGACGAATTCGTTCCCCACCCCGCCGCCTTTCACAGAGCTCGTGTCGAGTCCCCATACTCGCCCCACCGGGCCGTTTCCGGGGCCCGTTTGGAGGTGTCGAGCGTGATGCATGAACTCTGCACCAGATCCTCACACACGCGGCGGCATCCGCGTACGCGGCGGCTTTGAAATGCCTGACATCACGCCTGGCAGGCCGGCGGGAGACACACTCAGACACCTACCACTTGACCTGTAGAAACAGAGGGATTCGCTGCTCACTCTGATACGCCCACCAGCAGCGCCACTGCGCATACCGCCAAAGCCGTGAAGTCTTCAGACATCACCTGAGCACGCTGGAGCAGTCAGCCGCTGCCCTGGAGGAAGGGGCGCCTGCTTAAATGGGCCTACCGCGCACGGCTGGTTCGCGTCGCCGGGATCGCGTACCAGTTCCGGCACCGTCAACTGCAGGACTACCTGTCCACCTCGTGGGCCGACCAATGTTGACGCGACACCCGTACGTGGTCGTCGAAGCATTGAAGCACTGGCAGCCAGCGCGTCGGCCGCGCCCTCGCTAGCCCCGTAGAACGGCTCATCTGGCCATGCACATGAACCGGTCCGGACTTCTTGGCCCGCATCAACTCGCCGTTGACACCCGCATCTGAGAAGAGCGGGACCGCCTTGCAAGGCTCCCGCCGGGAGTATCGCTTCCACCAGTGCAAACACCCGCCCAGCGATGGACAGTGGGGACGTCCTTCCTGAGGAGCCAATGCAGGTCGAGCAACAATCACATATGCCCGTTAGTAGAGAAACCGGACACCGTTCGACTCGAGCTCTCCTAAAGCGGGTGCCGCAGGTTCGAATCCTGCCGGGGGCACTCACCCAGATCGGCAATACAGACGCCCGACCTGCGGTTCCTCAGGCGCAGGTCTTTTGCTTTGCGCCCTTGGTAGGCAGCTGACGGTGCCCCCATGCAGCCGCAAGACCATGATCAGGGGATATAAGCAGGATGATCTTGACGGCGTCCAGCTCACGCCTTAATTCCCCGCCATCCCGGCCCTCGGTACCCACCGCAACCACCCCGGACATTGGACGAACACCATGGGCGATCGTGCCACATAGGTGCGTAACCCCACTGCGGGTGCACGCTCACCCGCTGAGTACACGTCCCCTCTCCACGGACGGCCATGGGCCGCCAAAGCCCAGCAGGATGCGGCCAGTCCATACGGGGGTCGGGTGGAGGTCGGCCTGTTGGTGCTGCCCTGCCGGTCCGGGAGCCGGAGCTCGCCGTCGGACCAGTGTTGCCGTCGGACCAGTGTTGCCGTCCGACCGGTGTTGCCGTCGGAGCCGGCGGTGCTCGGCGTGCCTGCAGACGACCCGCGGCGCGCCGCGCCAGCGTCGGCTACGGCGAGATCGCACATAAAGGGTTCTTCGCCAACGACATGTCCGGCTGCTGGATCAGCCATCGCCTGCCGGTGCCCGGCCGTGAGGCCGTCTGCCTGCCAGGCTTCCACGAGATCCTCGCCCACGTCACCTCAGGCCACGGGTCGCCCTCGCCGGCCGCCCAGATGCCGGACCTCTGCCCGCCTCCCGACATAGCCTTCATCCCCGTGGAGGGCGGCGCCACGTTCGACTACATCGTGGCCTGGCGCACCGACCGGCTCAGGGCCATCGCCGGGGTCTCTCCCCACCACGTCACACCGCCGGCTGGCGGTTGAGGACGGGCCGACCGCCTACCGGGGGCCAGGATCTCGGGGAGAGCAGGGGCGCGAGCAGCAACCGCCCGTCAGTGGCGATAGCGAGTCAGGACAAACGTCCCGCGTGTAGAGCCGCCCCCTTCCGCCGCCCCCTTCCGCCGCCCCCTTCCGCCGCCCTTGGCTGGCCGACTCGGGCGGGCGAGTGGACTCGGACCGCGGCGTTGCCTCCCGGAGACCCCGCGGGGTGAAGCCAGTGGTGCAGCCGCTCGCTACGCCTGCCGGTCCGCTTCGACGAAGACCATGACATCCGTAAGCTATGTGACTCAAGTATCGGATATGACTTAAGGGGCGTATGTGACCGGCCTTTCCCGCAGAACTCTTCTCGCGGCGGCGCCGACGACGCTGATCGCCGGGCGACCGGCGCAGGCGGCGCCACCCGCCCCTGTCGTACGGGTGACGGGAACCGCGCCGACGCAACTGGCGGGGTACGACAACCTGCTCAAGAAGTTCGTGCTGGATCGCCAGATCAGGGCGGCGCAGCTGGCCATCATGAAGAACGGCAAGATCCTGCTCGCGCGCGGCTACTGCTACGACGACTACTCCAGGGTGCCGTCCGTCCCATCGCCGACGTCGTTGTTCCGGATCGCCAGCCTGAGCAAGAACATCACCTCGGCCGCCGTCATGCGCCTGGTGCAGGACGGCAAGCTGAGCCTGTCGGCCAAGGTCACCCAGTTGCTCGGCCTCACCCCGGCCGACGCCCGGATGGAGCAGGTCACCGTGCTCCGCCTCATGCAGCACCTCGGCGGCTGGGACCGCGACGTCTCCAAGGACCAGCTCTGGCTGGACCACACCATCTCGGCCGCGCTCGACGTGCCGCTGCCGATCGGGCACGACGACATCATCCGGTACGCCACCGCCCGCCCGCTCGACCACGCCCCAGGCACCAAGATGGTCTACAGCAACTACGGGTACCTGCTGCTCGGCCGGATCATCGAGAAGGTCTCGGGCCAGCCCTACGAGACGTACATCACGACCAAGCTGCTCCAGCCGCTCGGCATCACCCGCATGAGGCTCGGCGAGAGCCTCAGGAGCGAGGCCGCGGCCGGAGAGGTCAGGTATGAGTCGCAGTACACGAACAAGACCGTGCTGGACACCTCCGGAACCACCGTCCCGTACCCCTACGGCGGCTTCAACATGCCCAACCAGGACGCCAACGGCGGCTGGCTGGCCTCCGCCGTGGACCTGGTCCGCTGGACCCTCGCCTTCGACCGGCCGGGCACCGTGCTGAGCTCGGCCTCGATCGCCACGCTGGTGGCCAAGCCGGAGATCGGCGTCAACGAGTACGGCTCCTGGTACGGCGGCGGCTGGTGGTGCCGCCAGGTCACCGGCCACCTCAACACCTGGCACAACGGCTCGATGCCGGGCACGTTCGCCTACCTCGCGCGACTGCAGAACGGGTTCAGCTACGCCCTGCTGTTCAACCGGCGCGAGGAGAGCGGGTCGCTCGACTACGACGGGATCGACGACGACATGAACAAGGTGACCGTGTCCTCCTGGCCCACCACCGACCTGACCTCGAAGTACTTCTGAGCTGCGCGATCGCTCCCCCGGACCCGGACTCTGCACGGACGTCCCGGCCACCGCTGGAGGTTCCGAGAAGGCGAGCGCCTCAGTGCCTAGCGGTGGTTCGGCGGCGTGTTCAGGAGTTCGCGGGCCAGCGCTTCGCCCCACCATCGCTCGACGCGGTCCGGCGGCCAGCCGCGTTCGGCGGTGAGCGTGGTGTAGACGTCGATGCTGCACAGGCCCGCGTAGATGTCGGCGGCGGCCGGCACGTCGAGGCCGGGGCGGAGGGTGCCGTCCTGCCACGAGGAGAACACCGCCACGCGGGTCTCGTCGGCGCGGGCGCGGCTTTCGCGGTAGAGGGTGGCCAGTTCCGGCTCCGTACGGGCGGCTTCGCGCAGGGGCACGATGACGTCCCCGGCGTGTTCGAACAATCGCCGGTCGAAGGCCGCCATCACGGCGAGCTGCCGCTCGGGCGTCGCTTCCGGTGCCTCCAGCTCGGCGAGTTGCCGGGAGGGGTCGGCGGACAGGCCGGCGGCGTCCGCAAGTGCCCTGGTCAGGCCGGCCTTGTTGCCGTACACCGAGTACACCGTCGGCACGGAGACTCCCGCCTCGCGGGCGACGTCGCGTACGGTCGTCGCCGTCCAGCCCCGGGCGACGAAGAGCCGGCGCGCGGCCTGGGCGATGTCGGCGCGAGTCTCCATCGCCTGGGCCGTACGGCGGATCGAGTCGTAGCGGCGCCGGGCCCCCTCTGCGCTCATGATGTGTAGCGTAGGGCAAGCTAGCGCAGCAGCAGGGTGACGCTGTAGGCGACGATCCAGGAGATCCAGCCCAGCCACCCGATCAGCCCGGCCAGTCCGAGGCGGTTGCCGCCCTCGACGTTGTACGGGGCGGCGAGCGAAGACAGGACAAGCAGCGCGGCGCTGAGATATCCCAGGTACGCCTGCCAGAGGGGGACGAGACCACCACTGACCCCGGCCACGGTGAAGCCGAGCAGCGCCATGGCCAGGAATGTCTGGTTGAGCCCGAACAGCACGTTGCTCATCCCCCACAGCCCCGCCATCGAGCCGCGTCCATGGCGGGCGGCGGTGGCCATGCCGAACCGGAGCGCCTCGACGCAGGCGAACGTCGCGTTCTGCAGCAGCACGCCGGCGAAGCCCACCAGCGCCCACGCCGTCTGATCGGCGTTTCCGCGCCACAGCACCGACAGCAGCCCGGCCGCGAAGAGCGTCAGGCACAGCCACGTCACCGGTACGAGCACCGACGGCTTCTTCAGCGCGTCCGCGATCCCGTCGAACGAGTCGGTGGCCGCGTCCAGGCCCTTGCCCGAAGTCGGCAGCGGGAGGCCGGAGCGGAGGTAGAGGACATTGACCACGATTCCCACGAGCACGAACCCGATCCCGCCCATCCCTGCCAGAGCGATGAACTCCATGGCGGCGCTCCTCTGATTTGAGTTGACGCTACTTATAATGAATATATAGCACCTCAATCGCACCGGCGTCGTCCGCGTTCGGCACAATGTCCGGGTCTGTGGGCTGGTTCTGTGGGCTGGTTCTGTGGGCTGGTTCTGTGGGCTGGTTCTGTGGGCTGGTTCTGTGGGCTGGTTCTGTGGGCTGGTTCTGTGGGCTGGTTCTGTGGGCTGGGGTGGAAGACCTGGTAGCGGCCGTACTGAAGATCACGGCAGGAGCTCAGACCGCGACCGGAGCGCGCTCCTCCCGGGCGGCGGCCAGCGCCGGGTAGTCGGTGTAGCCGAGCTCGCCATCCCCGTACCAGTGCTCCACGCGCACCGGATTGAGCGGTGCGCCGCGGCGGAACCGTTCGACCAGGTCGGGGTTGGCCAGGAAGGCGCGGCCGAGCGAGATCAGGTCGGCGCCCGCCGCGAGCAGCCGCTCGCCCGCGTGCCGGCCGCCGTCGGCGGGGAACGGGGTCGGCCAGGGCAGCGACGGGTTGGCGATCAATGCCGCCCGCCAATCGGCGCGGATGCGGCGGAACAGGGGCTGGGCGGGGTCGGCGAACACCACGTGCAGGTAGGCCAGGCCCTTGTTCGCCAGCGCGCCGACGAGCGCGGGATAGACGTGCTCGATGTCGTGCTCGCGCATGGCGTTGGCCGTGACGCCGGGTGCGATGCGCAGGCCCACCCGGTCGGGACCGATCGCGTCGGCGACGGCCTCGACCACCTCGACCGCGAAGCGGATGCGCCCGGCCACCGAGCCGCCGTAGGCGTCGCCGCGCCGGTTGGTGTCGTCCGAGAGGAACTGGTGGATGAGGTAACCGTTGGCGCCGTGCACCTCCACCCCCTCGAACCCGGCGTCGATGGCCCGCCGGGCGGCGGCGGCGAAGTCGTCCACGGTGGATCGGATCTCCGCGACGGTCATCTCGCGGGGCACGACCCCCGGCCTGGGCCCGCCGGGCGTGTGGATCGAGTCGGGGAACACCACCGGCGAGGGCGCGACCGGCGTCAGCCCGCTGGTGTCCGGGTGGCCGATCCGGCCGCCGTGCTGCAACTGCAGGAACATAGTGCCGCCCGCGGCGCGCACCGCGCCGGTCACGCGCCGCCAGCCGGCCACGTGCCCGTCGTGGTAGATGGCGGGAATGTCGGGATAGGTCTGCCCGACCGCGTTCGGCGTGGTGGCCTCGGCGATGATCAACCCGGCGGACGCGCGCTGGGCGTAGTACGTCGCCATGATCGGCGCGGGGACGCCGTCGGCCGACGCGCGGTTACGCGTCAGCGGCGCCATCACCAGCCGGTTGGGGAGGTGGAGAGAGCCGAGCCTGGCGGGTTCGAACAGGCGGGAGGTCAACGCTGAGCCGGTCATGGTCTTGTTCCGATCTCTCTATGTGGTGGGACTGGGTTCGACTGTGCTCCTGAGCGCTTCGGAGTGGCTGATGGTCCGCTGATGGCCGCTGACGGTCTGCCGGCCGGCGCTGTGTACGGTGACCACTGTGTGGTTCGGAGTGCTTGGTCCGCTGAGGGTGCGGGACGACGAGGGCCGGCCGGTCAAGGTTCTCGAAGTCAAGGTCAGGGCGCTGCTCGCCGATCTGCTCGTACACGAGGGGCGGCCGGTCGCCGCCGATCGGCTCATCGACGACCTGTGGGGGGCGCGGCCGCCGGGCAACCCCGCCAACGCCTTGCAGGCCAAGGTCTCCCAGCTACGCCGGGTTGTCGGGCGCGACCGGGTGGCCTACCAGGCGCCGGGCTACCTGCTGCGCCTCGGTCCGGCCGACGAGGTGGACGCGGACCGGTTCCTGGCCCTGGTGGCCGGGGCCCGCTCCGCCGACCCGGTGGCGCGGGCCGCGCTGCTCACCGAGGCGCTCGAACTGTGGCGCGGTCCGGCGTACGCCGACTTCGCCGACGAGGAGTTCGCCCGCGCGGCGGCGCACCGTCTGGCCGAGCAGCGCCTCGCCGTCGTGGAGGAGCAGACCGAGACCCGCCTGGCCGCGGGTGACCACCTCTTGCTCACCGGAGAACTCGCCGCTCTGGTAGCCCGCCATCCGCTGCGTGAACGGCTGCGCGCCGTTCAGCTCCGGGCCCTCTACCTGGCCGGTCGCCAGGGCGAGGCGCTGGCGTCGTACGAGGAGTTGCGGCACCGGCTGGCGGACGAGCTCGGCGTCGACCCCAGCCCGGAGCTGGCCGCGCTCCACCAGGCGATTCTGCGCCAGGACGCGTCGCTCGGCCCGCCTCCTGCGGTTTCAGATCGCCTTCTGTCGAATCTTCCCGCCCAGCTCACCGCTCTGGTCGGGCGCGGGCCTGCTCTGGAGGAGGTTGACCGGCTTCTCGGCGGCGCCCGCCTTGTCACGTTGATCGGGCCGGGCGGGGTGGGCAAGACGCGGGTCGCGGTGGAGGCCGCGACCCGAATCGCGGCGCTGGAGGACTCGTCGCGGGGTGCGCGATTCCCGGATGGGGTGTGGCTGGTCGAGCTCGCCGACCAGCGCGGGGGCGTGGCCGACCTCGCGCAGGCGGTCGCGGCCACGCTCGGCCTGAGCGGCGACGTCCCGGCCGGCCCGCCGCACCCCGGCCACTTTCCGACCAGCCCACCGCACCCCGACCACGTTCCGACCAGCCCACCGCGCCCCGACCACGTCCCAGCCGGTACGCCGGGCCCCGGAACGGCCAGGGCGCCCGCCGACCGGCTGGCCGCCGCCCTGCGCGAGCGCCGGATACTGCTCGTGCTCGACAACTGCGAACAGGTCGTCGAGCCGGCCGCCGAGCTCGTGGATCTGCTGCTGCGCGCGGCGCCGGGGGCGAACGTCCTGGCCACCAGCCGGGAGCCGCTCGGCCTGGCGGGCGAGACCGTGTACCTGGTCGAGCCGCTCCAACCGGCCGACGCGATCCGGCTGTTCACCGAGCGGGCTTCCGCATCCGCCCCGGGCTTCGTCCCCGACGGCGAGAGCCGCGAAGCGGTGGCCGAGATCTGCTACCGCCTCGACGGTATCCCGCTCGCGCTCGAACTGGCGGCGACCCGGGTGCGGGGCCTGGGAGTGCGGGAGCTTGCGGCGCGGCTCGAGAACCGGTTCCGGGTGCTCACGGCCGGACAGCGGGCCGCCCCGGCACGGCAGCAGACTCTGCGGGCGGTGATCGACTGGAGCTGGGAGCTGCTCAGCGAGCCGGAGCGGATGGTGCTGCGCCGCCTGGCCGTGTTCGCCGGCGGTTGCACGCTGGACGCGGCCGAGGCGGTGTGCGCAGGGGCCGGAGTGGCCCGCGATGAGGTGCTCGACCTGGTGACGCGCCTGGTCGACCGATCCTTGGTCGTCATGGCCGACAGCCCGGCGGGGCCGCGCTATCGGCTGCTCGAATCGGTGGCCGCGTACGCGAGGGAGCGGCTGCGCGAGGCGGACGAACTCGCCGGCGTCCGCGAGCGGCATCTGCACCACTACCTGGATCTCGCCGAACAGGCCGAGCCCCAGCTCCGTGGCCCGCGGCAGCAGGCGTGGCTCGGCCGCCTCGACGCCGAAGCCGCCAACTTCCGGTCGGCGCTCCAGGAAGCCGTCTCCCTGGATACAGCCGTCCTTCCGAGCGCGGCTGCCCTGGGAGACGGGGCTGGCGTGGGAGACGGGGCTGCCATGAGGGACGGGGCTGGCGTGGGAGATGGGGCTGGCGTGGGAGATGGGGCTGCCGAGGGGGATGGGGCCGCCGTCACAGGCGGCGCTGCTCGCCACCCCGACGCGGCCGTCCGGCTGGCCACCGCCCTCTGCTGGTGGTGGCTGCTGCGCGGCCGGCTGAGCGAGGGCCGCCGCACCCTGTCGGCGGTGCTCACCGTCGCCCCTGAAGCCGCCGCGCTGCGCGTGCTGGAAGGCGCGTTCACGCTGCTGACCGGCGACCGCTCCCGCCCGAAGCTGCCGCCCCACGATGGGATCGCCGATCCGGTACGGCGGGGCCGGGCGTTGTGGTTGCACGCGTACGGCCTCTTTCACGCCGGACTCCCGGACGCCGGCGAGGAGGTCAACGCCCGGGCGCAGGCCCTCCTGACCTCCGACGACTGGGGCACCGCGGCCGTACTCGGGCTGCGGGCCATGAACGCACTGGCTCATGGCGACCTCGACACCGTCACCCGCGACGGCCTGCGCAGCGCCGCGCTCTTCCACGAGCTCGGGGACCGCTGGGGCGAGTTGCAGACCGTGTCACCGCTGTCCACGCTCGCCGAGATCAAGGGCGACTACATCGAGGCGGCCCGCCGCCAGAGCGAAGGGCTGCGCATCGCCGAGGAGCTCGAGTTGGCGGCGGAGATCGCCGCCCGCCTGTCCGGGCTGGGTCGGCTGGCGCTGCTCTCCCATGACTGGGATCACGCCCGTGAGCTGCACGAACAGGCCCTGCGGCGGGCCGTGGACCAGGGGTACGTCTACGGCGAGGTGCACGCGGTCATGGGGCTCGCCCTCGGGGCCCGCCGGTCCGGTGACCTCGGCGCGGCGGAGACGTACCTGGCCCGGCTCCGCGACGAGCTCGTGTCCTCGGCGGCCGGCGAGCACCTGCTGCTGGTCGAGCTGGGTTTCACCGCCGAGCTGCGCGGGGACGCGGCGCGAGCCGCGGACAGTCAGCTGCGCGGGCTGGAGGTCGCCCGTTCGATCGGGGAGCCGCGGGCCGTAGCCCTGTCCCTCGAAGGATTGGCGGGCGCGGCGGCACTGTCCGGGGACGCGGATCGAGCCGAGAGCGCGACGCTGCTGCTCGGCGCGGCGGACGCGGCACGGCGAAGCGTGGGCGCGCCGCTGCCGCCCGCCGAACGTGGTGACGTGGATCGGATCATGACGGTGACGAGAGCCGTCCTGGGTGAGGCCGCGCACGCCGAGGCGTTCCTGCGTGGCACGGAACTGACCCCGCAGGAGGCCGCGGACCTCGCCCGTACTGTGCTGGCCGACGCGTCCTGACCGTCCTGCACGTCCTGCACGCCCTGGTCAAGGCAGCACCGGCACATCACGCCGACCATGCGCGACAGTTCTGTCGCGAAGAACCTCGTCCGGGGACGACAAGGAGGGACTGACGCTGACCCACACCACCGCAGACGTCATCGTCTCCGGCCGCAACAACCTGCGCATCGCACAGCTCTATCCGAAGAATCGAGCCCGTGCGTCAACCTTCACCCGCTTCGGACGCGGGGACGCGAGGACGCGGGGAACTGGCGGACGCCTGCCTCGTCGAGACCTTGCGCACACGGACGAACAAGCCATTGACCTCGGCCTATCCGTTCTTCTCCGCACCTCATGCCGTGGCCCCAGTGGGACGACATCGCGAAACTCCTCAGTCAGCTCGCCACGCATGAAGCATCGGGAACGCGGTGACGGCAGCGGGCTGAGGAATGCGTTCGACGTCGGCTGCGGTCGCGTGAAAGGGACGGCGGAGGGAAGATCTCGCAACGTTCGCGGAGAGGTACGGGCCTGTGCTGGCACGGTCGGGGAGTGGATCCGGGTCGTGGTGCCCCACCGCTCCGGGCGCGGCGGCTATTTCGGGCGGCCCGAACAGCGGCAGCGTCTGCAGCGCGGCATCCGGGCCGACGATCCGGCGTCTCCTCCGTGCGCCTTCCATCCCGAACCGGGTGGTCTGCTGGTGTGGGGCGAGTCGCGCGGAAGCGAGTACAACTTCTGAGACACCTCGGTGTCCGCCGATCCGGACGACTGGCCGACCAGGGTCTTCGTCCAGCATCGGCCGGACGAGCAGTGGCAGCTGGTGGACGCTCCCATGACAGAGGTGCTCGCCGCGCGAGTGAGCGACGGCCTGGACCGGGGTGAGGCCCTGCCCGCGGTGTCGCCTCTCTATGCCTGGGCGTTCACCCCGCTCGTACTGGAGGACGTACCGCAGAAGGACATCTTCCCGAGAGCGCGGCTCAAGCTCGAGGTCGCCGGGCAGGTGGCGCAGGTCGAGGCGGCCGCCGAGGTGCCGGCGGACTATGCCGCGCCGGTCGGCGAGTACGGCGTCGGAAAGCCGGCCGGCGTGCTGCGGCTCCTCGGTCCTGGTCCTGGGTGCCGGAGGGCTTCGACCTGGATGCCGAGCAGGCCGCGGTGGGCGCGCGGTTGCGTGCTCGGCGGGTCGCGGGGGAACGGGTGGTATTGTCGCCGATCGCGCCCGCGCCGGGTGGGCTGCGGTTGCGGGGGATGTTCGACTGCGGTGAGACGTGCTGGTGGCTTCCTGTCAGCGGCGAGCCGGCCGAGTGGCCGGTAGTCCTGGTCGACGTGAACGGTCTGGGGTGGCAGCAGCTGCCGCACGGCACCTCGGAGTTTCTCGACCGATGGCTGGACGCACGCTCACCGAGCTGGTGATCGCCGACCTGACGAGCAGGCTGGGCCGGCCGCTCACCGCGCTGGATCCGTCAGATGACAGGCCCATGATGTGGTCTTGAGGGTGGGACTGTCCGGCCACGGGACACACCCCTGGCTCTGGCTACAGCTGGATGATGTTGTAGTGGTCGAGGCGGTCGACGGTCAGTTTCAGCTTGCCGTGCCGGCAGGAGAATGCCGGCGACTTCGACTGCGGGAAATCTGGCGAGACCAGCGAGACGCGACGCGGGCAGGAGCCGAGGTCAGCCTCCACAGTGAACCCTGACTGGGGTGTGATGCCCTGGTCGTAGTTGTGGTTGACGAGGTGGAGGGAGCGCTTTCCGGTGCCACGCTGCACGAGCAGGCTCGCCGCGATGTGGGCCGCGCTGACCCGTACCGCATGGGGGCTGATCACGTTGTCGCTGAAGATCGCGCGACGATCCTTGTAGAAGCGGGTGTAGGTCTTGAAGAAGTCCATCATGCCGAGATCCGTGGCGGTGGGGCTGCCGACTGTGTCCTTCAGGTGGAAGGCGGGGAAGATGCCGTTCGCGTACGCCTCGGCACCGAAGATCTGCCAGTAGTCCTTCTTCTCCTGCAGCGGCAGGTTGAGGTAGTTGGTCATCATGTCGTTCGGCCAGTCGATGAACACGACGACAGGCACGTGGCCCGCGATCCGGGCGCTCTGCTCCTTCAGGTAGCGGTACTGCGACTGGAGCGACTTGGCGCCGTTGAGGTGGCCCTCTACCACCGGCACGTAGTCGGCGCCCCGGAAGTCGGGTGTCTGCTCGTCCGGGTTCCACGGGTACATGCCGACGCTGTTGAAGTCCACATAGGGCCACAGCCCGTTCGAGGAGATGAGGACGTTGCGGTGCCGGGTGCGCCAGGAATACGCCCGCGTCTTGTCGACCAGCTCCTTCCAGTACCGGCGGATGTATGTGGCGGTGAACGACGTGTCCTCGGCGTACATTCGGTTGGCGACCACCCTGCCCCACTCGCGGGCGAGTGGGTTCACCGCGTTCAGGGGGTCGCGGTTCCAGCCGCCGGCCCGCAGGTAAGCACGGTAGTTGAAGTTGGCCGCCAGGTCGCCGGCCGGCACGTCGCGACGGGGGATGTTGTCGTCGGTCATACCGAAGCGCGATTTCCAGTCTGCGGCGGTGAAGGCCGGATACTTCTCCAAGAGGTACCGGTTGAAGTCGGCGATCGCGTAGTCGTCGAAGCCCTCGTTGCCGTTGAAACCGTATTTCGACCCACCGCTGAACCCGGCGTTGATCTCGTCGAAGTTGAGCCCGTCGACTCCGCCGTCCACCTGGATGCGTGCCCAGGACAGGAGGTACTCGCGGTACTTGGGATTGAAGATGTTGCCCCGCCGCGCCGGCTCCGGAAAACCGAATTCGTCATGGGGTACCGGATTGCCGTCCGCGTCGCGGGTTGACATGTCGTCGAAGATCTCGGCAGTGGCGAAGTCCTTCGGGAAGATCACGCTCGCCGTACCGCTGCCCATGAAGGCGATGCCTTTGGCGTGATAGCGGTCGATCTGTGTGAAGTTGTAGTCAGCCGTCTCGTCCCCCGCTGTGGACCACTTCCCGATCGCGCGGATGGTGGTGTCCGGGTCGAGTTCGTAGACCTGCGGGTCCTCCTCGTGCACGTCCGACTGGCTGAACCCGTACACGACGAAGTCCCCGACAGCGCCTGCGGCCGGTGCCGGCTGTCCCCACGCCACGAGCGCCACCGCCACCATGCCCGCTGACCAGCGCAGTACCCCAGATCGCCGTGGCATCATGTCCCCCTGGGAGCTGCGGCGCTGCTACATCGGCAGATGTTTTGGAAGCGTATGTCCGGGTCCTCGATATGGGAAGTGCTCCGTCCGACTCGTCCGAAGGGTCCAGCCCAGGCAACGGTCGGGTCGGTCCTGGTCATCACGGTGCGGACCGCTTGGCGGTGCGACCCGCCGCCAACACGAGAGCGCTCCCTGCCATCCCGCGAAAATCGTGACTGATCTGAACGGTGTCGCGTTCGGCAACAACAGCTCCCCGCGGAAAAGCGTCTGTTCCGAGCCGGGCAGGTGAGCGTACGCGGCCTGAGCCGCTGGCGCCTGGACCATCCGCTACCACCCGATGTTCCACAACGCCAAGGCCACCGCTGGCTGAGCCAACTGCAGCAGCACTACCTTGGTGGAGACTCACATTCGGTGAGCGGGAACGCCTTGCCGGGCTCCGGCCCCGGAGGGCCTTATGACCAGTCCAAATAGCAGCCAAGTGGCTAGTGATGCGAACTGCTTATCGAGCAACAAACGTACGTCGAGAGACAGTTACATAACCCATTAATCGATGAACTGGACTCCGAACGGCTCGAGCTCTTCTAGAGCGGGTGCCGCAGGTTCGAATCCTGCCGGGGGCACTCACCTAGATCGGCATTTTAGGCCCCTGACCTGCGGTTTCACAGCCGCAGGTCTTTCGTTTTGCGCCCTGGATGGGCAACCAACGGTGCTCACATGCAGCCGTAAGACCATGATCAGGGGATATGCACGGGATGATCTTGAGAGCGTTTCCCCAGCTCAGGCCCTAAATTCCCGCCATCCCGGCCTCCGGCAACCACTACGGCCGCACCAAATATTGGACGACCGTCACGAGGGATCATGCCAAATACGTGCGCAAACCCCCACTGGAGGTGCACGATCATCGCCGCACCACTGGCACCATCCCAGCCAGTTCCCCACCCTCGACACACTGCCCATCCACGATGGGCTCGCACCGTCTCCCCTTACCGCGCCCGCCCGCGTACAGGCGCTTCCGCGCAAGGTGGGATTTGCGTCATCATGATCGCATCGATCCGACAAGGGAGGCTGCTTGGTCGTTTTCGCCTGTACAGCATGCGGCGCCGTGATGACCGCGAAGGTAACGCGGGTGGCGCTCCCCGACCACTCCAGCCAGAAGTACGGCCATGACCTGCTCCCCCATCTGCTGGAGCCAGGAACATACGCCGTGGACCCCGGAAACGGCCGACCCTGGCAGCCATGGGAACCCGAGCCGGAAGAACACCGCGTCCGATTGCAGGTGTACCGCATCACCGGGCCCCCGAACAGGATCGGCATCGCGCCGGGCGACGTCCGCGGAACCGTCTTCATCCCCGAACGGCTGGGCGGCTGCTGCTGCGGCTGGGACGGCCAATACGGCCCCAACCTCGCCTGCGCGACATGCGGCTCCCCGGTGGCGACCCGCGTCGACGACTGCGGATTCTGGCAAGTGGTGTGGCTCGAACCGGACGCCGTACACCCCGTCGCCGTCGCCGGCCCCGTCCAGCGGGTGATGGACTGGGAGGAACTGCCGAGCACGCCACCCGCCGACCCACGTGACTGCTGGAGCGCCCCCTGGGAGGCCGCAGTCGCGGTGACACTGGCGCACCTGCTGGTGGCCTCGAACGGCAAGCGGGTAGCCGTCCCTGACGGACCCGTCGCACAAGCGTTCCGCCGGGCAATAGACGGCCTGCTCCCACCGGAGCCACCGAAACGACACCTCACCCTGGCCGGCCCCGGCCTGTCCACCGGCATCACCGACATCGCCCTGGTACCGCGGCATCCGCAGACCGGCCAGGCATGGCCCTGCGACGCAGAAACGGTGGCACCACTGGCCGCGAACGTGTGGACGTACCTCGCCTTCCACGACGACCGGCGACTCGTGCCGGCAACGCGCGGAATGCCCGCCGAGGTCCACCGAGACGATTCACCTCCACTGCTGCCGACCGCTCCTTTCCGCCCTGATGGGAAGGTGTTCCTCCACGCGCTGGAGCGACTAGCGCCGATTCAGCAGCCGTGGCTGCGCCGCATCTACGACCGAGTCAAAGAACGCCCATACATGCACCCGTTCTCGTAGCCATAAGACCTCGAACACAAACGCCTACGCCGCAAGAAGAGCCGGCATCAAACCAAGCCGCATCCCTCGCGCCAACGGCCTCTGATCGACCGGATGCGTGGGAATCGGCAATCCAGCGCTTCCACGAGAGCCGTCTCCACCAAACCCAGTAATTCATCAACTACTCCTGACCCACCTACCGGCGGTTCCTGGCTCGCCCATCAGCCGCGATCAAGGCTTGATCACCAGCGCGATTTGGCCCCCACCCAACGGCCGTCGCCCCGAAGGCCGGGGAGGTGGGGGCGGGCCTTCGGAGTAACCGGGCTGTGCCGCTGGTGGCGCAGCGGTGAAGAGCAACCGCTGACGCAACTGTGGGCGAGCGCCGCGAACTGCTCAGGCACGCCGATCTCCAGAACATCCTTAGGAGGCGGCAAGTAGAGACGGTGTCTGCACGTCTTTGACGTTTTCGTAACGGCGGTGCTCTACTCCCTGCCATGACGACTCTGACGACCCTTCAGCCCACCTCTGTCATCAACAAGACTGCCCGGCTGCTGACCGAGCACTACGTGTTCCCTGAGATAGCCAAGCAACTCGCCGACTTGCTACAACAACGCCTCGCCGAGGGCGCCTATGACGTCGACAGTGCCGAGGAACTCGCCCGTCTGGTCACCACGGACCTGCAGTCCGTCAATGACGACAAACACCTGAGACTGAAGCACCACGCCGACCCGGTGTCCCCCGAGCAAGGCGCGGCAACCCTGGAGTCCATCCGCCGGGACTTCGACACCTCGCTGGGCGGTGCGCCCCGGGTGGAGCTGCTCGACGGAGGAGTCACCGTGGTGGAGCTGGCGCCGATGCTGTTTCCGCTGGATTGGGCCGCCGAACCGCTGAGCGCCGCGCTCACCCTGGCCTCCCGCGCCCGGGCGCTGATCGTGGACCTTCGCAACAACCGGGGCGGCGACCCGGACACCGTCGCCTTCGTCTGCAGCTATCTTCTGGACGAGCGCACCCACCTCAACACCATGTACTGGCGTAGCGGCGAGCGCAGCGAGCAGTCCTGGAGCCTGCCGCACGTTCCCGGCGCGCGTTTCGGCGGCAGCAAGCCGTTGTACGTGTTGGCCAGTGACAGTACCTTCTCCGCTGCCGAAGAACTGGCCTACGACGTGCAGCAGCTCGGCCGCGCCGTTGTCGTCGGCGAGCCCACCCGCGGCGGCGCGCACCCGTGCAAGGGCTGGACCGTGCACCCGCACCTGGAAGCCACCGTCCCCACCGGCCGCGCCATCAACCCCGTCTCAGGCACGAACTGGGAGGGCACCGGTGTGCAGCCGGACGTCCCTTGCGCTGCCGCGAAATCCCTCGACCGGGCACACGCGCTGGCCCTCGCCCGACTGGCAGGCTGACGCAGTCCAGCTCATCGAGAGTGTGGTACCCAACGTCGTTCGCGATCGAGGTGACTGGAGCTCCGAGCCTGGTACCAGACCGGGCTGAGGTTTTGTACCAACTCATGCTTCAAACCAGGCACGCCGGGGTGGGTCCAGTTCTCACCGGACATGAATCCGCTTCACCCCGGTGGGTCCAGCGGACTTCGTCAGGTGGAGGCAGAATTCATTCCTCAACGGACGTGCCCAAGTACCGACGCATAGCACGCACGCATACGAGGTGTACGCCGAAGTGGGGCTTAGGTAGTGTCCGGGGCGTGCGCCAGGGTGCCCGCAAGTCATCGACCGCCGCGATGCTCGTCTTGCTCATGGTGCTGACGGGCTGCTCAGGGGACGCCGACATACCGACGTTGGACGAGGCGTCCAAGCAGCTCATCACGGACGGCGACAAGCTGATCACTTCAAGGGAGTTGGCCGCGACCGGGTCCGCCGCCGTGACCGAAAGAGCGGACCGGGAAAGCGAATTAGGGTGCTTGAAGGGCCAGGTCCAGCGGTTCTTCCGCGCACAGGGCGACCTCGCCGGCCCCCCGTACGTCCATTCACCATCGAACGTGGCCGGCTTGATGGCGAGCTGGCTACAGCTGCGCGGTTACAACATGATCGTGGACAACGCCGATCTTGGCGACGAGAACCTGGGAGCCGCCGTCCTGCGGAATCCGCAGACCGGCATCACCTTTTTCGTGACGGTACGCAATGGGCAGAAGCCGCACATCATGATCGTGGGCAAGACCAGCTGCTACGAGCGCAACGGCTAGTGATCTCTCTAGGAGGGCATCTGTGTGGCCTCGGCGCGTGCGGCCTGGGCTTGCTTGCGCAGATGGTCGGCGGTGGATGCGCAGTCCTCCCGCAGCAGATCAATCTCACGAGCCAGTTGCACGGCCTGCGTGATGAAACGGCCTGCGGCCGGTCCCTTCCAGTAGGCGTCGGCACCCTGCGGCCTGGCCAGGGCGCCGGCGAACACGTCGGCCAGTTGTGCGGCGTACCGCGTGAGGTCGGCCGCGAGCTGTTCCTTATCTGCGGCCTGCTGGAGGAGCTGGCCCTGGCTGGGAATGGTCATGCTCAGCCTCCTCTCGCTTCCAGGGCCTTCTTCAAGCCGTCGTAGAGCCTGCCGCGGATCGCCATCGTTACCTCGTTCTGTTGCTCTTCGGTCAACGGCTTCTGACCATGCTGGGCGAGCGATGCGTTGATCCATTGGGCCTGTTGCCGCACGATGGCGTCCGCAACGGTCGCGGCCGTGGCGGGAGTCTTCTTGTCGAGGTAATCGGTGATCATTCCCTTGACGCCGTCCTTGGCCTCGTCCAGCGCCACGTCACGGCCGGTGGCCGCTGTGGCGTCTTCGATGGGCCAGTATTTGTTGGAGAGCCAGGAGACAGGTATCAGCGCGACCCCGGCGAGCCAGTCCGCATATTCGTCGTCGGTCCACTCCGCATGAGCAGAGCCGCTCAGCAGCAGGTTGGCTGCCCCTCCGGCGAGCGCGGCGCGGGATGTGAACTCACGCTGGACGGCCTCGTCCCCGAACGGCCTGAACCGGCCGATGTCCATCCCAGCGGCGTAGTTCTGCATCGCTTTCATCAACGTGTTCGCCGCGTCTTTGTCCTGCATGAGGCCGCCCATGAACCGGGACGCGGTGTCAGGGTGGAGGCCGTCCCAGGGCGCTCGGGGGTACAGGCGGGTCAGCTCCGGCGAGTCACGCTTGGACTGTCCGCGGGCGAACTGGTCGAGATAGGGCGCGACATTCTTGGCGAGGATCTCGCTGATCGGCGAATCCTTAAGTGTGCCCCACGAGCCCCCGATCCACGGACTGTCCTCGGCTCCCATCCCGCGAATGATGTTGAACCACGCCCGCTCGCGCACGCTGTCCACTCCCGCGCCGGGTCTCAATGCCTTGCCCAGAACGCCGGCCATCTTCTTCTCGAAGTCGGGGATGCCACTCTGCCGGGCGCGCTGGGGATGTAATAGCCAGCCCGCAGCGTCCTTGTTCTCAGCCAGCAGCGTCTGTAACGCCTGCGGATTAGCCTCGTACGCGTCCATCAGCGCATTCAGATTCCAGTTCTGGCTCGTCGGAAGATCTGCGGCCAGTGGCCGGCCTAGTACCCGAAGCGCCACCTGATTGAGGAGCCTGGTCGATGGCTTGGACATCGCGACCAGCGCCGTCAGCACGCCGGGCTGGGTCGTCTTGATGAACTCCTCGCCCCACTCCTTACCGAGTCTGCCCGCGCGCTCAGCGTTGGCGTACGCCTCGACAAGCGGGCCAAGGGCCTCCTTCCCCTCCTTGAGGGTGCCGGGTGGCACCCCCTTGTCCATGGCCGGACCTTTGTTCTTCATCCAGTGCATGAACAATGCGCGGAACCTGTCCGGCCCGAGAGCCGATAGCAACGCGGCAGCGTAGGCAGGGTCGTTCAATTTCTGCTTAGTCGCCGCCACGGCGGCGGTCACCTTGCGCCAACTCTCCGGCGAGTTCTCGATCTCATGCTGCTTGAGCGCCCCCATGATCGGCGCCGCGTCAGCCTTCCCCTGACGGGCGGCCTCCGCTTCGCTGGTGAACGCGAACGCCCCGCTGAGCAGGCCGTCTCCTGCCATCGGAACCATCTGCTTGAGGGTGTCCATGCGCCACTTGAGGTCTCGCTGGGTGTCGTTGAAAAACGCCCAAGACCTGTGCATGGCACTGACCCCCTGCGCGCCGGTCCAGGAAGCGCCGGCCTCCGCGATGGCCGCTTCAAGGCCGTGCCGGGTACGGCCCAGGATGTCCTTGCCGGTCTCCATCTGCCGGATCAGCTGATCTGCCCCGCGGGGATCGATGCCGACGAACTCCCCCATGCCCCCTCCCGGAGGATGCGGCTACAACGCAGGAGTTAAGCACACCAGTGGATCCCCAACACATCCATATAAGGAATCGGAATTCGATAAGCAGGGGAAATGTCATGAAGACGGGACGTTTGGGCGTTGATGCCGCGCTCACTAGGGGTGGCGGGTGCGGAGGTGATCAAGCGGTCCTTACCACATAGGGTGCTTCATCGAGGGTTCAAGCACAGTAGCGGCCGATGGCATCGATGATCTGGCCGGCGTTCTTGGCCCACGTGAAGGGGCGGGCGTTCTCGTACCTGCGCTTGAGCCATTACTGCAGCGCGGGGGTGAATTCGTCGAGGGAGCAGAACACGCCACGATCGAGGCGACGGCGCTGTAACCCGGCGAACACTGCTCGACCTGGTTGATCCACGATGATAGGTCGGAGTGAAGTGCAGGTGGACCTCGGGTGTTCGAGGAGCCACTTTGGACCACCAGGGCCTTGTGGGTGGACAGGTTGTCGCAGATCATGTGTACCTCCAGGCTGGCTCGACCTGCTGGAAGATCTCATCCAGGAGTCGCGAAAGTCCACCGCGCGATGCTGCGCCAATAACGTGCCGATCATCTTGCCGGTGGCCACGTCAGCGCTGCGAAAAGGTCGATGGGGCCGTACCGGTGGTAGTCGTGGCTACGCCGCTCGGGAGTGCCGGGCACCATCGGCAGCAGCGGCGCGAACCGTCCGATCGGCTTGATGTGCGGCTTCTCATCGGCGGAGAAGACCACCGCAAGCTCGGGCAGGACAGGTACAGGCCGACCACGTCGCGGATCTTGTCGATCAGCAGCGGATCGGTGTAGATCTTGAACTCCTCCACCCGGTATGGCTGTAGGCCGAATGCCTGCCAGATGCGCCGCACGCTGGACAGCGAGATGCCCACCCGGGCGTTCAACTCCCACCGCGACCAGTGGGTGGCGCCTGCGGGCACCTCTTCCAGCGTGCGGACCATCACCTCCTCCACTTGCGCGTCGGTGAGTTTGCGCGGCGTGCCGTGTCACGTCGTACTCGTGGGTGGAGTAGCACACACCGATCACGGTCGGAGCACCCGCATCTGAAGAGCGGTAACCGTAACGCTTCGTAGGGTTTTCGCCGCAGATAACGTCTTGACCAGCACAAACGCCCGTCAAGCGATGGACGATGGGTGGTCCTTGTCGAGGAGTCGGTGAACACTCGAGCACAACCGCATATCGCCCATCGGTGGATATGTTGGACTCGAAATGACTCGAGCTCTCTTAAAGCGGGTGCCGCAGGTTCGAATCCTGCCGAGGCACTCATCTCGACCAGGCGACACACTTCCGCTCTATGCACGCGGGGGCGTTCCACCGTGGGCTCGGGTCTGGTGGAGCAGAATCAGAATCCGGTTCACATGAGCATCTCGTACGCGCCGATCAGCGCCAGGCTGGGCCAGCCGGCGATCACCCGTGCGTTGACCGTCGGCTCCGCGACCGCCACATTCGCTCCGATGCTCGCCAGACTGCTGGCGATCAACAGCACCCACGGCAGTACGCCACCTCGAGTGCCTTGTCGGCTGGCGCTCAGCAACACCATCGAGGCCGCCAGGATCGTGCCGTCGACCGCCAACGGGATGAGAGTAGCCGCCGGCTCATCCCCACCATGCGCAACAGCCAGCTCACGAGATCGGTCCCCGAGTCCTGCTTCCTCCTCCACAGCCGGTGACACGCCAGCGCCACCCTGCCTTGTTTGCGCCTCGGTCCCGTCAGATACTTCGGCCGAAGCATCGATCAAGGTCGTCGTCCACCCGCCGACGATGGCGGCTTCGCGTGGCGCCGTGGGAGTGGCCTCACAGCCTCGATCTTCGCCCGTCTGCTCCGGTCTCTGTCTACATCGGCAGGCTGCGCAGAAGCCGTCTCGACGTGTTCCCTTCTTCTGGGTCCCTCGCAGGGGGCACTCGGTCTTGAGGAGCGGTTCCGGCCGTTGACCAGGGCAGATATCGCAGGTACGGGCGGGCCGCCAGTCTCACGGAATCCCGCCCGTTCTCGTCGAAGCTCGCGGGTTGAAGACCAGTTGTGGTCCAACAGCGATCTCTGCATGAGTCGTTGCTGCGTGTGCCTGCTGAAAGCCCCGTCCACGCAGATCGAGCGGCATGTACGTATTCGTGGGGTACGCCGCCGAGTCGGTCTCGTCGGCGTATGTCAAGGTTGGCCGGTCTGACTGAATCGATGATCGGGACCGGGACAGCGCGTGGCCGCTCGCGGGCTACCTCAAGCAGAACTTCTGGGTCGCCGGCAGCGGCACCAACAGCCCCCGCTACCTGTGCTGGACCGCCGAGGTCATAGGCACCGACCGGATGCCCACCGGGTGCCGTACTCCATCGGATGCTGTGCTCCACCGCCTACCTTTCGCCTACGGCTTTCGTCCCGGCGGCTTCCCCTATCGGCACCAGCGACGGCGCCGCCCGCTCCTTCCTGGAGGACGCGCCCTTCACCGACGAGCAGAGGGCCGACATCGCCCACCGCGCAACGGGGAACGCCTCACCGCCCGCGCGGCGGAGCGTCGAACCGGCGGGTTACGCACCATGCGCTTGACGTGCGACCTGCGCGGTGACGCGCTCAATGGCCTGGACGGCGGCATCGGGCTGGTCGACGTAAATGTAGTGGCCGCTGTTCGTGGCCGTGCTCAGCTTGCTGCGGCTGGACAGCGCGAGCCACTTGCGCTGGCCTGCGGTCCACGCCTGCTCCAGGCGCTGCCCGTACTCGGGGACGGCCGCGAGGTACGGCTTGCCGTGCTGGATCACCTCCACCGGGATGTTCCCGGCGGAACGGACCTTCCCGTCGGTGATGACGAGCTTCTCCGGGTTCTCGCCCTTGAATATCGCGAGGTTCTGCGTGCGCACCTCGGCCGCCGGCCCCTTGGCGGACTCGGGGATCGACTTCGAGATGTCGGCCAGCATCGTGGGCGGGGTGGCGTCCATCAGGACCAGCCCCTTGACCCTGTCCTGGTGGTCGGGGGCGTACCTGGCGGCGATCAGCCCGCCCAGCGAGTGCCCGGCCAGGACGACCGGGCTGTCCGCGGCGATCCGATCGAGCACGCCGGTCAGAACCTTTCCGGTGCTGGCGAAGTTCTGCGGGCCGTCCGGCTGGTCGCTGGCGCCCGCGCCGAGCCGGTCGTAGGAGCACACCCGGTTCTGCTTGCTCAGCTTCTGCTGGAGGGCGGCCAGCTTGTCCAGCCCATCGCCTCCCCCGTGCATCAGGATGATGACCGGCCTGCCCTTCTCCGGGGCGCCCGAACAGGACACGTTCACCGACCGGCCCGCGACATCGATCTCCGTGGTTCCGGAGATCGGGGCGGCATCGGCTGTCCGTGTGGCGGGGGCGAGGGGGTCCCAGTTCTCCATCGCGTCGCCATCGCAGCCGGCGGCCCCCGCGCCGAGGACGGTGCAGCACAGCGCGGCCACAATGGTTGTCTTGATCTTGCGGGGCATGAGGTCCTCCAGTGAGGGGGTCGACGCCGGGGTGATGCGCACGGCGGTGTAGCGGGAAACTCAGACGAGGCGCCGTGGCTGGGCCGTAACGCTACGGAACGGGGCGGTCCGAGATCATCCCCGCACGGTGGACATTCGCCGGTAGCTCGTGCGGGGGACAAGTGTGGTGTGCGGGAAGGGCCGGGAAGGGCCGCGGTCGTCGCGCTCTGACGTTCGGCTGACGTCCGGTGCGGGCCGCCGCGGCGGCGTCGTACGACGAAGCGCGTGCGCGCCTGTCCCCCGTGCGAGCTACTCGCGAATGTCCACCGTGCGGGGACGATTCCCGACCGTCGGATCTCTAACGTTTCCCTGCGTAGCGGCGGCGCCCCGCCGCAGAGCCCCCACGTAAGAGAGTCGTCATGCGGTTGTTGAAACAGCTCGTCCCCGTCGCGGTGGTCGCCTTCGCCGGCGGCACGATCGTGGGCGCGGTGCGGGGAAACCCGTTCCTCACCCTGCTCCTCGGCGTCGCGACGGCCGTGCTGGCCGTGCTCGTGTACGCCCGGATGGTGCGCTGGTCCGAGCGCCGGGCGCCGGTCGAGGTGGCCGCGAAGGGCGCCGTCGCCGCCACCGTGCGCGGGATGGTGATCGGTGTCGGAATGTTCGCGGCCGTCATCCTGAACATCGCCTTCCTGGGCGGCTACCGGATCGACGGTATGGGCTCGGTGCCGGGCGCGGTGGCGCTGGTCGGGTTCATGGCCGCCGCCGCGGTGACGGAGGAGTTGTTGTTTCGCGGCATCCTGTTCAGGATCGTCGAGGAGCGCACCGGCACCTGGATGGCGCTGGTGCTGACGGCGGTGTTGTTCGGCCTGGTGCACCTGTTCAACGTGCACGCCAGCCTGTGGGGGGCGATCGCCATCGCGATCGAGGCAGGTGGCATGCTCGCCGCCGCCTACGCCGCCACCCGCACCCTGTGGGTGCCGATCGGCCTGCACTTCGGCTGGAACTTCGCAGCGGCCGGCATCTTCGGCACCGAGGTTTCGGGCAGCGGCGCGACGCAGGGGCTGCTGAACGGTGTGACGTCGGGCCCGGCCCTGCTCACGGGCGGTGACTTCGGGCCGGAGGCGAGCCCGTACGCGGTGGTGTTCGGCCTGCTGCTGACGGCCGTGTTCATGTGGCTGGCCCGCCGGCGCGGCAACGTGGTCCCGCTGCGGCGCCGCACGACCGCTACCCTCGCCCAATGATCGATTTACGGCGGGTCACGGAGCTGTGGCGGCGGTGCGACGTCGTGGTCCGGGATCTACCGTTCGGGCTGCTGCTGGCCGTCCTATCGCTCCTGCCGGCGCTCTACGGAAAGGGTACGCAGGTCGGCGACCTGCCGGCCCGTCCCTTCGACGCGGCGGCGTTCGTGGTGATCGCCCTGGAGTGCCTTCCGCTCGCCGTGCGCCGGCGGTGGCCGGCCGTGTGCCTCGTCCTGGTGTCGCTCGGTTTCGTCCTCGACCAGGTGCGCGCGTACCACGTGTTCGCGAGCAACGCGATGCCCATCGCGCTGATCAGCGCGGGCGCCCACCTGGAGCACCACCGGCGCGTCACCGTGGTCGTCCTCTCCATGGCGTACGTGCCGCTCACGCTCGCGCTCGGCCGGCTCGGCGCGACCGAGAGGGTGGAGGGCTACGTGGTCTTCTACCTGGCCCTGGCCCTCGCATGGGGCATCGGCGCCTGGCTGCGCTCCACCCGCGCCACCGAGGCCGAACGCCGCCGCCACCTCGCCGAGGCCACCCGCGCCGCCGAACGCACCCGCATCGCCCGCGAGCTCCACGACGTCGTGACCCACCACGTGACGGCCATGGTCGTGCAGGCCGAGGCGGCACGCTACCTGACCGCCTCCCCCGATCGCCTCGACGCGACGCTGAGCGCCGTCACCGACACCGGCCGGCGGGCCATCACCGACCTGC
Organism: Nonomuraea sp. MTCD27; assembly: GCF_041950495.1. Classification (NCBI taxonomy): domain Bacteria; kingdom Bacillati; phylum Actinomycetota; class Actinomycetes; order Streptosporangiales; family Streptosporangiaceae; genus Nonomuraea; species Nonomuraea sp. MTCD27. The sequence goes on along the minus strand of NZ_JBGNUW010000009.1, from coordinate 219,904 downwards.
GGCACATGCTCGACCTGCTCAAAGCCGATCACGACACCGACGTCAGCCTGCCCTCCGCCGGCGAGCTCCACACGCTCGTGGAGCAGACCCGCCAGGCCGGGCAGCCGGTGGAGTTCACCGAAGAGGGCCGCCCGGCGGAATCGGCGGGCAGCGCCGAGTTCGTGACCTACAGGGTCGTCCAGGAGGCCCTGACGAACGCCCTCAAACACGCCCACAGCAGCCCCACCGTGGTCCACGTGCGTTACGGCGAGAAGGAGATCGGCGTGGAGGTCAGCACCGACGGCTCCGGTTCCCGGGCCGCCGCCGCTCCCGGCGGGAGCGGGCGGGGCCTGGCCGGGCTGCGGGAGCGCGTCGAAGCCCTGGGTGGCGAGTTCAGCGCCGACCGGCAAGCGGGGGGCGGCTTCGTCGTACGGGCCCGCATCCCCGCGGGGAGCCCGTCGTGACCGCACCGGTCCGGGTCCTGGTCTGCGACCACCGGGGGCTCATTCGCACCGGGTTCGCGACGATCATGGGTGCGCAGCCCGGCCTTTAGGTGGTGGGCGAGTGCGGCGACGGCCGTGCCGCGGTGGATCTCGCCCGCCGGACATCGTGGTGATGACGTACGGATGCCGGTTCTCGGCGGCATCGAGGCCACCCGCCTGCTGGCCGGCGCCGGGGTGGAGCGTCCGGTCAAAGTGGTCGCGGTGACGACGGTCAACCTGGACGAGTACGTGTACGAGGCGCTGCGGGCCGGCGCGGGCGGGCGTCGCTGCATCCTGCCCTGGTCCCGGACTGTGAACATCGGCCCGCGCGACTGGAACCGGCCGGACGGGAAGACATGCAGCGATCCATCACGACCCTGGACTCCTACGCATTCATTTTATGTGCACATCATGGCCGGTTCGCATGTCTGCGAGATGTCCGGTTGTTGTCCGGCTGCTGCCCTGGTTGCCACAGGAGCGAAAGCGTTACCTTTCTCGCAATAGCTGTTCTTCATCGCAGGAAAGAACCGCAATGCGCACGGCCGGGGTTCCCCTGGGCGCGAATCTACGTGTGCCGTTCATCGAAAGTGGATCAGCGGCGGGGCGCTGGAACGTACAGCTATGCCGGGTCATGTGGTTCGCCGCAAAGATCCAGCAGGAATTCACAAGTCACGAAAGAGGGAAAATGAAGAAAATGGCATGGGTTGCCGCGACTGCCCTGACGGCCGGTCTTCTGACCAGCGCGGCACCCACCGCAGCGACGGCCTCACCAACGGACAACGGGGTTCACAATACGAGCACGATCGCCGTCGGCGCCGTCCAGGCCTGGAGGACGAACTCCTGTGTCTACCGGCAGGGTTGTTACGATGCCCTGATTCCGGCCGGGCAATATTCAGGCTGGCGGTACACGGCTGCTGTCTACTTCGGGGACAACTATTGCCTGAGAGTCCGCGCCTGGCTACCGGGAGGTGGTCTGGGGCCCGTAGAGATCACCCGTGAGGGGCCCGCGTGGTTCGTATTCAACAGTGCTCATCCCGGGTTCGACGTGAGGGCACGGCCGATCGGCGATGTCGGCTGCCAGCGCGCGGCAGAGACCTCCAGAGATACTGGGGAGTTTGTTCAGGCCGCGCAGTAACGCTGAGGGGCCTCTGCGGCACCTCCACAGAGCGCCGCTGTTGCAAAGGCGATCCCGGCCGGCGGGAGCACCGTCAAGTCGGGCTCAGAGCGGTGTGAGTGGCGGACGTGTCCAGGTCGGCGGGGCGGCACCACATCCGACCAAAGCGCCGTGGCGACGATGAAGTCCTCACCGTCCGAGGTGATGCGGCGGGGACGGCCACCCGCCAGCTAGGGTCCTCATCGGCCGCGGCCGAGACAACCCGCCGTGCCCGCACAGGCTCGATCCGGCACAAAGTGCCTGATTACGCAGGTGGTGCGGATGTTATCGTCCATCGCATGACCGAACTGATCGCCCCCACTGAACAGCTGCATTCCTCGTGGCTCACAGCGCGTGACGAGTGGCCGCCCGGTGCTCACCAGGACGGGGCCGGCCTGCGTCTGGTTGATGACGAGGACCTCGACACTCCGGAAGCGTTCGCCTCATGGGTCGAGCAGCTGCGCCAGCAGTCAGACCGGTCACTGCCTGTCGAGGAAGGGCACGTCCACGCCACCCACTGGTGGATCGTCGACGGCGAGACCTACCTCGGCGCCATCGACCTTCGACACTATCTGAACGCCGTTCTGCTGGAAGGCGGCGGACACATCGGCTACAGCATCCGGCCTTCTGCCAGAAGGCAAGGACTGGCCACGTGGGCGCTGGGAGAGGTGCTGCGCAGGGCGCCGGCGCTCGGGCTGGACCGGGTCCTTCTCACCTGTGACGAGGGCAACGTCGGTTCGGCGCGCACCATCGAGAGCAACGGCGGCGTCCTGGAGGACGTGCGCAGCACTGGGATCGGGGTCAAGCGCCGCTACTGGATCGCTCTCGATGACGCTGGTCACAGCCATTCGTTGATGGCGGCGACGAGGACGGGCGCCTCGTAGCGTTCGTGGGCAGGCCGGTGGGTCGTCCGCGGGCCGAGCCGGGCCCGCGGCGGTGGGCGCGTTGGTGGGGGCGTTGGGGCGGGCCGGCGGCGGTACGTTCTTCGAAGCGCTCGTCGCCGACACCCTCGACATCGGCCGGTCCGCACGACAAGGTGCGGGCGTGGCGGGGCGCGCCGTGAAGAGGCCGATGGGCAGGGGCAGGCCGGGTGCCGCAGGGGCGCCGACGAGCGAGGCTCGGATCGGCGTGGTCGGCGAGTGAGGGCTCCTGGATGCGCTGGAACAGGGTGCGGTGCAGAGCGCCGAGCAGGGCGGCGGCCAGGGCCGCCTCGCGCAGGTCGTGCGGGTCGCGCAGGCGGGCAGAGAGGGTGGAGCTGTCGGCGATCATGCGGGCGAAGTCGGGGCCAAGAACCCGGCGACCGGGTCGGCGGCCGTGGCCGCGTCGATGAAGGCGCGGCGCAGAGCCCTGGGGTGAGGGCCTCTTCCAGATCACCGACCCCAACGGCGTGATCGTCCAGTTCGTCGAGTGGGCCGCACCGGCCGCTCCGTGATCCCACGGATGGCCGGCTCGGCGCTGGTGAGCTCGCCTGTTGAACTGTCGCGAGTCATCGCAGCTCGCTGGTGACCGGACGTGCCCTCTCAGCCGGTGTGAAGGGTCCGGAAGCGACCGGGTTCCGCCGGATCTCGATCAACGACGTGGATCGGCGGCCAAGCCCATTGCCAGACGCTGGTGCCCGGCATGCGGGAGAACCGGATCGGCCCGCGGGTGCCTTCGACCGCGACGCGCGGCCAGGATTCGGCGATGCGCGCCCGGTCCGCGCCGTACGAACGCAGCACCTCGGCGAGGACGGCGACCGTGTCATAGCCCTCGAAGGCGACGAAGGAGGGCGCTTCGGCCAGCCGCTCGCGCAGGGCCGTCTCGACTCGTACGCCGAGTGGGCCGAGACGCTCGGGAAGGTAGCGCAAGAACGGGATCGCGGTGCCGTCGTCGCCCAGCGACGTCGCCCATTCGGCGAACTCCGGCTGCCCGGCTGGAGCACCGATCATGATCTCGGCGAGGCGCCGGTCGTGGCGGACACACTTGACGATCGACACTGCCGGCTCCGGCTGACCGACCAGGAGAAGGAGTGCCGTCGCGCGATTGTCGACGAGTTCGTCGCACACGGCCGTGGGGGCGAGCGCGCGCATGTCGAGTTCGATGACGGTGCCGCCGCGTGGAGCGAGGTGGTCCCGCAGAACGCGGGCCCCGGACGCCCAGTAGACGCTCGGCTCGGCCGCTATGGCGATTCGTCTGTGGCCCGCCCTGAGGAGGAAGTCCGCGTAGATCCGCCAGCCGTGGGACTGCGCCGGGGCGAGGCGCGCGACCCAGTCCGTCGGCTGTTCGGTGAGCGCGTCGAGGACCGCCGACGAGCACAGGAACGGCAGGCCGAGGGCGTCGGCCCGGGCCGCGGCGGCGCGAGCGACGACGCTGTGATACTCCCCCGCCAAGGCGGCCACGCCCAGGCGAGCCAGTTCATCGACGGCCGCCGCGGCCTTCTGGGGATCGGCCGCGGTGTCTCGGATCACCAGCTCGAGTGGTCTTCCGACGATCCCGCCGGCGTCATTGACCTCGCGTACGGCCAGCTCGAGTCCCGCGAGCAAGTGCCGGCCCGCCTCGACCCAGCCAGGCCGGCTCAGCGGAACGAGGGCACCGATCCGGACGGGTGATCCATCGGTCCGCTCCGCTCCAGACAACGATGGAGGCGATGGGGGCGTATTCATGCGTTGGCGTCTCCTGTGTGCGATTCGGTAGCAGTATGCCCGGATCACAGAATGGCAACGGCACTGGTGAGACCTCCTGGCCGGGTACGGCAGCCGCCATTCGATGACGCTCATCCCTTGAGAAGCACATACTGCGTATGCATACTTAGTATTCATGTCGGTCAGACACGGGCTGCTCGCCCTGCTGAGCAGGGGCCCTCGGCACGGCTACCAGCTGCGGGTCGAGTTCGAGGCGTCGACCGGGGCGACCTGGCCGCTCAACATCGGCCAGGTCTACACGACGCTGTCCCGCTTGGAGCGTGACGGCCTGGTCAGGCCGGGTGAGTCGGACGAGCAGGGCCGGGTCGTCTACACGATCACCGCGGCCGGGCTGGAGGAGCTGGGGCGATGGTTCGGCACCCCGGTCGTCCAGTCCGACCGGCCGCGGGACGAGCTGGTCATCAAGCTGGCCATGGCCGTCGCGGCCAAGCAGGTGGACGTCGCCGAGGTCATCCGCATGCAGCGCACGGCGACCATGAGCGCCCTCCAGCAGCTGACCAGGGCCAAGCGAGCCGCCACGGAAGGCACGGCCGAGCGACTCGTGCTCGATTCCATGATCTTCCGGACCGAGGCCGAGCAGCGGTGGCTGGACCACTGCGAAGCCGTTCTCAAGGAGGAAAGATGACGGTCGTACGGCTGGCCGAGGTGACCAGGGTTCATGGCAAGGGCGCGACGGCCGTACACGCTGTGAAGGGTGTGAGCCTCGAGGTCGGCGCGGGAGAGCTGGTCGCGGTCATGGGCCCGTCCGGGTCCGGCAAGTCGACCCTGCTCAACCTCGCGGGCGGGCTCGACCGGCCCACGTCGGGGACGGTGCACATCGACGGGCAGGACCTGGCCGCCGTGCGCGATCTGGCGGCGTTGCGGCGCCGCAGCGCCGGCTACGTCTTCCAGGACCTCAACCTGATCACGTCGCTGACGGCGGTGGAGAACGTGATGCTCCCGCGCGAGCTCGACGGTGTGCGGTCACGCCTGGCCCGGAAGGAGGCCATGGCCGTGCTGGCGGAGATCGACGCGGAAGACCTGGCCGACCGCTTCCCCGAGGAGTTGTCCGGCGGCCAGCGGCAGCGGGTCGCGATCGCCCGCGCTCTGGTCGGTGAGCGGCGCCTGTTGCTGGCCGACGAACCGACCGGTGCGCTCGACACGCGGACCGGCGACGAGATCCTGCAGACATTACGGGCTCGCTGTGATGCGGGTGCGGCGGTCCTGCTGGTCACCCACGAGCCGCGCTACGCCGCCTGGGCCGATCGCGTGGTGTTCCTCCTCGATGGGATGATCACGGATTCGGCGAACGGATCGCTGGTGAGCGCGCGATGAGCACCGTTGTCGCCGCGCTGCGCCTCGCCCGGCGGAACGCCTGGCGTTCCCGCGGACGTAGCGCGCTCATCATGGTGATGATCGGCCTGCCCGTCCTGGTGATCACGGCGATGCTCACCTACTTCGCGACCATGACCGTCTCTCCGCGGGAGGGGCTGGTGGCCGAGCTCGGTGCGGCCGACGCCCGGCTCCAGCAGGCACCCGCGGGTACGGTGCTCCACCAGGAGCCCGGTGGGGGCAACTGGAGCACGAACGGCGACGAGGCGCCCGGGCCACGACGCAGTGCCGCCGAGGTGGCGGCGCTGCTCGGACCGGGCGCCCGGGTGATCCCCCTCAACTCCGGCAAGCTCCAGCTCGGCACCGAGCGGGTCGACGCGCTGGAGACCGACCTGCGCGATCCCCTCACCAGGGGAATGCTGGCGTTGCGTGAAGGCAGGTTCCCGGCGGCCGGTGAGGTCGTGGTGACACCCGCGTTCGGCCTGGGGCCGGGCGATCTCCTGCGGCCCTCCGGCGGGGCGCCGCTGACGGTGGCAGGCGTGGTCGAGCACCCGCACCGGCCGGCGCTCCGGCAGGTCGCGGGCCCGGATCTGCCGCTGACGCCGCCGGCTGAATTCTGGTCGCCGTTCGACGAGGGCAGCGGCTGGCTCGCCGACACCGCGAAACCCGTGTCCTGGACCGAGGTGCCCGCACTGAACAGGGCCGGCCTGTACGTCACCTCCCCGGGCACGATCGCGGACACGGAGCTCGCCCTGGCCCGTTCCTCCTCGATGGACGTCCAGCACACCGTCGGGCTCGGCGCCATGGTGATCATGCTGGTGCTGGAGACCGTGCTGCTGGCCGGTCCCGCCTTCGCGGTCGGGCTCCGCCGACGGCGCCGGGAACTGGCCGAGATCGCGGCGCAGGGCGGCTCGGCCGGGCACCTTCGGACCATCGTGCTGGCCGACGGGCTGGTCCTCGGCGGTGCGGCCACCCTCATGGCGACGGTCCTGGGCGTCGGAGCCGGTGCGCTGGGCGCCCCGCTCGTGGCGCGGCTGGGAGGACAGGCCGGCCCGCCGGAAGTGCCGTGGCCGCCGGTTCTCGGCATCGCGGCCCTGGGGCTCCTCACCGGGATCGTGGCGGCGCTCGTGCCTGCCGTGCAGGCCGCTCGGCAGGACACGGTGACCGTGCTGGCCGGCCGCGCGCCCACGATGGCCGACCGGCCGGGATGGCCCCTGGCAGGGGCCGTACTGGTGCTGGCCGGGCTGGGGGCGACCGCGGTGGCGCGGCGCCAGCCGGGCACGGTCTGGGTGTGGTCCTCCGCGCTGCTGATCATGATCGGGCTGGTGGTGCTGACGCCCTGGCTGGTCCGCTGCACGGGACGGGTGGCCGCGCGGTTGCGGCTCCCCCTGCGGGTGTCCGTCCGCGACGCGGTCCGCCACCGATCCCGTACGGCCAGCGCGGTGGCGGCCGTCATGGCCGTCACGGCCACGGTCGTGGCGATGGGCATCGGCGCCTACAGCGAATTCATGGACCGGCGCAACGCCTACACCTCAGCGCGCCCGACCGGCATGCTGGCGATCTGGGGCGGCCCCATGAGCGATACGACCTGGAACCGGCTCCGCGCCGAAACGGCCCGCCGCCTGCCGAGCGTGCCGTTGGCCGCCGGCTATCACGCCAAGGACGCCCAGGGCCGCCGCTACGCCTTGCGGTACACGGTGCGATGGAACGGGACCCGGACGCGCCGCACGGCGGCCATCGGTGACCAGGCCCTGCTCACGCTCCTGCAAGGACGCCACGACCCGCAGGCCGCCGCGGCGCTGGCCGGCGGCAAGGCGGTGGTGTTCGACGCGACCGCGGTGCGGAACGGCAAGCTCGCCCTGCGGGCGGGCTCCACGACCGGCCCCCCGCGCAAGCTCGAAGTGCCGGCGGTGGTGGCCACACCCGCCGACGAGCACCAGGGCGGCGCCCTGCTGCCGCGCTCCCTGATCGAGCAGGCCGGCTTCGCGGCGGCCGAGCGCCAGCTCTACGCCATGCACCGGCTGCCGGCCGGCTCGACGCTGGGGACCGATCTGGGCAAGGTGACCTCCCGCGTGACGATCACCTCCGAGGAGGGCTACCGCCACCTGCCGGACCACGGCCTGTGGGGCTGGCTCGTGGGCGCTCTCGTCCTCGTCGTCGGCGGCACGCTGGCCGCCACCCGCCTGGCGTCCGCCGACATGCTGCCCGAGCGGGCGACGATGCTGGCCATCGGCGCGCCGTCAGGGACGTTGCGGATGGTCGTGGCCGGGCAGGCGCTCTACATCTCCGGGCTCGGTGCGCTGGTAGGGCTGGTCGCGGGAACGGTGACGGGCGTGGCGCTGAGCCGGCCGATGACGACGCACGGCGCCGGGGATCCCGCCACGATCGCCGTGCCCTGGCCGTTCCTGATCGCCGTGGTGGTGGGGCTGCCCGTGCTGGCGACCCTGGCGGCGCTGATCACCCGGACCGGACTGCCCCTCGCCCGCCGGCGCCTGTGACGCGGAGCCTGGACGGGCAGACCGGCTGGACGGGCAGTCCGGCGCCTTGCCGTTACCAGGTGATCGGGAGTTCGTGAACCCCGTAGATGACGGCGTCGGTCTTGAACGGCAGGTCCTCGGCCGGTGTGACGAGCCGCAGGGTGGGGATGCGGCGGAACAGCGTGTCGAAGACGATCTGCAGCTCCAGCCGGGTCAGGTGCTGGCCGAGGCACTGGTGCGGGCCGAAGCCGAAGGCGAGGTGGTGGCGGGCCCCGCGTGCGAGGTCCAGGTCGGCCGGCTCCTTGAACACCGCCGGGTCCCAGTTCGCCGACAGGCCGGAGACGATGACGCCCTCGCCGGCCTTGATGTCCGCCCCGCCGATGCGTACGTCCTGGGTGGCCACCCGGGAGGTGACCCCGTCGGCGATGGTGAAGTAGCGCAGCAGCTCCTCCACGGCCATGGGCGTCCTGCCCGGGTCTGCCGTGATCGAGGCCAGCTGCTCCGGATGGGTGAGCAGCCCGATCACGCCGAGCGAGATCATGTTCGCCGTGGTCTCGTGCCCGGCGGTGAGCAGCAGGAAGGCCAGGCTCACCAGGCCCGCATGGTCGACAGCGCCCTCGCGGCGTTGCCGCGCGATCTGCCGGCCGAACAGGTCGTCGCCGGGCTCGGACTCCTTGCGGGTGACCAGGTCGTCGATGTAGGTGCCAAGTTCGGCGAAGGCGCGCCCGCGCTCCTCCGCCGAGGAGGTCCGGCGCACCAGCACGGTGGTGCGGCTCTGGAAGAAGTCGTGGTCGGTGTAGGGGACGCCGAGCAGTTCGCAGATCACCAGGGACGGCACCGGCAGGGACAGCGCCTGCACCAGGTCGACCGGCCGCCGGCCGGCGCCGAGCAGGTCGTCGATGCAGCGGTCGACGATGTCCTGGATGCGCGGGCGCAGCGCGGCCAGCCGCTTGACGGTGAACTCGCCGATCACCGGGCGGCGGGCCGAGGCATGTTCGGCGCCGTCCATGCCGATCATCAATTGTGGCCGGTCGCGCAGCTGCCGCAGGGTCGCCGCGTCGAGGTTGAAGAGCGGGAAGCCGTCCTTGCGCCGGTCGGAGGAGAAGCGGGGGTCGGCGAGGACGGCCCGGGCCTCCTCGTACCCGGACACCCACCACGCCTCGGTGCCGCTGGTCAGCCGGACCCTGTTGATCGGTGCCCGCTCGCGCAGTCGTGCGTAGGCGGCGGGCGGAGCGAACGGGCAGCCCCGCTCGACCGGCAGTTCCAGGCCGGTGAGCGTGCCGGCGACGTTTTCCATGGATGACCTCCAGTGGTGGATCTGGCTGAGTTCGTGCTGCGGGTCGCTCCGGATCGGCTCGTCACCATGTCGATCGCGATGCCGGGCGGCGGCTGAGGGGGTCACCTCAGCGTGAGTGGGGTCTCGGATTCGACGCGGGTCAGCTTCTGGGGATTGCGGACGTAGTAGAGACCGGTAATGCGGGCGTGCTCGACACGGACCGCTATGACGCCGTCGATCGCGCCGTCCACGCGAAGGACGAGTGCCGGGTTGCCGTTGACCACCGTGTGGTCACTGGTGACCGTGACCTGGGCCTTGCCGAGGCCGCCGACGATGAAGCGGCCCACCTTGCCCGCGCCGGTGATCGGCCGCGGTGCGGCCTGCTTGACGCCGCCGCCGTCGCTGATCAGGACGACCTGCGGGGCGAGCACGTCGAGCAGGCCTTGCAGGTCCCTGGTCTCCAGTGCGGCCTGGAACGACGCCAGCACCGCCCGGGCCTGGTGCGGAGCGACCTCCCCGCGCGGGCGGCGGGCATCGACGTGCTGCCGGGCGCGGTGCGCGATCTGGCGCACGGCCGCGGGGCTCTTGCCGACGGCGGCCGCGATCTCGTCGTGACTGATCCCGAACGCCTCGCGCAGCACGAAGACGGCGCGCTCGGTCGGCGACAGCGTCTCGAGGACGATCATGAGCGCCATCGACACGCTCTCGGCGAGCTCCACGTCCTCGGCCACGTCCGGCGCGGTGAGCAGCGGCTCGGGCAGCCAGGAGCCGACGTAGTCCTCCCTGCGGCGGCTCATGGTGCGCAGCCGGTCGAGCGAGCGCCGGGTCGTGATCCGGACCAGGTAGGCCCGGTGGTCACGCACCTGCCCCAGGTCGGCCTTCATCCACCGCAGCCAGGTCTCCTGAAGGACGTCCTCGGCGTCGGCCGCCGAGCCGAGCATCTCGTAGGCGACGGTGAACAGCAGGTTGCGGTGGGCGACGAACACCTCGGTGGCGGAATCCGTCCCGCCGCCGGCGAGCGGTTCCGCGGAGCCCGTCGTCGATTCGCTGCCCTCGTTCATTGCCGGCTCCTGCCTGTCGATCTCGACTCTGCTCTATGCACGAGACTCCGGCCGGCACCGATGTGTGACACCCGTGATCGGTGGCGCTCGCCACATGACCGGCCTGTCACAGAATCCGGGCGGCCGGCGCCTCATGGTCATCAGGATCGCGGCGGGCACCACCCGCGCGCCGCGTGACCGCCACCGATGAAAGAACGGACGCACATATGAGCAAGGTCTGGTACGTCACCGGCTCCTCCCGCGGCCTCGGCCGCAGCTTCGTCGAGGCCGCACTGTCCCGCGGCGACAAGGTGGCCGCCACCGCCCGGAACACCGCCGGCCTCGACGACCTGGTCGCCACCTACGGCGAGGCGGTGCTCCCGCTCGCGCTGGACGTGACCGACAAGGCCGCCGTCCTCGAGAGCGTGAAACGGGCCAGGGAGCACTTCGGCCGGCTCGACGTCATCGTGAACAACGCCGGCTACGCCCAGATCGGCGCGATCGAGGAACTGACCGAACAGCACCTGCGCGACCAGCTGGAGACCAACCTGTTCGGCGCGGTGTGGGTGATCCAGGCCGCACTGCCCTACCTTCGCGAGCAGGGCGCCGGGCACATCATCCAGCTGTCCTCGGCCGCCGGGCTCATCGCCATGCCGCTCGGCGGCGCCTACCAAGCCTCGAAGTGGGCCCTGGAAGCCCTGAACGAAACCCTCGCCCAGGAGGTCGCCGACTTCGGCGTCAAGGTGACCGTGGTCGAGCCCGGCGGATTCGCCACCAGGTCCGGCAAGAACCCCGATCCCCTCGACAACGGCCACCTGGCCGAGCCCAGCCCGGTCTACGACGGGCTCCGCCGGCGCCTGGCGGGGTTCATGGGCAAGCAGCCCGCCGGCGACCCGGCCGCCGCGGCCCAGGCCCTCCTCAAGATCGTCGACTCCGCCAACCCGCCCCTGCGGGTGCTCTTCGGCCAGGGCTTCTACCCGATGCTCCAGCAGGTCTACGCCGACCGGCTCAAGACCTGGGCCGACTGGCAGGACCTTTCCGCTGAGGCTCACGGCCACCTCGATCAGGCGACCGCAGGCCCCCGGTCCGATCCTGCCGGGAGCTGACCCGCGTCGTTCCGCCCTGCCCGTCCGGCTCCGAGCGGCGCCGCAGCGGGGAGTCCGTGCACGATCAGCGGGTCAAGGGAAGATCGACCACTCCCAGCACGGACAGCAGCGCCAGGACCCCACCCGGCAGCCCGGCCGGTGGCGCCGATGGACGCGCCCGCCGCACCGGGCGCGTCCAGGTCGATCGCCTCCATCGCGCAAATCGCGCGCTTGAGAACAGGGGTCGGTCGGCACCTCCCGCTCAACGCGTCCATGTGCCTCGCGGCCTGGCCCGGACCCGTCGGTCATGCCCTTCCCGCGGCCTCGGCGGAATGGCCCCTTTTGTCCTGGTGGTGCGCCGCATTGCGCTACGGTGTGGCTCGGAGTGCCGGGAAGCCTGGTCGGCGACGTCTACAGCCGTGTGACTTGACGGAGGCTCCCCGATGGGCAGTGACGGTTACAGTTCGTCCGACGGTGGTCCGTATTGCGGGGAAGGCCGATGATGCGGCGTCATCCGGCCGTGCCGGGCCGTGGCCGGCATCCGGCCGTGGTGATCTCGGCCGGGTTCGGCTCCGCCGTACTGATCGGGACGCTGCTGCTCGGCACCCCGCTGGCCACCACCGCGGGCGACAACTCCCACTGGCTCACCGCGCTGTTCACCGCCACCTCCGCCGTCTGCGTGACCGGCCTGGTCGTGGTCGACACCGAGACGCACTGGTCGGTGTTCGGCGAGGTGGTGATCGTCCTGCTCATCAAGGCGGGCGGGCTGGGCATCATGACGCTCGCCACACTGATCATGATCATCGTCTCGGGCCGGATCGGCCTGCGGGCCAGGCTGTCCGCCCAGCTGGAGACCAAGTCGGTCATCGCCGCCGACCTGCGGCACGTGCTGCGCAAGGTGGTGATCTTCAGCCTGATCTGCGAGGCGGCCGTCGCCACAGTCCTCGCCGTACGGTTCGTCACCGGCTACGGTGAGCCGCTGGGCAGGGCCGTCTACCTCGGCGTCTTCCACGGGGTGTCGGCGTTCAACAACGCCGGCTTCGCCCTGTGGCCGGACAACCTGATGCGCTTCGTCACCGACCCGTGGATCTGCCTCACCATCGCTCTGGCCGTCATCGTCGGCGGTCTCGGTTACCCCGTCGTCTTCGAGCTGCTGCGTACCTGGCGGCACCCGCGCCGGTGGTCGGTGCTGACCCGCGTCACCGTCGGCCTGAGCGCCTTGCTGCTCGGCGGCGGCACGCTCGCGTTCCTGATGACCGAGTGGCAGAACCCGGCCACGATGGGGCCGCTCGACGACTCCGGCAAGCTGCTGTCCGCCTTCTTCGCCGCGGTCATGCCACGCTCCGGCGGCTTCAACACCCTCGACGTCGGCCAGATGTACCCGTCCTCCTGGCTGGTCACCGACGTGCTGATGTTCATCGGCGGCGGCAGCGCCGGGACCGCGGGCGGCATCAAGGTCACCACCTTCGGCTTCCTGCTGTTCATGATCTGGTCCGAACTGCGCGGCGAGCACCAGGTCAACATCGGCCACCGACGGCTGCCCGCGGCCACCCAGCGTCAGGCGCTGTCCATCAGCCTGCTCGGCGTCATCCTGGTCGCCGTCTCCACGTGGCTGCTGCTCATCATCACCGCACACGACCTCGACCGGGTGCTGTTCGAGGTGATCTCGGCCTTCGCCACCAACGGCCTGTCCACCGGCATCACCGCCGACACTCCGCTGGCCGGACATGCGCTGCTGAGCCTGCTGATGTTCATCGGCCGCATCGGCCCCCTCACGCTCGGCTCGGCGCTCGCTCTGAAGCAGCGCACCCGCCGCTACGAACTGCCGGAGGAAAAGGTGATCATCGGCTGACGGCCGATCCCCCCTTGCAGGCATAAATCCGTTATGTGGCCATTTATGCGTTCTGATACGTTCTTGAGGGGTGTGCCGGGAAGTCTGGTCGGCGGTGACCGACCCGACCCCTGAGACGAGCGGAGCTCAATGCCCAGCCCCACCCTCCGAAGCACCTCACGCCTGCTCGACAGGAACACGTGGCCAGAGGCCCGCCGCATCGCCGACATCCTGCGCAAGGAGACCATCGGCGGGGCGTTGCTGCTCGCCGCCGCGCTGGCCGCGCTGATCTGGGCCAACTCGCCCTGGGCGCAGACGTATCAAGAGCTGCGCGCGATCGAGGTCGGGCCCGCCGCGCTGCATCTGAACCTCGGCCTTGCCACCTGGGCCGCGGACGGGCTCCTGGCGATCTTCTTCTTCGTGGCGGGGCTGGAGCTCAAGCGGGAGTTCGTCGCCGGTGACCTGCGCGACGTGCGGCGGGCGGTGGTGCCGGTGGCGGCGGCAGTCGGCGGGGTCGTGGTGCCGGCCCTGGTGTACCTGGCGGTCACCGGCGGGGCCGACGCCCGGGGATGGGCCATCCCCACCGCCACCGACATCGCCTTCGCGCTGGCGGTGCTCGCGGTGATCGGCCGGTCCCTGCCCGACGCGCTGCGTACCTTTCTGCTGACCCTGGCGGTGGTGGACGACCTGATCGCCATCGTCATCATCGCCGTCTTCTACACCTCCCAGCTGGCGGTGCTCCCGCTGGTGAGCGCCTTGGTGCCGCTCGCGGTCTTCGCCTTGCTGGTCCAGCGGGGGGTGCGGGAGTGGTGGGCGTTGCTGCCGTTGGCGTTCGCGACCTGGGCGCTGGTGCACGCCTCGGGTGTGCACGCCACCGTGGCCGGAGTGCTGCTGGCCCTGACCGTGCCCGTCCTCACCAAGACGCCTGGCGAGGGAGCGGGACTGGCCGAGCATTTCGAGCACCGGTTCCGGCCGATCTCCGCAGGCGTGGCCGTGCCCGTCTTCGCCTTCTTCTCCGCCGGGGTCGCCCTCGGCGGGCTGGGCGGTCTGTTCGACACGCTCGGCGAGCCGGTCGCGCTGGGCATCGTGGCCGGGCTGCTGGTCGGCAAGCCGCTCGGCATCCTGGCCGCGACCTGGCTGGTGTCCCGCTTCACCCGCGCCACCTTGGACGAGGGCCTGGCCTGGATCGACATGGTGGGGCTGGCGATCCTGAGCGGCATCGGATTCACCGTGTCGCTGCTGATCGGGGACCTGGCGTTCGGCGTGTCCGGTGGCGAGCAGGTCAAGGTCGCCGTCCTTGCCGGCTCGCTGGCCGCGGCGCTGCTGGCCACGGTGATCCTGCGGCTGCGCGCCCGCGTCTACCGGCGCATCCACGAGGTCGAGACCGCCGACGCCGATCACGACGGCATCCCCGACCTCTACCGGAGCGCCTAGCGTCTCAGGAGTCCGTGGCCGGCGACGGCAGACGGGGCGGTTGCCAGCGCCAGGTGGCGTTGCCGTCGGCGGTGATGCCCTTGCGCCACAGCGGCGCGGGCATGAGCCTGATCATGGTGATCAGGGCCCGATGTGCGGCCTTCGAGGTGGTGCGGTGCCCATCGGCGCGCGCTCCGCGGGCGGTGGCCTGGGTGCGCCGGCGGCGGGCGGCGTCGTAGCGGCGCAGTGCGGCCTCGGCGTCGGGCTCGTCGGCGAGGGCCGCGGCGAGCACGACCGCGTCCTCGATCGACTGTCCCGCGCCTGGCCGCGATCCGGGCTCATCGCGTGCGCGGCGTCGCCGAGCAGTGCCACCCGGCCGCGGACGTAGGTGGGCAACGGATCCAGGTCATGGATGTCGATGTGGATCACCGTCTCGTCCGGGGTGGACGCGATCAGTTCCGGGACCGGGTCGTGCCAGCCGCCGATCCGGCGCAGCACCTCCGCCTTCTCCTCCTCGTAGCGGACCTCGGGCCGGTCGGCGGTGGTGACGTAGGCCCAGTAGGCGCGGCCCCGGCTCAGCGGGTGGATGAGGAAGTAGCCGCCGGGTCCCATGGTGATGCTGCCGGGCAGCCCGCCGACGTTCGCGACGCCCAGCCAGGCGGTGCGGCCCAGGAAGCGCGGGGGCGGTGCGTCCGGCCACAGCAGGCGGCGCACCGTGCTGCGGATGCCGTCGGCGCCGATCACCAGGTCGACGGTGGCCTCGCCGCCGTTCCAGGCGACCGTCACCGCGGGCCCGTCCTGCCGCAGGCCGGTGACCTCCGCGCCGGTGCGCACCCAGCCGGCGGGCACCGCCTCCAGCAGCACACCGTGGAGATCCGCACGGTGGAAGGCCACCAGCGGCGTCGGATCGCCCGCGCGGGCCCGTTGCAGGTATCGGCCGTCCGGGAGACGCAGATTACCGGCGGAGTAGGTGGGGATCCCTTTCGCGCGTGCCTGCTCGCCGACGCCGAGCTCGTCGAGCGCTCGCATCGCGTTCGGGGCCTGGGACATCCCGGCACCGATCTCGCGCAGCTCGCCCGCCTTCTCCAGCACGACGGCCTGCCAGCCGATCCGCCGCAGGGCGACGGCGGCGGCGAGCCCACCGATGCCACCGCCGACCACGATCGCATGCCTGCTCATACGTTCTCTCCCGGGTCCGGCGCGTTGTCGAAAACCCTGGCCATCCATTCGAAGGCGGTGTGGGCCTGGTGGATGCGGGCGGCGCGATCGTCGTCCGGCCCGACCAGATCCAGACCGTCGCGGGTGATGTCGAGGAACGAGGTGACGCCGGCGATCTGCTTGCGCACCACGACCGTCCAGGCGTCCTCGGCCATCCGGTAGTAGACGGTCCGCTCCCCCGGCCGGGTGCGCCAGGTGAGGAACCCCATGCTGGACAGCAGCCGCAGGTTGGAGGTCAGCGAGGCGCGGCTGGCACCGATGGCCTCGCTGATCTGCCCGGCCGACTGCTCCGGCGGGTCGCACACCATCAGCCAGCCCAGCACCCGGCCGGCGATCGGCGGCACGCCGTCACGCGCCAGATACATCGCCACCCGCTCGACCCACTCCAGCAACGCTTCCTGGTCGGTCACGCGCCCCACCCCCTCTTGCAGTTATTTCAGCATAAGCTAAAATAACTGTACAAGATGCGCCCTCTGCGGCGCTGCCATGGGCGAGCCGGGAAGTCTGGTCGGCCCGCGACGTTCGCTGTCGCGGAGAAGGAGGAGGACTTCCTGATGACCTCTCGCGCTCTTTCGGCGCTGCTCGGCAGCGGCGTCGCCGCCGGCGTCCTGGTGCCGGTACTGCTGTGGGCCGACGGCGCCACCCGGCCCGGCTACAGCCTGTGGCACCACGGCGCCAGCCAGCTCGGCACCGGCGACCGCGCCTGGCTGCAGACCATCAACTTCGTGCTCGGCGGGCTGCTGCTGGCCGCGTTCGCAGCCGGAGTGCGTCAGGCCCTGCGCGGCGGGCGCGGTGCCGTCTGGGGACCGATCCTGCTCGCGGCCACCGCGGCGGGACTCGTCCTGGCCGGGCTGGTGCCGACCGATCCCGCGCTGGGCTACCCGCCCGGGCAGCCGAACGTCGTCACCACCGCCGGCCGGGTCCACCAGCTCGCCGGTTTCCTGCTCTTCGCCGGGCTCAGCGCCGCCGCGTTCGTCCTGGCCCGACGCCTGCGCGAGACGAGCCGCGCGTGGAGCCGCTACTCCCGGGTGTCCGGCGTCCTCGTCATCATCCTCGCCTTCGCCGCCGGTATCGCCTACCGCCTGGACACGCTGGGCCTCTGGCGGCCGGCACCCGCGGGGCTCCTGGAAAACCTCTCCCTGCTGGCCGGATTCTGCTGGCTGGTCGCGGTGGGCGTACGCCTGCGCCGTACGCACCCCCACCGCGCCTTGCGCTCGGCCGCACCGGGACAGGGCCGGTGATCACAACGCTGGAGTCGCCGCACCGATGCCGCGGACCGGCCGGGCATGAGATGGGGCGGCGCAGGAACAGCCGGGCCGGCAACTCCGGCGGTGTCCACCTTCGAACGCCTTGGCCTTACCGGTTCCGTGTTCCCCGGGACGCGCGGAACGGGTAAGGTCGCCACAGGTGAGCCGGGAAGTCTGGTCGGCATGGTCCGGTCCTGTCGTCAAGCCGAGAGTTCACCCGTATGCCCGGCTCCCAGCCCGCCGACCCGGCTGCTGATGACTTCTCCATCAGAATCCGCACCCGTGGCGACATCCTGCTGATCCAGTTGCAGGGCCCTCTTGCCGGCGCATCCGTCGACGTCGTCCGGATGTACGTCATCAGCACTCTGGCCACGCACACCCCACCGAAGGTCGTCACGGACATCGACGGGGTGAGCCTGATAGACGAGGCCGGGCTCGACATCCTGCGCTCCGCCACCTGCCAGGCCCGCGACGCAGGCGGACGAATGGTCATCACGGGCGGCCACCGCCTGCTCGACCCCACCGGCAACGGCCTGGACCTGGCATCGACGATCAGGGACGCCTTCCACGACCTGGACGGCTTCGGCGAGCCTCCGAGCAGCTGACCCCTCGGGCCGGGCGGGTGTTCCCGCTCCTCGGCGGCACCCCGGTCCATCGGCTCGACCAGTTCGTCCTGCGCCTGCTGGACTCGCGCCACAGCCACGCGCTTCGCCGGTGCCCCAGCAACCGGCCTGGCCGGCTAGCCGTCCGAGCCGGCATCCGGCGGCGGTACCTCGACGACGAAGCACCGGAAACCGAGTTCCTGGACGTTTGTGGCAAGACGGCCGCACCGCCGCGGGCTCAGGTCTCTCAGCCGGGCATGGCGCGCAACCCCGCCAGGGCCACCTCGAGAACCCGCTTCCGCTGCTCCTCGTCGACGTACTCGACCGTGCTGATGCCCGAGATCATCCGCAGGACGTCGTCGATCGAGATCTCCTGGCGGGCGACGCCGGCCCGCTGCGCTCGTTCGAGCAGGGGCCCGCCGGCCGCGTGCATCGCCCTGCGTCGAGTCTGGAAGCCGTCGGTGCTGCGGTTGAGCGCGTCGGCGAAGGCCTGCTTGGTGCCGATGTACTCGACGAACCGGTGCAGCCACGCGACCAGCGCCTCCCACGGCTCCAGCTCGACGACGTCGCCGGCCGCCCGGCACAGCGCCTCGACCTCCTCCCGGTGGACCTCCTCGACCAGATCCTCCCGGGTGGGGAAGTTGCGGTACAGCGTGGCGATGCTCACTCCGGCGCGGCGTGCGACGTCCTCGAGGGAGGTCTGCGTGCCTTTCTCGGCGAACGTGTCGCGGGCCGCCGCGATCAGGGCGTCGAAGTTGCGGCGCGCGTCCGCGCGCTTCGGCCGCCGCGAGACCAGCTCAGGCTCCATGCCACCGTCCACCTTCTCGTTTTGACAACCGTAGGACCCCTACGGTTAAAGTGTAGGGGTACTTTCAGTTTATCCGAGGAGTGAAAGATGGTGCCGTCCACCCCGATCATCGCCCTGGTCACGGGCGCCAACAAGGGACTGGGCCTGGCCACGGCCCGGCAGCTCGCCGAACGCGGCTGCACCGTGCTGCTCGGCAGCCGCGACGCCGAGCGCGGCGCCAAGGCGGCCGGAGAGCTCGCCGAGGCCGGGCTCGCGGTGCGCCCCGTGCGGATCGACATCACGGACGACGCCTCCGTGGCCGAGGCCGCCGCGTTCGTCGACCGCGAGTACGGCCGCCTCGACGTGCTGGTGAACAACGCCGGCGTGCTCGTACGCAGGCCCCCGGCCGAGGTGTCGGCCGACGACCTGCGCCCGGAGTTCGAGACCAACGTCTTCGGCATGGTGCGGGTCGTGCACGAGATGCTGCCGCTGCTACGCCGCTCCCGGTCGCCGCGCATCGTCAACGTCTCCAGCGACTCCGCCACCTTCGCCAACGCCACCGAGCAGGGCTCCATGTTCGCCCGCTCGCACGACTCCTTCGCGTACTCGGCGACGAAGACCGCAGTCAACATGCTGACGGTCAAGTACGCCAACGCCTTCCTCGACGACCCCGAGCTGGCCCACGTGAAGATCAACACCGTGACGCCCGGGTACGTCGCGACCGATCTGAACGGCTTCCAGGGCGTGCGCAGCCCCGACCAGGGCGCCCGCGCCGTGGTGCACTGGGCCATGGTCGGCGACGACGGCGAGACGGGCGGCTTCTTCGACGAGAACGGCCGCGTCCCCTGGTGACGCCCCCGACCGCCCAGGGGGAAGCGGGCCGGCTAGGCCGCCCGGCTCAGGTTCTCGCCGAAGAACCCGGCGATCCTCTCGACGGCGAGATCCACGTGCTGCTTCCTGTCATAGAGGTCAACGTGGCTGGCGCCGTCGATCCAGTGGATCTCCTTGGGGCCGGTGGCGCGCTGGAAGGCTTCGATGCTCATCCACGAGGTGACGGCGCGGGTGCCGACGATCATGAGCAGCGGCCGGTGCCCGATCAGCGGGATCGGCGCGAAGGCGTCGAAGGCCGCCATCCTGTCGATGCTGTCCCAGGTGAGGGCGCCCGCCGAGCGGGGGTGCCGGCCACGTTCGGTGCGGTAGTACTCGAAGCCCTCGGCACCGTGCTCGCCGCCGAGCGCATGGGCCTGCTCGACGGTGTCGGGGAAGAGGGTCAGCACCGGCGGCTCCCCGCCCCGGGCCGCAACGGTACGGGCGTGGGCCGCGGCGTCCAGCATGCCGAGGAACACGGCCGGGTCCTGGGCACCGTCGGCCCCCAGGCGGAACTGGCGGGCGACGTCGACGGCGCTGACGGTGGCGACGGCCTTGACGCGGCGGTCGCCCGCGGTGGCGGCGAGGGCGTAGCCGCCGGAGGCGCAGATGCCGAGCACGCCGATGCGGTCGGGATCGACGTCGTCCCGGCTGGTGAGGAAGGAGACGGCGGCCTTGAGATCCTCGACGCGCTGCGCGGGGTCCTCCAGGCCGCGCGGTTCGCCGCCGCTCTCGCCCTGGTAGGCCGCGTCGTAGGCGAGCGCGACGAACCCCCTTTCGGCCAGGTGGCCCGCGTAGAGGCCGGCGGCCTGCTCCTTCACGCCGGTGCCGGGGTGTCCGACGACGATCGCCGGACGCGGCCCCTCGGCCGGGGTGTCGGGCAGGTGGAGATGGCCGGCGAGCGGGATGCCGGCGCTGTGGAAGGTGACGTCGATCTTCGTCATGGGACTCTCCGTCCAGTGGTCAGCCGGCCCGGCACGGCGCCGGGCACGTGTCCACAGTCGTCGCAGTCCCAAGCGGGCAAAAGCGGCGAGTTCTTGCCTGGGAAAAGACCTGCCCCCTCACTCCCACCGCTCCAGGACCGACAATGGGGACATGACCAGCACATCCCGTCCCGGCGAGCTCGGCGCCTTCCTCAAGGCTCGCCGGGCACAACTGGCTCCGCAGGACCTCGGCCTGCCCGAGCAGGACTCTCGCCGCAAGGTCGCGGGGCTCCGCCGTGAGGAGGTCGCCCAGGTCGCCGCGATCAGCGTCGACTACTACACGCGGCTGGAGCAGGGCCGCGTACGCGCGTCCGCCTCGGTGCTCGCCACGCTGGCCCGGGCACTGCGTCTCGACGACGACCAGCAGCGGTACCTGTACCAGCTGGCCGGCAGGACCGACGCGCGGCCCCGCAGGCGCCGGCCCGCGCAGCGCGTACGCCCCGCCATGCGTCGCCTGCTCGACCAGCTCACCGCAACCCCCGCCATCGTCCTGGGCAAACGGCTGGACATCCTGGAGTGGAACGCCGGCGCCGCCGCCCTGTACACCGACTTCTCGCAGCTCCCGGCGGACCGGCGCAACTACCTGTACCTGTTGTTCACCGACCCGATCATCCGGAGCATGCACCTGGAGTGGGAGCACGACGCCCGCGACGCCGTCGCCGCCCTGCGCATGGAGTCCGCGGCCAATCCCGACGACCCCCAGCTCGCCCTGCTCGTCGGCGAGTTGTCGGTGCGGGACGCCGACTTCCGTACCTGGTGGGCGGAGCACCGCGTCAACAACGCCGCCTACGGCACCAAGCGCTACCGGCACTGGCTGGTCGGCGACCTCACCCTCGAATGCGACACGTGGAGCAGCCCCGACGGCTCGGGGCAGCGCCTCATGGTCCTCACCGCCGAGCCCGGTTCCCCGTCGTACGACGCGCTGCGCATCCTCACCTCGTGGGCGCCCGGGCAACCGAGCGGGAGCCTCTCCTCCGCGCCCCGCTGACGGCTCCGGGGGCAAGTCGACCCGGCCGTCCACGACGGTGACGCGCGAAGGGTCACGGCAGGCTGATGTGGCGGCCCTGCCAGCGGGAGCGCAGCCACCGGTCGTGGCTGGCGACCACGATCCCGCCGGGCCCACCGGTGCCCAGGGCGTCTTCCAGCTCGTCGGAGAGGCCGGGTGAGAGGTGGTTGGTGGGTTCGTCGAGCAGGAGCACCTCGGGTGGGTCAGCCACCAGCAGCGCCAGAGCGAGCCGGCGGCGCTGGCCGACCGACAGCTCTCCCACTCGCATGTCCACGTCCCGCGGGCCGATCAGGCCGAGCGAGAGCAGCGGTACGGACTCGGCGCGCTCCGGACCGAGCGCCCGCTCGTACGTCTCCCGCACCGTGCGGTCCGGCCGCTCGAACACGGTGTCCTGGGCCAGCAGCCCGACGGTCAGCCCGTGCCGTCGCCGCACCTCTCCCTCCGCGTCCAGCCGTCCGGCCAGCACCGCCAGGAGCGTGGACTTGCCCGCGCCGTTCGGCCCGGTGACCAGCAGCCGCTCCCCTGGCGCCACGTCTAGCCGGTCGATGGAGAGCCGTCCCGGAACCCGCACCTCCCGTAGTGACAGCAAGGTCTCGTCGTGGGGATCGCGGAGGCCGGCGGTGGAGGTAAAGGCAGTGGCGGTGGCGGTGGCGGTGGCGGTGGCGGTGGCGGTGGCGGTGGCGGTGGCGGTGGCGGTGGCGGTGGCGGTGGCGGTGGCGGTGGGGCGGGGATCTGCTCGCGTTCCAGCTCGGCGAGCCGGCGGGCGGCATTGCGCACCCGCCGCGCGATCTGGTGCTGCACGCGGCCTGCGCGGTGCCCGTACCCCATCTTCTCGTTGTCGCGTCGCAACCCGTCCGGTGCCACGTGCCGCGCCGTCACCGCGACGGCGCGGCGCAGCTCGCCGAGCTCCTCCTGCTCTTCCGCGTGGCGACGCTCCCAGCGCTCGCGCTCGGCGCGCTTCCCGGCCAGGTACGCGCCGTATCCGCCTCCGTACCGGACGGGCCCGCCCACCGCCGGGTCGAGATCGACCAGGTCCGTGCAGACCGCGTCCAGGAACGCCCGGTCGTGGCTGGCCACGACCACCACCCCCGTCATGCCGCGGAGCCGCTCCTCCACGAATGCTGCGGCGGCATCGTCCAGGTGATTGGTGGGCTCGTCCAGCAGCAGCGCGGCGGGCTGTCTGATCAGGAGCGCCGCCAGGGCGAGCCGCCCGCGCTGCCCGCCCGACAACGACGCGAGCACGCGCCCGTGCGGTACGCCGCCCAGGCCGAGCCGGTCAAGGATGATCTCCGCGCGCCGGTCGGCGTCCCAGGACTCGCGCTGTTGCGCCTGGTCCAGCCGGGCCGCGTACGCTTCGAGCAGAGCGGCGTCGTCCGGGGCCTCGGTGAGCGCCCGGGTGAGCCGGTCGAGCTCGGCCAGGTCCGTACGGGCCTCCCGCAGGGCGTCGTCGAGCACGCCGGCGACGGTGCTGTCGCCGGCGTACGGCACCTCCTGGTGCAGGAAGCCCAGGTCGGCGGGCCGGACGACGGTGCCGGAGTCCGGCTCGTCCGCTCCGGCCAGCAGCCGCAGCAGGGTGGACTTGCCGGCACCGTTCTCGCCGATCAGCCCGATCCGGTGGCCTGGTGCGGCGGTGAGCGAGACGCCGTCGAGCACGCGCCGCGCGCCCAGCGTCCGTACGAGGTCGCGGGCGAGCAGCACGTCACTCACCGGCGGGCCCCCCGGTCTCCAGCAGCCGCCCTTCGGACAGCTCCAGCCAGCGCTCCACCTTGATCTCCGCGAGGAACCGCTCGTCGTGGCTGACCACCACGAACGCCCCCTCGTACGCTCCGAGCGCGCTCTCCAGCTGGCCCACGCTGACCAGGTCGAGGTTGTTGGTGGGCTCGTCGAGCAGCAGGAGCTGGGGCGCCGGCTCGGCGCACAGCACGCAGGCCAGGGTGGCGCGCAGCCGTTCGCCGCCGGACAGCACGCCCACCGGCAGGTGGGCACGGGCGCCGCGGAACAGGAACCGGGCCAGCAGGTTCATCCGGTCCGCGGGCGGCCTGCCGGGGGCGAACGCGGCCAGGTTCTCGGCCACGGTGCGCTCGACGTCGAGCAGGTCGAGCCGCTGCGAGAGGTAGGCGACCCGGCCGTCGGCCCGCCTGGTCGTGCCGCCGTCGGGCTCCAGGTCGCCGCTGATCAGGCGGAGCAAGGTGGACTTGCCCGCGCCGTTGGGGCCGGTCAGCGCGATGCGCTCGGGCCCGCGGACGGTCAGGTCGATGCCCGGCGCGGCGAACAGGCCGCGGGCCTGCAGGCGTTCGCCGTGGAAGACCGTACGGCCGGCGGGCACGTTGGTCCCCGGCAGTTCCAGCGCGATCCTCTGGTCGTCGCGCAGTGCCCGCCCGGCCTCGTCGAGCTTGGCCTTGGCGTCGCTGACGCGGGCGGCGTGCACCTGACCAGCCCGCCCGGCCGACTCCTGCGCGCCGCGCTTCATGTTCCCGGCGAAGATCCGCGGCAGGCCGGCGTTCTTGAGATTGCGGGCGGCGTTGCCGGCCCGGCGCTCGGCGCGCTCGCGGGCCTGCTGCATCTCCCGCTTCTCGCGCTTGAGCTCCTGTTCGGCGCTGCGCACGTCGCGTTCGGCGGCCTCCTGCTCGGCGCGCACGGCTTCCTCGTACGCGGTGAAGCCGCCGCCGTAGAAGCGGAGGTCGCCGCGGTCGAGCTCGGCGATGCGGTCCATGCGGTCGAGCAGGGCCCGGTCGTGGCTGACCAGGAGCAGGCAGCCGTTCCAGTCGCCGAGCACGTCGTAGAGCCGGCGGCGGGCGCCGAGGTCGAGGTTGTTCGTCGGCTCGTCGAGCAGCAGCACGTCGGGCCGCTTGAGGAGCTGCGCGGCGAGGCCGAGCGAGACGACCTGGCCGCCGCTCAGCGTGCCCAGCGTGCGGCCGAACGCGAGGTCGCCGAGCCCGAGCCGGTCGAGCTGGGCACGGGTGCGCTCCTCGACGTCCCAGTCGTTGCCGATGGTGGTGAAGTGCTCCTCGCTCGCGTCGCCGGACTCGATGGCGTCCAGCGCGGCGATCACGGAGGCGATGCCGAGGACCTCGGCCACGGTCAGGTCGCCGGTGAGGGGCAGGCTCTGCGGTAGGTACCCGAGCACCCCCTGCACGGTGACGCTCCCGCCGGCGGGGCGGTGCTCGCCGGCGATCAGCTTGAGCAGGGTGCTCTTGCCGGCCCCGTTCGGGGCGACGAGCCCGGTACGGCCGCCGCCCACGCTGAAGGACAGGTCGTGGAAGACGGGGGTGTCGTCGGGCCAGGAAAAGGACAGGTGGGAACAGACGATGAACGCGTCGGACATGCTGGAAGACCTCGTAGGAGAACACGGGCGCGCCGAAGCCGCCCGGTGAAAGGGCCAGGGATTCGGGGAACGACGACCGGGGCCACGTCGGCGGCGGTCAAGTGCGCCTGCCGGGGCCGGTCAACCTCCGGTATCACCCGGAGATGTCGTCGTCACCTGCCACGTCTGGTCTCCTAGCTTCTGGTCTCAAGCGTCTTTCACCATAGCAGCCGCCCGGAACAGCTCCGGCCGGCCCGGCCCGAGCTCATCGCCGGTCCAGCTCCTCCACCCATTGGGGATGGTTCTTCCTGGCCCACTCCGGCGGCACCGATCCCGTACGCATCCCGCGCCGCGCGAGCGGATCCCGGTAGGCCAGCCGGATGTGCCCGAACACGACGACGGCGATCGCCAGCGCCGTCACGTCGTGCACGAAGATCGCGCTCGTGCGGGAGATGGCCGGCAGGGCCCCGGTGAACCACATCAGCAGGCCGGTGAACGTCATGATCGGCACGGCGCCGGCGATCCAGCCGGCGTAGATCTTCTGCCCGGCGTTGAACTTGCCGGCCGGGCGTGGCCCCGGCGTGTTCCCGCGCACCGCGCGCAGCCACTGCCGGTCGTACGGCGCCAGCCGGTTGAGCCTGCGCAGGTCGGCGCGGAAGGCCCGCGAGACGAGGCCGAGGAGGAACGGCACGGGCAGCAGGAGCCCGGACCACTCGTGGACGACGACCACCAGGTGGCGGCGGCCGACCAGCTGGGCCAGCGGCGTGAAGTACAGGCAGGCCGCCGCCGCCACGCACACCAGCATGAGCCCGGCGGTGACCCGGTGGACCAGGCGCTGGACGCGGTCGAAGCGCGGCAGCAGGCGCTCAGGCCGCCTGGTCGAGCCAGCCGTCGACGTCATAGCCGTACTCCTCCCAGTAACCGGGGATGACCTTGTCAGTGACGGTGATGCCGGAGAGCCATTTGGCGGACTTGTAGAAGTACATCGGCGCGACGTAGAGCCGTACGGGGCCGCCGTGGGCGTGGGTGAGCGGCTTGTCCAGCATGTCCAGCGCCACCAGCACGTCCGAGCGGCGGGCCTGCTCGATCGTGAGGCTCTCGCTGTAGACGCCGTCGAAGCAGGTGAAGCGGACCGCCTTGCCCTCGGGGCGCACTCCCGCCAGGTCGAGAAGGTGCGAGAGCAGCACTCCCGCGAAGGGGACGTCCGGCACCCGCCAGCCGTCGGTGCACCGCGCCTCGCCGACGACCCGCGTCCGGGGCAGCGCGCGCAGCTCGTCCAGCGTGTACGTCCCAGGACGGTCGACGAGGCCGCCGATCTCCAGCCGGTAGTCGGCCGCGGTCTTCCGGGGCACCGAGGCCGCCACGCTGTAGTAGCGGAAGCCGCCCGGGTTGGGCAGCAGCCCGGTGAGCCCGGTGGGGTCGTTCTGGGAGGCGGCCCCGAGGAATCCTTCCCAGCCGCGCTGCAGGAAGGGCGCGGCGGCGATGGCGGCCGCACCCGCGCCGAGCATCGAGAGCATCACCCGGCGCGCGATCGGCGGGCCGCTCTCCGCCGGTTCGGCCGCGCCCGCCTCGCTGGCGGGCGGGGAGACGCCGGGCGTCATCGCCTCCGCCGGTCGTCCCCGCCGGCCACGTCCTGGCGAACGAACAGGTTCAGGTGCCGTTCCGTCCACAGTTCCTCCTCTATCTGGTGGTCTCGCCATTGCTCTGGAGGGTCGGACAGCCAGTCGTGGCCGAAGATCGCGTACGGATCGTCCGCGCGCACGCGCTCCAGCTCGTAGTGACCCAGGTAGTCCAGCAACGGCCGCCACACCTGTCCGTTCGCCGTGACCAGGTACGAGGCCGCCAACCCCGGTTCGTGCAGCCAGCCGCGCATCATCCACGCCTGGAGCACGTCCGTGACGGGGGACGGCTTGCCGTCGAAGCCCGGGTGGATCAGGTGCCGCGTGATCGCGACGTGCGCCCCGGGCGGCACGGCCATGCGCCGGCCCACGTCGTGCCAGATCTCCCCCACGACGGGGTCGGCCGCCAGCTCTTCCTGCTCCGGCGCCCGCAGGGTCAGCCGGCTCATGAAGGCGCGCAGGCGGTTGCTCCCGCGGCACCGGAGCAGGGAGAACGCCCCCGGCTGACGGCCCAGCCAGAACCGGACGGACGCGGCCGTGAACTCGCCGTGGCTCTCGCGCGCCAGGGTGACGAGTTCGTCGTGGTCGGCCGGGGTCACCCCGGACGCCCGCACCTCCTCCTCGCCCACCGTCGAGACGTGCCGGCACACGACCCCGCCGCGCCGGCGCAGATGGGCGATGGTCCGCATGACCGCCACGCACGCGTGCGGGTCGCGGGCGTCGCGCAGGAGCTCGCCCATGACGTAATGGCGGATCCGCCGGTGCATCCGCTCGTAGCCGACGGGATCCCGCCACCGCAGGTGATGGTCGAGGGCTTCGCGCAGCACACCGTTGACGTCGAGGCCGTGAGTGGCGGGCTCGACGTAGGGTTGCGCCCGGAGCCAGTCGAACAGTTCCGCCGCCCGGCCGCCCGGTACCACAGCGCTGAGGAGGTCCTCGGTGGTGTGGCGGGCGAGCGCGCAGACGTACAGCGCCGATCGGTGCGTCTCCGTCGGCGCGCTACCGGCCAGGCGCGCCAGCACGCTGTCGACCACATACCGTACGGCGTCACGGCGCGACGGCTGTCCCGTGGCCGACATGCTCCTGCCGACCTCCGCGGCGAGCGACAGCGCGAAGGGGTTGCCCGCGGCGAAGTCCACGATGGACTGCCGGAGGCCGGGGTCGACGCCGCGGGCTTCGAGCAGCGCGGTGGACTCCTGGACGGTGAGGGCTTCGAGGTGCCGGAGCACGATCGTCCCGGACCAGGCCGGATCGGCGAGCCAGGCGGCGCTCGGCCCGGTCCGGCCCGCCACCACGGTGATCGTGTCGCCGGGCAGCTCGCGGAGGTATTCGTCGCGCAGCCACGGTTCGAGGTCTGCCAGCTCCTCGAAGGAGTCGATGAGGAGCACCGGGCCGGAGCCGCCGGAGGGCTCCTCCGCGAATCGCCGGAGGCGGTCGCGCGCCTCCGCGGGCGCCGAGCCGTGGAGGTGCCATACCTGCCGGCCCGCGGCGGCCGCGGCGTCGGCGAGCTCGCGCAGCAGCGCCGACTTGCCGATGCCGGCGGGTCCGCGGACGAAGAGCAGACCCGGACGTCCGCCACGGCCGTTGTTCAGCAGGTCCTGGAAGGCGGCGCGTTCGGTGTCCCTGCCGACGAACCGCGGATCGGGCGGCCGGCCCACCGGCACGGCGGGCTCCTGCGGGGAGCGGGCGGGGGGCCGCTCGGCCCAGGCGGCGGGGGCGAACTCGTCGTCGTGGTCCGCGTCGGCCCGGAGGATCTTGTCGTGCAGGGCCCGGAGCCGCGGTCCCGGGCCGAAGCCCAGTTCCCTGCCCAGCAGGTCGTAGACCGTCCGGTAGATCTCCAGCGCCTCCGCCCGCCTGCCGCTGCGGTACAGGGCGAGGAGATAGATCTCGTACAACGGCTCTTCGAGCCGGTTCTGCTCGATGAGGAGCGGGACCTCGGCCACCACCTCGGTGTGCTCGCCCAGCTCCAGGCGGAGCTGCAGCAACTCCTGGGTGGCGGTCAGCTTCAGCCGCTCCAGCCGGAACCGCTCACGTGCGGCGGCCTCGCCCGGGACCCCGGCCAGTGCCGTGCCCGTCCACAGGCCGAGCGCCCGCCCCAGACGGTCCGCGGCCGCCGGGACCTGCCCGCTCGCGCGCTCCTGCCGGGCGATCTCCAGCAGGTCGGCGAACTCGGTGGCGTCCAGCGCGAACAGCGACGGGTCCAGCATGTAGCCCCCGGGCTGGGAGCTGATCGCCGTGCCCAGTCCGTGCTCGGACAGCAGCCGCCGGATACGGGAGATGTAGGTCCGGATGACGGCTTCGCCGGTGGCCGGTGCCCGCTCGCCCCACAGGCCGTCGACCAGCTCACCGATCCGTACGAAGCTGCCGCTGTTGGCCAAGAGCGCCATCAGGACGGCCTGTTGCTGCGGTGGGCCGAGATCCAGTCGCGTATCACCGCAGCACAGACCGGGCGGTCCGAGAACGGTGAACCTGCAGGGAGCCGAGACGACGTTCGGCTGTCCAATCACGATCGGGGCGCTTTCCTTACGGGAGTGCACGGCGGCCGGCCCGTCGTACGGGCCGCGGTACCCAGAAGGTAGGTTCACCCGGATCGCCTTCGCGAGCGTCATGTGACGCTGTGCGTGTACGCCATCGCTCAGCCGGACAGCGCGTCAACAGTCCCGACGCGGCGTCAGTAGGCTCGGTCAGAGATGCCGGGGGGCATTGGTGACGGTCGCGCGCTGGGCGAGAGAGTGGGGGTTCTCGATGGCCGGGGTGAGCTTCGGGTTGTTGGGTCCGATCAGGGTCCGGAGCGGTGGGGAGGACCTGGAGGCCGGCTCTCCGCAACAGCGGGGAGTGCTGGCCCTGCTGCTCCTGAGCGAGGGGCGTCAGGTCATGCTCGACGAGATCGTGAGCGCGTTGTGGGGCGACCAGGCGCCGCGCAGCGCCGTCGTGAGCACCCGCACCTACGTCTCCAGGCTGCGCCGGATGCTGACCGCCGGCGGTGCCGCCGGAGCGGGCACCGAGGCGGAGATCAGGTCGGCGGGCGGCGGCTACCAGCTGGTCGTGGACCCCGGCGCGGTCGACGTGGCGGTGTTCCGGCAGGCCACCGCCGCCGCGCGGGAGGCCCGTGCGCGGGGGGACGTCGCGGAGGCCGCCCGGCTGCTGCGCGGCGCGCTGGCGCTGTGGCGCGGGCCGGCGTTCGAGGGGCTGGGCGGATCCTTCTTCGAGGGCCGCCGCGCTTGGCTGGAGCAGTTGCGCGCGTCGGCCATGGAGGAGCGCTGGGCACTCGACATCGCGCGGGGCGACTGTGGCGAGGCGATCGCCGACCTGATGCCTGCGACGGCGGCGGAACCCTATCGCGAGCGGTTGTGGGAGTTGCTGATGTGGGCCCTCCACCGCGACGGCCGCCGGGGGGAAGCTCTGTCGGCCTATCACCGGATCGCCCGGTTGCTGGACGACAATCTGGGCCTGCAGCCCGGCCCTGGCCTGCGCAGGATGTACGCCCGGATCAGGACGGCGGCCGACGCCTCGCTCGTCTGAGCCGCTGATGGGCCGCCGTAAGCAGGATCGGGCCCTTATCGGGAGGCATGCCTTTCCTCGAGGGTCCTGAGCATGCGCGCGAGATCGGCCCGGGAGCTCACCCCCAGCTTGGGGAAGATCCGGTGCAGGTGGGTGCCGACAGTGCGGTGAGAAAGGTACAGCCGTTGCCCGATCTCCCGGTTCGTCAGCCCCTCGGCGGCCAGCTGCGCGATGTTCAGCTCGTGCGGGGTGAGCTTCTCCCGCGCGTCCGGGTCCCGGTTCGGGCTCGACTCCCCGGCGCTGCGCAGCTCCCCTCGTGCGCGCTCGCCCCACGCGGCCATGCCGAGCGCGTCGAACGTCTCCCTGGCCGTACGCAGGTGCGACCGGGATTCAGCGGCCCGGCGCTGCCGCCGCAACCATTCGCCGAACGCCAGATGGAGGCGTCCGCGTTCGGCGGGCCACCCGGTCAGGTCGGCCCGCAGCGCGGCCGTGAACAGCTTCTCCGCCTCCTCGCTCGGGGCCAGCACGGCGCGCGCGTAGCGCAGCCCGATGTGCAGCGCCGGTGACGGCGTCGATGCGGCCAGCGGCTCCAGGCCGCGCAGGATGTCGCGCATGTCGTCGGTACGCCCGGCACGTACGGCGGCCTCGGTGAGCTCCGCGAGGCAGTACGCGCGCAGGGCCAGCTGGTAGGCGGGGTCCGCGGGATCGAGAATCCTGCTCAACGCGGCGAACGCGTCGTCGAAACGCGCCTCGCTCAGGGCCACGAGCCCGCGCGTGAGCTGGACGGTGGCCAGGACGGGCCGGGCGCCGGCCGGGAGTGCGACCCGTTCGGCCTCGTCGGCGAGCGCTCTGGCCCGCCCGTGGTCGCCCCTCAGCGCGGCGATCTCGGCCTGGACGGCCGTGGCCAGGCCGTACATGAACGGCTGCCCGGTTTCCTGGGCGAGCTTGGCGGCCTCCGCCGCGATCGGTAGGGCCGTGGCCAGGTCACCGAGCCGGGCCCGGCTCCACGCCTGGACGGCCAGCGCCCGGGGAAGCAGCCCGAGCCGGCCCTGAGCACGCAGGCCGGGCGCGGCCGCCGCGGAGAAGCGGGCAGCCAGGTCGAACGCCCCGACCTGCAGGGCCGCGCTGCCCAGGTAACGATCGATCTCGGGGACGGCACCGGCCGTGCCGGCCAGTCTGCGCAGCTGGTCGAGCGTGCTGCCGCCCCGCTCGAACGGCGCGACGTACGCGGCGACCGCGACCATGCGCGGGTCGTCGGCGGGGACGGGCAGCCGGTCGGCCACGTTCAGCAACGAGCGGCGGGCGGCCGGACCCGGTTCGGACCAGAAGCAGCGCATGGCCGCCCCCCACAGGATCCGCGCAGCCGGCTCCACCTCGCCGTCGGCAGCCACCGACCCGGCCAGCTCGGCCAGCTCTGACACGCGGGAGACGTCCTCGCGCACCCCGTCCTCGAAGCCGCTGAGCAGCCAGGCGGCGGTGGCGCGCCGGCGCGGGGAGAGTTCGAGGGCTTGTGCGTCGCGCACCAGACGCTCGGCCGTGGCGCGGCTGCCGGACTCGACCGCGAGCTCGGCCGCTCTCAGCAACCTGAGCGCCTTCCGGTCCTGCCCCTCACTCAGCCGGGCCGCCTGCTCCAGTGCCGCGATGGCGGCGGCGACCCCGCCCCGGTGCCGGGCCCGGTCGGCCGCGCGGTCCAGCTCGGCCGCCACGCCCTCGTCGGCTCCGGCCGTCGCGGCGGCCCGGTGCCAGGCCCGCCGGTCCGGCTGTTCGTGCAGCGTCTCGGCCAGCGCCAGGTGGGCCTGCCGGCGTTCGGCGAGCGTCGAGGCCGCCGCGATGGCCGACCGCATCAGGGGGTGGCGGAACGTCACCGTGCCGATGGCGAGGTCGATCAGCCGGACCTCGGCGGCCGGTGCGAGGATCTCCGGCTCGGCAGCCGACCCCAGGATCAGGCCCGTGCCCGCGAGCGTCTCGGCGACCGAATCGCTCTGGTTGAGCGCCGCGACCAGGAGGGCGGTGCGGGCCGGAGCCGGCAGGGCGGCCACCCGGGCGGTGAACGCGCGCTCGAGACGCTCGCTCAGGGGCAGCACCGGGCCCAGCCCGCCCCGGTCATCGCTCAGAGACATCAGTGGGTCCGGGCCGCCGTGGTGTTCCAGGGCCGCCGGCAGCTCGGTCAGCGCCAGCGGGTTGCCCGCGGCCTCCTCCAGCAGCCGCGCCCGTACCGCCGGGGTGAGGTCGGGGGCGATCGAGTCGAGGAGCTCGGCGGCGACCTCGTCGGAGAGCCGGGCAACGGGCATCGGGGCCAGCCCGGCGTCCTGCAGGTGCGAGCGCTCGCCGTCCCGGAGTGTCGCGATCATGACGATGGGCTCGGACTCGATCCGGCGCGCCACGAAGGCGAGGACGTCGGCGCTGGCGGGATCGAGCCAGTGCACGTCCTCGGCGACGACCAGCAGCGGCCGGGCGGCGGCCGCCTCGGCCAGCAGGGTCAGCGTGGCCAGGCCGACAAGGTGGGCGCTGGGCTCGGCCGCCTCGGCGAGGCCCAGCGCGCCGCGCAGGGCGTCACGCTGCGGGGGCGGCAGCGCGTCCACGCCTGCCTGGACCGGGTACAGCAGTTGATGCAAGCCGGCGTAAGCGAGATCCCGCTCGGCCTCCACGCCGGTCGTCGTCAGCACGCACAGGCCCGCGGCCGACGCCGCGGCGACCGCCGCCGCCACGAGCGCGGACTTCCCGATGCCGGCCTCCCCCCGAAGGAGAACGCCGCCGGCGCCCCCGGGGGCGTCGACGAGCTCGGCCAGGGCCTTCAGCTCGGCTCCCCGTCCGAAAAGTGGCATGATGCGGCACTCCTACCCTCGGAATCGTCGGCTGTTTCTCCCCCCAGCCGCGCGCGAGTCCTGCCGCGACCCTACCGAAAGTGCCCGGATACGACGCTTCGCCGGGGCGGCCCGGACGCCCGACGCCGGGACAAGCGGACGTATACGTACGAGATGGACGCCCGTCTCGGGCGCCAACCGTTCGTCAACGGAACCTCCTCCCGCTGCTTCTACGCTCCCCGGCATGTCGACCAACGCTGAGGCCGGGGCCGTCACCGAGACCCGCCTCATTCACGCATTCCACCGGCGCGCCACGACGTTGCTGGCCGAGGCCGCCCTCCGGCCCTCCGTCCCCCTCGCGGCCCTGGCCGAGCTGCGCGAGTTCCTCGTCCAGAACCTGCGCCACCATCACGAGACCGAGGACCACCAGCTGTGGCCGATGATCGCGGCGGTGGCGCCGGAGGCGGCGGCGCAGCTGGCCGTCCTGAGCGAGGAGCACGACGAGCTCGACGCCGCACTCGACGCCCTCGAGGCCGCGCCGAGCCACCAGGATGGTGACCGCCCGGGGTTGCGGCGGGCCGCCGAAGCGGTCCGGGCCCTGGTGCACCGGCATCTGGAGCATGAAGAGCCGATCCTGTTCCCGGCGCTGCGCGAGCACCTCTCGCCGGAGGAGTGGACCGCGTTCTCCCGGGAGGTCGTCGCCACCTCGCCGACCGTGGCGGGGCACCTGATCGTGGGATTCCTCGACCAGGTCGGCACGCCGGAGGAGGTCGCGTTCGTCCTGTCCGGCCTGCCGGAGCCCGCGCAGCGGTTCGTGCCCGTGCTGCGCGAGCAGGCGCACGCCGCCCTCGCCGTCCTGTCCGGCGCCACGGAAGGCTGAGCGCACATGACACTCGGACTCGCCGTGCCCTTCGTCGATCCCGCCGCGCTGGTCGCGTGGGCGCGGCGGGCGGACGCCGGTCCGTACGCCAGGATCGGCGTGCCGGACCGGATCGTGTACGACAACCCCGAGACCATGGTCATGCTGGCCGCCATGGCGGCAGTGACGGAGCGGATCCGGGTGCAGTCGGAAGTGGTGCTCGCACCGCTGCGCGACCCGGTGCTGCTGGCCAAGCAGAGCGCGACGCTCGACAGGTTGTCCGGTGGCCGGTTCGCCCTGGGTCTCGGGGTCGGCGCGCGGGAGGACGACTTCCAGGCCGTGGGCGCCGATCACGCCTCTCGCGGGCGGCGGATGGACGAGCAGCTGGCGACCATGCGCCGGGTCTGGGCCGGCGAACCGGTCGCCCCGGGTCTCGGGCCGGTCGGTCCGGCCCCGGTGCGGGCGGGAGGTCCCGAGCTGCTCTTCGGCGGCTTCGCGCGGCCGGCGCTGGCCCGGATCGCCCGGTGGGGCACCGGCTACGTATGCCCGGCTCCACCGGGGTACGCGGGGGCGTTGTTCGAGCTCGTCAGACGGCAGTGGAAGGACGCGGGCCGGCCGGGCGAACCGCTGCTCGTCGCCCAGGTCAACGTCGCGCTGGGGCCGGAGCCCACCGTGGCGGAGGCGCGGGCGGCGCTGCTGCGCTATTACGGGTTCGCACCGGAGCTCGCCGCGCAGTCCGTGCAGGCGATGGCGACGACCGCCGCGGGGATCCGGGAAGCCGTCGCCGCCCATCGGGACCTCGGAGCGCACGAGGTGATGCTCAGCTGCTGGTCCGACGACATCGAGCAGATCGACCGGCTGGCGGACCTGCTGGCGTGACCCTTTCCGGCCCGACCGCGCGGCGGACGCGACCTGCCGCCGCGCCCGCCGTCCGGCTTGTTCGCGCTCAGACCACCTGGGCGAAGCAGGCGAGGGCGACGGCCACCACGAGCACGGCCACCGCCAACACCCTCATGAGATTCGATACGAGCACCGGATCCTCCTTTCGCCGGGGAATGCGTCACCTGTCTGACTGGTGATGATATTCTCAGCATATCCGTCACCGGTCAAAGCAGTGACGGATGAGCTCTTTTGGACTTGACGGTCCATTTTCGGATGCGGAAGCTGACGAGAGCCGCCCGCGAACGGAGTGACACCCTCATGCCTCTCGACCACTACTACCTGCTCGGACGTTCCGGGGTATACGCGTCGTCAACGTCCCGCATGCAGGCGGCGCCTAAGGTCGTACGCCGTGTCGAGTCACCCGAAATCTCGCGAACCGCCGGACGCAAAAGAAAGGCACATGAACACCGCCGCCACGACCCCGCTGTCGCCGGGCACGCACACCGTCAACGTCGGGCGCGTCGCCCAGCGCTACCAAAGCGCCCCGGTGACCGGCCCCGAGCATTTCGCCGAGTCGGCGCGCAACATGGAGGCGTTCGCGCCGCTGTCCTCCGTCATCTGCGGTCCGCGCCGGGCCGGGGAGCTGGCCGCCGGGATCCCGCGCGCCGAGCTGGTCCTGCTGGAGCACAGCGGTCATCTCGGTCACGTCGAGGAGCCGGAGGCCTTCGCGCGCGCCGTGACGGCCTTCGTGGCAGCCACGGCCGGGTGACGGGGTCAGCGCGCCTGCGGGGTGCCGACGCCGCGCAGCAGCGTGTCGACCACGACGTCGGCGGCCTGCGCGGCGCTCAGCTCGGACAGGTCCTCGGCGGCGTGTTCCAGCAGCGGCGGCAGGACGGTGGCCACCCAGCCGGGTGGCAGGCCGGAGCGCAGCAGACCCTCGTCGGTCGCGCGCCGCAGGAAGGCGTCGACCTCGTCGATCAGCCGGCGGCGGCGCTCCTGGATCGTCACGTCGCGGAGCATCCGGCTCGTCTCCACGGGCCACTTGCGGTTGACGGCGATGATGCCTTCGACGTAGCGATGCAGCGCGACCGCGACGGGGGCCTCGCGCAGCCTGGCGGCCTCGATGGCCTCCTCGACCGCGTCGTAGCGGGCCCCGTAGACGGCGGCCATGAGGTCTTCGCGGGAGGCGAAGCGGCGGTAGACCGTGCGGCGGTCCACTCCCGCCGCGGCGGCGATGGCGGCGATGGTCGCTGAGGGGTCGTCGGCGAGCATGCGGGCGCCCGTGCTCAGGACGCGTTCCAGGTTGCGCGTCGCGTCTGCTCTCACCTGGTCAAAGATACTCCGTCCCGTAGCATATGAAGCAACTTAGTGTCACATTAATGGGAAAGTTATACTTCCAAGCGCTACTCTTATGAGGCACTTATTAGGTTCAGCGCTTCGTGGCCAAGGACTCTGGCCTGATCGGCCATACCCGAAGGAGTGAGGGAAGCGTGGAGTCGCTCGTCTCGACGATGGTGGGCCGGGATGACGTCCAAGGGGAACTGTCGGCGTTCATGGCGGCCACCGGGGGGCAGGCCCTCATCCTCAGAGGCGAGACTGGGGTCGGCAAGAGCGCCCTGCTCGACCACGTGGCCGGCCTCGCCGCCTCGGAGAACCACCGGGTGATCCGCGCCGCCGGCGTCGAGGCGGAGGCGGAGCTGCCCTTCGCCGGCCTGCACCAGCTGCTGTACTCGCTGCTGCCCCGCTCGGCCGAGCTCGACGAGGGCCACCGTGCCGTCCTCGACGTCGTCTTCGGACTGCGCGAGGGCAAGGCGCCGTCGGTCATGTCCCTCGGCATCGTGGTCCTCGACCTGCTGTCCCTGGCGGCGTCGGAGCGGCCGCTCCTGCTGGTGCTCGACGACGGTCAGTGGATGGACGCCTCCAGCGCCGAGGTGTGCGGGTTCGTGGGGCGCCGGCTCACCGGCAGCTCCGTGAAGATGCTCATCGCCGTACGGTCCGACCTGGGCTCGCGGTTCGACACGGCCGCGCTTCCCGAGCTCCCCGTGGCCGCCCTGTCGGACAGGGCCGCCGGGCAGCTGCTGGACCTGCGCCACCCGCAGCTCGACCCGCAGACCCGGCGCATCGTCATGGAGCACGCCATGGGCAACCCCCTGGCGCTGCTGGAGCTGCCCGCCTACGTGAACGGCGGACACACCGGACGCACGGCCGAGGAGCTCCTCGGATTCGGCAACATCCCGCTGTCGCGCCGGCTGCAGCACGTCTACGGCATCCGCATCGAACGCCTGCCCGGTCCCGTACGCGCGGAGCTGCTGCGCGGCGCTCTCGACGGCGTCGGGGCGGGGCCGGGCGGCAACCACGCCCCCGGCGCCCGCTACCGCATGCGCGGGGCCGACGAGGCGGTCGCCGCGGGCCTGCTCGACTCCGACCCCGCCACCGGCGACCTCGTCTTCCGGCACCCGCTGATCCGCACCACCGTCGTGCGGCTGGCGACCCCCAACCAGCGGCGCGCGGCACACGCCGAGCTCGCGGGGGTGCACCGCCATGACGTCGAGCGGCGCGCCCGCCACCTGGCCGCCTCGATCGTGGATCCCGACGAGGAGGTGGCGGCCGCGCTGGAAGCCGCGGCCGACTCGGCGACCCGGCGCGGCGGCGCGGTCGCCGCCGTGGCCTGGCTGATCCGCGCGGCGGAGCTGAGCGAGACCCCCGCCGACCGCTCCAGGCGGCTCGGCGACGCCGCCTTCATCGCCGGGCATGCCGCGCTCCTGGACCAGGTGCAGCAACTCCTCCGCTCCGACCTGCCGCCGGGCGCGAGCGAGTCCCCCGCCACGGTCGTCACCTCCGCCTACGTGGCCCTGTACGAAGACGGCGACGTACGCTCCGCGCATCGCCACGTCGCGGCGGCGATCGAGAGCCTGCGGAAGGACAGCGCGCACGAGCCCGCCGAAGCACTCACCCGGCTGGTGAACGTGCTGCTGGCCATCAGCCAGTACGCCGGCGACGCCGCGCTGTGGGGCCGCACCGAGCAGCTCATGGACTCTCTCGGGGACCGGATCGACACCCGCTCGGCGATCTACCGCGACGCGTGGAGCGACGTCGTCCGGCACGGCGCGGGCGTGCACGAGCGGGTCGAGCGCGCCTTCGCCGGTGTCTCGGAGCTGGAGCCGTGGGACGTCTCGCGCCTGGCCGTCGCCTCCTACCACGTCGACACGCTGGGCCAGTACCGCCCCTACCTGCAGCGGGCCGTCGACCGTGAGGTGGAGACCGGCGCGGTGGCCACCGGCATGACCATGCTGCACCTGATCATGCTCGACCAGCTGGCCGCCGGCGAGTGGGACGACGCCGAACGTACGGGACAACGCGCGCTGGAGCTGACCACGTCCCACGGGAACACGCTGTTCGCCCACCACACCCGCGCCTACCTGGGGCTCCTGGCCGCCCTGCGCGGGCAGGTCGATCGGGCCCGGGAGGCGCAGGCCGTCCTGGACGCCTGGGCCCGCCCGCGCGGCGTGGGCTTCCTGACCCAGATCGCCGACGCCATCGGCACGGCGGCGGCCCTGAGCGAGGGCGACCACGAAGCCGCCTACCTGTACGCCATCGGCATCACGCCGCCCGGATCGTTCGAACGCTACGCCCACCAGGCCGCACGCACGCTGCTCGACCTGGTCGAGGCCGCCGTGCACACCGGGCGCCTGGAGCAGGCCCGCCGGCACGCCCGGGCCGCCCTCGACGCCGGCCTGCCCGCCGTCTCCCCCCGGCTGGCCCTCATCACGTACGGCGCCCTGGCGATGACGGCCGCCGACGAGAAGGAGGCCGAGGACATGTACGCCCGCGCCGAGGCCCACCCGGCCGCGGCGGGCTTCCCGTTCGAGCTGGCGCGCATCCGCCTGGCCCACGGCGTCCGGCTCCGGCACACCCAGGGGCCCAAGGCCGCACGGCCCGTCCTGGTTCGCGCCGCCGAGTCCTTCGAGCGGCTCGGAGCGACGGGCTGGGCCGAACGCGCCCAGGCCGAGCTGCGCGCCTCAGGGGCGCCGGCCCGCGCCTCGCTGTCGTACCTGACCGCGCTGACCTGGCAGGAACGCCGCATCGCGGAGCTGGCCGCGAGCGGGCTGACGAACAAGGAGATCGGCGAACGCATGCACCTGTCACCGCGCACCGTCAGCTCCCACCTCTACCGCGTCTTCCCGAAACTGGGCATCACCTCGCGCGCCGCGCTGCGCGACGCTCTGGGCAAGGCCGGCGACGGCGACATCTGACCCCCTCACCACGTTGCCGGGTCGGCGCGCACCCCTCGCTCGGCGAGCCAGACGAGCACGTAGTCGGCGACCGCCCGCCAGCCGCTGTCGACGACCAGCGAATGGGCCCGGTCGGGGAACTGCTTGAAGCCGCTGGTGGCCGTCGAGTCGCCGTACAACTTGTACACGGCCCGGGTGACGTGGTCGGGCACCAGCCGGTCCTCCTGCCCCGAGATCAGCAGCAGCGGGCCGCGGCCGGTGTTGCCGTGGTCCACGACCGCCCGCGGGTGCCGTACGGCGCCGCCGTGTCCCAGCTCGGCCAGCAGCCGGCGTGACCCGGGGACGACGTGGCGCTCGAACAGCTCGGCGGACTCCTGCTCGGTGACCGCGTTGGCGAACAGCCGCCGGAACCCCCCGGCGTCCATCGACACCGGCCACGGCTCCCCGGGCGCCAGACCGGTCGCGTGATCGACCGGGGCGGGGGCGATGGCGACCGCGGCACGGCCGGCGTTCGTGCCGAGGAGGTGCTGCGCGATGAGCCCGCCCACCGAGTGGCCGACGATCACCGGCGGGGTGTCGAAGGAACGGACGATGCGCGCGTAGTGCTCCGTGAGCGCGTCGAGCCCCAGCTCGTGGAGCGCCTCGGGGTGCCGGCGGGCCTCGCCCACCGTGGCGGGCTCCCCCGGCCAGCCCGGCGCGCAGGCGGCGAACCCGAAACTGGCGAAGCGCTCGTTCCACGAATCCCACGACGACGCGTGGAGCCACGCGCCATGGATGAAGACGACGGGAGTGGGATTCACGGATCCTCCGGAAGGCTCAGGACCAGGTCCGATCAAGGATTGTCCACATGTGCCCGGGCAGGAACAGTCGAATGACTGAATGTTCCTGTGCGCCTCGCGTCGCTGGTCCGGCGCGGTCTGCCGGGACGCCGTGCTCCGGGAGAGGGTTACGCGCGACCGGCACGGCCGCCGTCCGCCGTGTCTCACCGTCATCTGACTGATGTGTCGGATTCCACTGCCAGAAACAGTAACAAATGCTGCATTTCTTGTGACATGACACGGAGGACTCCTCATGATCAACAGGCGCACCTTCGGCAAGGCCGTCGGTCTGGCCACCGGCGCGACCGTCGCCTCGCTGGCGGGTCTGCAGGCCTTCCCGGCCGCCTCCGCCACCACGCGCGGAGCGACCCCGACGTCGCCGGCGGCCACGCCCGGCGCGCACACGTCCTTCGCTCCGCTGAAGCAGGTCAAGGCCGGGCTGCTGGACATCGGTTACGCCGAGGCGGGCCCGGCCCGCGGGCCCGTCGTCATCTGCCTGCACGGCTGGCCCTACGACATCCACAGCTTCGTCGACGTCGCTCCGCTGCTGGCGGCGCAGGGCTACCGGGTGATCGTGCCCTACCTGCGCGGCCATGGCACGACGCGGTTCCTGTCCTCGAAGACGTTCCGCAACGCCCAGCAGTCGGCGATCGCGCTCGACATCATCGCCCTGATGGACGCCCTCAAGATCGACAAGGCCGTTCTCGCCGGCTTCGACTGGGGGTCGAGGACCGCCGACATCATCGCGGCCCTGTGGCCGCAGCGGTGCAAGGCCCTGGTGTCGGTGAGCGGCTACCTCATCACCAACCTCGAGGCCAACCTCGAACCGCTGCCGCCGAAGGCCGAGTACGCCTGGTGGTACCAGTACTATTTCGCCACCGAGCGGGGCCGGAAGGCCATGCAGGACAGGGACAAGCGGCACGACCTGGCCCGGCTCGTCTGGGACACCGTCTCCCCGACGTGGGACTTCGACGACGCCACCTTCGACCGAACGGCCGCGGCCTTCGACAACCCCGACTACGCCGCCATCGTGATCCACAACTACCGGTGGCGGCTGAGCCTGGCCGACGGGGAGCGCCGTTACGACGGTCTGGAGAAGCGGCTCGCCGCCCGGCCGGTCATCAAGGTGCCGACCATCACCCTGGACGCCGAGCGCGACCCCTTCACGGCGCCGCCGGGCGACGGCTCGTCGTACCGCTCCATGTTCACCGGCCCCTACGATCACCGCACCCTGGCGGGCATCGGCCACAACCTGCCGCAGGAAGCGCCCACCGCCTTCGCCCAGGCCGTCGTCGACGTGGACCACCTCTGACGACCGCGACGACCACCCTCGAACACCGAGACAGCCTGCCGGATGAGATCCGGCAGGCTGTCGGTGTGTCGGCGGCCGATCACCGTCAGACGGTCCGCGCCCGGGGCCGGCGGGCACGCCAGGCCAGCAGCCCGGCCTGGATGATGAAGAACACGCCGCCGCCGGTGGCGTAGACCGACAGCACATCGAGCGAGGCGGTGTCCCCGAGGGCCTGGATGTTGTAGAAGATGCCCACGAGGAACGACAGACCGCCCGCGATCAGCATCGGCCACTGAGGGCCCGGCTCGGGCCCGCGCCGCCGCAGCCCGACCAGCACCTGCGCCGCGCCGGAGACGACGGCCCAGGCACCGAACACGTGCAGCACCGCCGGCACCCCGCCCGCTCCCGCGAGGCCGACGCCGACGGCGGCCAACGCGCTGAGCAGCCCGTTGAACAGCGTCAGGCGATCCGCCGATCCGTCCGGGGCCGCGCGCAGCTCGATCAGCGACGACACCGCGTCGATCAGCGGATAGACGACCAGCAAGGTGATCGCGAGGGCGTCAATGGGGTCGTGCGCTGAGGCGAACGCCGCGGCCCACGCCACGGCCAGGACTCCACGGCCCAGGTACAGCCTCAGCAGGGATGACGGAGCCTTCGTGGTCATGACGGGTGGCCTTTCGACGAGCGGATGGTGGTCAGTGCCGGACCGGGGCGCAGTAGTAGCCGGCGGCGTCGGCCAGGTCGCCGTGGCCGCTGTAGCGGGAGACGGACGGGTACAGGCACAGCTCGCGCGTCACCGTCTC
Source organism: Nonomuraea sp. MTCD27 (assembly GCF_041950495.1). NCBI lineage: Bacteria > Bacillati > Actinomycetota > Actinomycetes > Streptosporangiales > Streptosporangiaceae > Nonomuraea > Nonomuraea sp. MTCD27. The sequence goes on along the minus strand of NZ_JBGNUW010000009.1, from coordinate 178,353 downwards.
GCCGGAGGAGTCCGTGATGGCGGCGCTCAGCGTCCGCGGGGCCTTGCCCTGCTCGACCCAGGCCGTCAGGGCGCCGAGGGCGTCGGTGGGCTTGGGGCCGGTGCTCGTGTCGCCGGCGCAGTGGGCGACGCCCGGCGCCAGGAACAGCCGGTAGAAGTCGTCGACCCGGCTCCCGCCGCCCATGGCCCGCTCCACCCGCCGGCGGTAGTCCACGGTGCCCTGGGCGGGAATCAGCTGGTCGGCCTGGCCGTGCCAGGTGAGCAGCTTGCCGCCGGACTTCCGGAACGCCGACAGGTCGGGGTCGTCGGTGCCGATGATCGTGTCGTACTCGGCCTGGGACTGCTCGAACAGCCTGGCGAACTCGGCGTAGGTGATCGTCGAGAGGTCGTAGGTGGGCTGCCGCTTCAGCCACGTCGCGACCCAGGCGGCCGGGACCGGGAACGGCGCGCCCACGCGGGTGCCGTCCGTGCCGAGCTTGGTGCCGGCGAGGTCGAAGCCGGCCCCGATCGGGACGCCGGCCCACAGCTTCCTGCCGGACGGCGTGCGGGGGCCGTCCCAGATCTTGCGTACGACGGCCGCGTCGGCCGCGGTGATGGTCTCCTGCTCGCCCTCGCACTCGACCGTCTTGCCGATGAGCCGGCGCGGGTCGAAGTCGCACCCGGCGGGGTCGCCGATGAGCCCGTCACGGGCGCCGTCGAGCGGGTCGCACGCCTTGACGGCGGCCTGGTTGAACAGGTTGAACTCGCAGGGGGAGGGGAACGTGTCCTCCTCGTTCATCACCACCTGCGGCCACACGGTCGCGACCTCGAACTCGTCCCAGTTGATCGCCGGAGCGGTGGCCAGGATGCCGTCGTAGTCGCCGGGGTGGCGCTGGGCCTCCATGTAGCCCTGGCGGCCGCCGGTCGAGCAGCCGTTCCAGTACGAGTAGGAGGCGGGCTTGCCGTACACCTTGGCGACGACCTGCTTGGCGACGACCGTCATCTCGTGCTGTGAGCGGTCGGCGAAGTTCTTCAGCAGCGCCGTGTCGACCTCGCCCGCGCTGTTCAGGGCCCAGGTGGTGTCCAGGTAGGTGCTGACGCCGGCGTCGGTGGTCGCGGCGGCGTAGCCGGTCTTGACCGCGCCGGCCAGGCCCGCGCCGTAGTCGCCGGCGGCGAAGGCGCTGCCGCCGAGCGCCTGGAAGCGGCCGGTCCAGCCCGTCTCGGGCAGCCAGACCCGCACCTTGGCGTGGTCGCCGACACCCGGGTGGGTGAGCGTGACCGTGACCTCGCAGCGGGCCGGCACACCGGGGATCTCGGCACCGGGCAGCGGCGTCACCGGCGGAACGGTCACGGTGCCCGCCTCCCGGCGCTGCGCCGTCACGGATTCCACCGTGGTGCCCGCCGGGGCGTTCACGGAGATGGACGAGCAGGTGAAGGGGGCGGCGACGGCCGCGGCGGCGGCGCTGGTGGGCAGGGCTGTCGCCGCCGCCAGCGGCAGGCCGGCCGCGAGAATGATCAAAAGGCGTTTCATGAGGTTTCCTCTCGCTGAAGCACTGGGTCGTCAGCTGTTGGGGTGCGTCTCACTCTCGTTCGCGGCCGGCACCCGGCACATCAGTCAGTTGACGGTCAGCATCGGCGAGGCGCTCCGGCCGCACGTCACGCACGCCGCGGCGCGGTCGGTCGGCCGTACGCGGGGACATGCGCGCGGCTCGCGGCCCACGGCCGGGCGGTGCCGCCGAACGACGGTCCGGCCGCCCCCTCGTGACTGACCGTCAAGTGACCGATGTGGCCGCGATCCTCCCCGGACGACAGTGGTGACGCCAGATTCACCACCTTCGTCAGAAGCCTTGTGAAAGGGGAATTTCGTGGTCAGCAGCAAGGGTGTACGCAGCCGGGGGCTCATGTCGGGCGTCCTGTCGACGGTCGCCATCGGTCTCCTCGCCACCGCCGCCACGCCCGCCCTCGCGGCGGACAAGCCGGCCAAGCCGACCATCGTGCTGGAGCACGGCGCCTTCGCCGACGCCTCCAGCTGGAACGCGGTGATCGAGGAGCTGCGCGCGGACGGTTACCCCGTCGTCGCCGCGGCCAACCCGCTGCGCGGGCCGGCCAACGACGCGGCCGCGCTCCGCAGCGTCCTCGACCACGTCGCCGGGCCGAAGATCCTCGTCGGGCACTCCTACGGCGGCTCGGTCATCAGCGTGGCCGGCGCGAACGACCCCCAGGTCAAGGCCCTCGTGTACGTCGCCGCCTTCCTGCCCGCCCCCGGCGAGACCGCCCTGGAGCTGACGAACAAGTACCCCGGCTCCACCCTCCCCGCCGCCCTCGACCCGACCCCCTTCACCCTCCCGGACGGCACCGCCGGAACCGACCTGTACATCAAGCCCGGCAAGTTCCGCCACCAGTTCGCCGCCGACGTACCGGCCGGCGCCGCGGCCCTCATGGCCGCCACCCAGCGGCCCATCGCCCAGTCCGCCCTGGAGGAGAAGACCGAGGCCGCCGCCTGGAAGGACAAGCCCACCTGGGCCGTCATCACGACCCAGGACCTCAACATCCCCGCCGCGGTCCAGCGCTACATGGCCAAGCGCGCCCACGCGCACTCCGTCGAGGTACGCGCCTCCCACTCCGTCGCCGTCTCCCGGCCCAAGACCGTGGCCGGCGTCATCGAGAAGGCCGCACGCGCCACCCGATAGCCCCACGACCCGAAAGGAAGATCACGACCATGGACATGAAGCTCGAAGTCGTCGTCCTGCCCGTATCCGACACCGACCGCGCCAGGGACTTCTACACCCGGCAGCTGGGCTTCCGCCTCGACGCGGACTTCCCCATCAACGACGGTTACCGGATCGTCCAGGTCACTCCCCCAGGCTCGGCCTGCTCGATCATCTTCGGCGACGGCCTCACCGACGCCGAACCCGGCACGGTCCAGGGACTGCACCTGATCGTGTCCGACATCGAGCAGGCCCAGAAGGCACTGGGCGGCCGCGGCGTCGACGTCACCGGCCCGTTCCACGACGCCACCGGCGCCTTCCACCAGGCCGGCGAGACCGGCCGCGTCATGGGGCTGCACCCGCAGCGGGCCAGCTACGGCTCCTTCGCCTCGTTCGCCGACCCCGACGGCAACCGCTGGTTCCTGCAGGAGATCACCGAACGGCTGCCCGGCCGCTGACCGGCGGCATCCCCGAGACACGGCCACACCATGGAGGACCAGTGACCACCGAAGACACCCGTACCTATGACGTGGTCGTGATCGGGGCCGGTCCGGTCGGCGAGAACGTCGCCGACCGGACCACCGCCGCCGGCCTGAGCACCGTCATCGTGGAGAGCGAACTCGTCGGCGGCGAGTGCTCCTACTGGGCGTGCGAGCCGAGCAAGGCCCTGCTGCGGCCCGCACTCCTGCGGGCCGACGCCGGCCGGGTGCCGGGTCTGGACCCGGCCGCCGCCGGACCGCTGGACGCCGCCGCCGTGCTGGCGCATCGCGACCGCATGGCCGCCCACTGGAACGACGACGGCCAGGTCGAATGGCTCAGGACGGCCGGCATCGACCTCCAACGCGGCCACGGCCGCCTCGACGGGCCACGGCGCGTGGCCGTGACCACCCCCGACGGCGGCACCGTCCACCTGCGGGCCAGGCATGCCGTGGCCGTGTGCACCGGCAGCGGCGCCGCCCTCCCCGACCTGACCGGGCTCGCCGACCTGCGCCCCTGGACCAGCCGCGAGGCCACCAGCGCCGCGCGGCCGCCCGGACGACTCGTCATCGTCGGCGCGGGCGTCGTGGCCACCGAGATGGCCACCGCCTGGCAGGCCCTCGGCACCGAGGTCACCCTCCTCGCCCGCGGCACCCGGCTGCTGCCGCAGATGGAGCCCTTCGCCGGCGAGCTCGTCGCCGACCGCCTCCGCGAAGCGGGCACCGACCTGCGGTTCGGCGTGACCGTACGCACCGCTGACCGTACGGGCGGCGAGGTCCGCAGCACCCTCTCCGACGGCGACCGGCTCACCGCGGACGAGATCCTCTTCGCCACCGGCCGCGCGCCCCGCACCGGCGACATCGGCCTCGAGACCGTCGGCCTGACCCCCGGGGACTGGCTCGCCACCGACGACACCCTCACCGTCACCGCCGTCCCCGGCGACTGGCTCTATGCCGCGGGTGACGTCAACCGGCGGGCCCTGCTCACCCACCAGGGCAAGTACCAGGCCCGCATCGCCGGCGCCGTCATCGCGGCCCGCGCCCTCGGAACCCCGCTCGACACCGGACGCTGGAGCCCCCACGCGAGCACCGCCGACCTCGCGGCCGTGCCTCAGGTCGTCTTCACCGACCCCGAGATCGCCGGTGTCGGCCTCACCACCATCGAAGCCCGGTGCACCGGCCGCCGCGTCCACGTCGTCGACCACGACCTCGGACACGTCGCCGGCGCCATCCAGCACAGCCCGGACTACCGCGGCAGGGCCCGCGCCCTCATCGACCCCGACCGCCGCACCGTCGTCGGCGCCACCTTCGCCGGGCCGGGCGTCGCCGAGCTCCTCCACTCCGCCACCGTGGCGATCATCGGCGAGATCCCCGTCGAACGCCTCTGGCACGCCGTGCCGCCCTTCCCGACCATCAGCGAGGTGTGGCTGCGGCTGCTGGAGACGTACCGGGACCAGCAGGGGTCTCTGTAGCACATGAAGAGATTTGTGTCACTCCACAACGAAGATTGACCATTTAAGTGCTACATTGATGAGACAGTTAGCGAGAAGATCGACCACGAAGGAAACACCCATGGCCAAGACCTGGCTCATCACCGGAGCATCGCGCGGCCTCGGACGTCGCCTCGCCGAAGCCGTTCTCGAAGCGGGCGACCAGGCCATCGCCACCGCACGCAGCCCCAAGCAGCTCGACGACCTGGTGGCCCGGCACGGCGACCGGGTACGCGCGGTCGCGCTCGACGTCACCGACGCCGCCGCGGCCTCCCGGGCGGTCAAGGAGGCCACCGACACCTTCGGCAGCCTCGACGTGGTCGTCAACAACGCCGGCTACGGCAACAGCGCGCCGATCGAGGAGATGGCCGAGGACGACTTCCGCGCCCAGATCGAGACCAACCTGTTCGGCGTCGTGAACGTCACCCGGGCCGCGCTACCCGTCCTGCGCACCCAGCGATCAGGAGTGTTCGTACAGTTCTCCTCCATCGGAGGACGCGTCGGCGGCACCCCCGGAATGGGCGCCTACCAGACCGCGAAGTTCGCCGTCGAAGGCTTCTCCGAAGTCCTCGCCAACGAGGTCGCGCCCTTCGGCGTCAAGGTCATCATCGTCGAGCCGGGCGCGTTCCGTACCGACTGGCAGGGCTCCTCCATGGAGATCCACCCCGTCGGGCCCGACTACGAGCAGACCGTGGGCGCCATCCACCGCTACCGGCGCGACACCGACGGCACCCAGCCCGGCGACCCGGCCCGCGCCGCCCGGATCATCATCGACGTCGTCCGCGACGCCGACCCACCCCGGCGGCTCCTCCTCGGCAGCGACGCCGTCGCCTCCGCCCAGAAGGCCGCCGAGCTCCGCGCCGCGGAAACCGAGAAGTGGGCCGACGTGAGCCGCTCGGCCGACTACCCCACCGACGAACGCCACCTCCCGCAGTCGGGGTAAGGCGTTCTTTCCAGTCTCCCAGGGACGGGTCAGCCACCTCCTTACCCAGCCTTTCCGCCTGTCGCGAGGTGAACATCGTGTCTGCGTACCGGACCCCCGTGCGAAAGACACGACACACCGGGAAGGTGTCTTGCGATCAGCGCTTGTGAACAACTTGGAGCCGTCTCCAAGCGCAGCTCAGCGGCCGGCCGTGGCGGATCTCGGTGGCTGGTCGGACGTCCTGGGGGTTCACTCCTGGCTGCGGGCATCCACCGGCCGGCGGGTACGGGCCCGCCGGATCAGCCAGGCGGCGCCCAGGGCGGCGGCCAGTCCTGCCAGGCCCAGGAAGAGCGGGCGCAGGACCAGCGTCCACGGCCACCCGGGACCGGACAGCCCGAGCCCGCCGGCCGGGTACTCCAGGACCTTGGCGGCCCACTGCGCCGTCGGGACGTCCATGGCGTGGGCCACCTCCCGCAGCCCGGCGTCGAAGGCGAAGCCCGGCTGTGATCGGAGGTACTCCACCGGCACGCCGGCCCGGCGGGCGGCGTCGACGGCAGGGTGGGGGCTCGCGGCGGCGCCGGGCACCAGCAGCCGGTCGAAGCGGTCCGTGGCGTTCGCCAGGGTGCCGCGCGGGACGAACGTCAGCCCGTGGCGGGAGCGGACGGCGGAGCCGTCGGGGGTGACCGCGACGGTCCGGGCGGCCATCGAGTGCTCGGCGTACGGATCGAACGCGGCGGCCAGTTCGAGCTCGCCGACGCCGTCGGTGAGCACCACTCCGACGGTCGGGGCGTCCCAGCGGAAGCCCACGTTGAGCAGGTGGAGAACGGCGTCGCTGAAAGTCAGCTCCGACTGGGGGAGCGCCGCGGCCCTCCCGGGCGTGTAGTACCGCCAGCCGACGGCCTTGGCGGCGGCCCGGGCGGAGTCGGTGCCGACGAGCCGCTCGACCACGCGCAGCGTCCCGTCGACCGCCGACAGCAACCCGCCGGTGCTGATCACGTCACCGCCGTCGATGTAGCGGATCCCGCGCCGCCAGTTCACGCCGGGATGGTCATGTTCGAACTCGGCGAGCCGATACCAGTGCGAGGTCACGTCGCGCCCGTCGAGCAGCCCGGTCTCCGCGACCAGCTGCGCACCGGCGCACACACTCAGCAGCAGCCCGTCGCTCGCGGTGTCCTTGATCCATGAGGTCACCCTGGCGCGGTCGGACGCGTCGGAGTCCGGCATGGCGGGCACGACGGTCACGTCCGGGGCCGAACCGCTCAGCCGCTGCCCCAGCTGCGCGAAGCTGAGGTCCGGCACCAGGTCCAGCCCGCCGAGCAGGGGCAGCGGGCGGCGTTCCGGCGCGACGGTGTAGACGTTGAACGCTCCCGTGACGGCCAGGACCTCGTACGAGACGAGCGCGTCGGCGATGTTGGCGCCGCTGTTGCCGACGACGACCACGGCGGTGGGCTTGCCCGGATCGTGCACCGCAGGCGTGGCGGTGGCCGTGGTGATCCCGGGCCGGCCGTACTGGCTTCGCGCGTACGCCGCCGAACCCGCGGCGTACACGGCACCGGGGACGAGCAGCAAGGCGAGCAGCACGGCCAGGCCGCGGCCGATCACCCGCGCGGCCGGCCGGACCGGGCCGTGCGCCCTGCTGTACTCCTCGCGGCGGCGGAGCATGACGATCAGCATGGCCGGCAGCATCAGCACGTGCAGCAGGGTCATCGTCGTCCCTCCGGAGACCGCCCCCGCCCACAGCAGCGGCACCAGCACCACGAGCGGGGCGAACATGGCCGCCACCATCTCCAGGGTGCTCGCCCAGCCGTGCCGGCGGTAGCGCATCCACGCGGCCATGCCCAGCGACATGGTGAGCACCATCTCCAGTGAGCCGATCACCGGCTGGTCGGCGTGGGAATAGCCCCACCCGGCGGCGCCGAGGACCGCGTTCAGCGCGGCCCCGAGGACCAGCATCCCGGCCAGCATCGCCACGACCATCTCCAGGAAGTGCCAGGCGAAGCGCCACCAGCTCGCGCGGCCGGCGGTGTGCGCCTCTCCGGTGGCCGGCACGCGGCTGTCCGCCGCGTCCTGTCTGGGGTAGTTCACCGCACAACTCCTCTACAGGAACGAAGCCGCTGCTACGTCAACCGCTCCACGAACGACCGGGTGATCGCCATCTGTCCTTCGAGGGAGGGATGCACACCGTCGGCTCCCTGCAGGTCCGGCCGGGCGGGAACGCCGAAGGCGGCGGTGAGGTCCACGACGGGATCGGCGAAACCCTTGACCTCCCCGGCCAGCGCCACGATGTCCGCGTTCCGCCACGTGGCCTGGCTGAAGCCGAAGGTGGGCGACGCGGTGACCCGCTCCTCGATCACCGGCACCGGCGTCATCCACACCCACCTCGCGACAGCGCCGCCGATCCGGCGCAACTCGCGCAGGTTGGCCACGCTCTCGTGCAGGCTGACCTGCGGCTTGGCCGCGTCCGGGCCGACGCGGGTGACGTCGTTGCCGCCGAGGCCGCAGATCACCCAGTCCGGGCGGGCCGCGGCCAGCGTCGCCGGCCAGCGCCGCAGCACCATGGCGGTGGTGTGCGCCGACAAGCCGCCGTTGACCACCCGCACCCCACGCGGATCGAGCAGATGGCGCAGGATCTCGGCCCAGGACTGCAGGTCGTCGGTGATGCTGTCGCCTATGGCGAGGATCGTCTGCCCGGGCTGCACGGGGAGAGCGCCCACCCGGGCGGCGAACGCCTCGTCGGCGAGCATGCCTTCCGCTGCCTCGCGCGCGCGGGCGTCGTACCGGGCGATGATGTCGCGGTACTCCACGCGGCTCATCCGGAAGATCAACGGCAGCGCTTCGGCCATTCCGGGCAGGTAGCCGTACAGCTTGTCGAGATGGGTGTGCTGCAGCCACATCTCACCTGTCATGGCGTGCTTCATGTGCGCCTCCAAGCTGTCGGTCCACCGGCTGCCGGTTACCGATCCTCATCCACCGGAAGCGCGCCTGACGAGGTCAGCGACCGGACATTCAGCGGACTCTGGAGGTCGGCCGGCGCCGCCGAGAATCTCGGCGGGAGTACGGGCTGCGGGGCCGTGCTGTTTTGTCCGGCAATAGTCCGGCTGCTGCCCTGGAGTGCGGCCCGCCGATGCGGCCATACTTTCTCGCCATGGGATCGACGATCCGAGCGGTGACCTTTTTCTCGCCGCCGTATCGCTGACCACGCCCACCTTCGCGACCGTCCTGGCCGTGGTCAATCCGCGCCCGGGCACCGTCCGACGGCGATGGGTTTCGCCGCGAATCCCGGTCTGTATCGACACACCCGTACAACTCGAGGAGGACATCATGACCGCCACCTACACCTTCGACGTCTTCACCAGCCTCGACGGCTTCGGCGCCGCCGGCGGCGACTGGACCGGCTACTGGGGCAAGCAAGGCCCCGAGCTGCTCGAACGCCGCCTCTCCCTGTACGACCAGCAGCAGCGAATGATCTTCGGGGCCAACACGTATCGGGCGCACGCGCAGATGCTGGCCTCGAGCACCGAGGAGTCCGAGATGCGCGACCCATGGGTCACCCGGATGAGGGACCTGCCGGCGACGGTGGTGTCGAGCACGCTGAAAGAACCCCTTGACTGGCCGGACGCGACCGTCGTGAGCGGCGACGCCGTCGACATCGTCGCCCGGCTCAAGGAGGAGTCCAAAGTGCCGTTGCGCTCGCACGGCAGCCTGTCGCTGAACCGGGCGCTGATGGCCGCCGGCCTGGTCGACCGCGTCCAGGTGACGCTCTTCCCGGTGATCACCGGTCAGACCGGACTGGACCCGATCTTCCAGGGTGGGGCCGACTTCGACCTCGAGCTGATCGAGTGCCGGACGCTCGACGGCCGCACCCAAGAGCTCATCTACCGGCCCACCCTGCATGTCTGAGCCCGTCCATGCGCCCCCACCCGTCAAGCAGCCGGGCCTTCCCACTGACCGACATGCCGACCGATCTCATGGCCGCCCAGGTCACGCGGCCCGCTGATCGCCTCCCGATGCGCCGGCTGTCGGCATCCTGTCCCTGATCTTGGGCCTGGTCGGCCTGGTCGGCGCCACCCTCGGTGTCGTGACCGTGGCCGCCAAGGGCCTCGGCGGCAAGATGTTCGCGGTCGGCGGCTGGATGGCCGGACTGGCGGCGCTGCCCATCGCGCTGGGCCTTTTTCCTGCTCGACCTGCACGAACAACAACGTCTCGATCAGCAGTCCCAAACGCTCAAGGCGGTCGAACCGTGAGCTACGGCCACGGAACGTCACCTGCCGGATCACAGTCAACGGCACGGTGATGGCGGAGACGAGGAGCTCGTCCGGCACATCGCCGGAATGTACGGCGTCGGTGCGCTTGGACTGACCTCGGACCGTCTCCGGCTGCGGACACGTTCAGGGGTGGTCGCGTGGTTGAAGCCGTATTGAAGCCGTGACATGCGACAGTGCCTGAGCGAAGGTCACCCGAACGGGGAGAGGGATCCATGAAGGCAGCCGTGAAGATCGTCGGGATCAGTGCCCTGGCGGCAGGCACCCTGGCCGTGGCGCTGCTCGGTACGACACCGGCCCAGGCCGCCACCGCTCAGTCCGGCGCCTCAGCCGCACCTTGCCGGAAGGTGGCAAGCGCCAACAAGGACACCGTCCGGGTGTGGTACTGCAACGGGACAGGGGGAACCGCACGCGGCTATCACGCCCAAGCTCTGCTGAACGAAGGCACCAAGGTCACTCTTCGCAGCGGCAGCGGCGCGATCCTGCGCACCAGGAACGCCACCCATACCGGTGTGCTGGCCCAGTGGTACAACACCAGCACCTTCAACAGCTCCAGCGGTCTTTTCAAGGCGTGCACCGGATACCGGGAGAACCTGGGGACGTGCACGAGGGCAGGTTCGTAGTCCTCGGCCCCCCGGCCGACCACCGGCGGCACGGATCAACCCCATCATCAGCAAAGGAGTCATTCATGCGCGTCATCACCCGCTGTGTCATCGCGGCGGCGACGGCTGCTTCAGCGCTGGCCGTCGCGACCGCACCGGCCGGCGCCGCGACCGGACAGCTCATCCTGCGCGGCTCGGGGCACACCACGGTGATCGTCGACCCGAAGGCCGGCTGCCTCAGCAGCGGCGTCGGGTTCTCACAGGTCACCAACGACACCAACGTGTACGTCACCGTTCACACCGGCCTCCGGTGTGACGGCAGCGGGCTGGTGGTGAGCCCCGGCAGCACGGTCTCGGTGGGCTCCCGCCACAGCGTCAGGGTGCCCTCGTAACAGACCGACCGCCCGTCCCGGTTCGCGGGCCGTGCTCGTGACGGAGGACCGCGGGGGAAGCGCCTGCCGCCGATGAGTCAAGAATGGCCATCGGCGGGGTGGTCGAATGGCGTGTGCGCGGACAAGCTGATCACATGACGATCCGCCCTCATGATCTCGAGCTCCCGTACGACCTCGACGCCGCCGCGGTGCGGCGCTTCGACGAAGACGGCTTCGTGAAGCTGCCCGGCGTGCTGGACGCCAAGACGATCGCGGCGTACGAACCCGAGATCACCTCCAAGGTCATCGAGCTCAACACCCAACACCTGCCCCTGGAGGAGCGCGACACCTACGGCAAGGCGTTCCTCCAGGTCACCAACCTGTGGCGGCACAGCGACCCGGTCCGCGAGTTCGTCTTCTCACCGCGCCTGGCCCGCATCGCGGCCGAACTCCTCGGGGTCGAAGGCGTCCGGCTCTACCACGACCAGGCCCTGTACAAGGAGCCGGGCGGCGGGATCACCCCCTGGCACGCCGACCAGTACTACTGGCCCCTGTCCGGCGACCGCACGGTGACGGTCTGGATCCCCCTGCAGGAGACACCGGCCGAGATGGGCCCGCTGTCCTTCGCGGCCGGCAGCCATCGCTTCGAGTACGGCCGTGACCTGCCCATCAGCGAGGAGTCCGAGCGCGCGCTCCGGCAGGCGCTCGCCGAGCGGGACTTCCCGCACGTCGGGACGCCCTATCAGCTCGGCGAGGTGAGCTACCACCTCGGATGGACGTTCCACCACGCCCCGCCGAACCGGTCGAGCATCCCGCGCAGGGTCATGACCGTGATCTACATGGACGCCGACATCACCGTCGCCCGACCGGTCAACGACCACCAGGCGAACGACCTCCGCGCGTGGCTGAGCGGTGCCGAGGTGGGGGCCGTTCCGGACGCCCCGCTCAATCCCGTCCTGTACCGGGCCGGCGGCGGCGCGTAGGCAGGCCGATCACGGTGGGGCACCCTGCGGGCGTGAGGCGCCAGGACTGGAGACGCCGGCCGTTCCAGCGCTGGACGATCACGCAACCATCGTGGATCGGCAAGCATTCCGCGTCCAACCCGGAGTTCTTACGGTTGAGGTCATGACACGTATCAGCACCCCGTTCAACGCCAAGACCACGGCCGCCGAGATCCTCACCGGCCTCGACCTCACCGGACGGCGGATCATCGTCACCGGCGGCGCCTCCGGGATCGGCCTGGAGACCACGCGGGCGCTGCGGGATGCCGGGGCCGAGGTCACCGTCGCCACCCGCAACCCCGGCCCCGGGCAGCAGGCCCTGGACCTGAGCGACCTCGGCTCGGTACGCGCGTTCGCGGCCGGCTGGACCGGGCCGGTGCACGCGATCGTGGCCAACGCGGGGATCATGGCGCTGCCCACCCGCCAGGTCGCCGCCAACGGCTGGGAGTTGCAGCTGGCGACGAACTTCCTCGGGCATTTCGCGCTGATCACCGGACTGCACGACAACCTCCGGCAGGCCGGCGGCGCGCGGGTGGTCGTGGTGAGCTCGGGCATTCAGCTGCGCGAGCCGTTCGACTTCGACGACCCGCACTTCGAGCGGCGCCCGTACGAGCCGTGGGCCGCGTACGGGCAGTCGAAGACGGCCGACGTGCTGCTCGCGGTGGGCGCGGCACGGCGCTGGGCCGCCGACGGCATCACCGCGAACGCGCTCGAACCCGGCTACATCCACACCAACCTGCAGCGGCACGTCGACGAAGCGACGATGCGGGCGATGGGCGCGATGGACGACGAGGGCAACCTGCTGACCCCCGACTTCTTCAAGTCCCCGGAGCAGGGCGCGTCCACCTCGGTGCTGCTCGCCGCGTCCCCGCTGCTGGACGGCGTCACCGGCCGGTACTTCTCGAACGACAACCAGGAGGCCGAGGTGGTGCCGGGCGGCCCGGACGCGACCAGCGGCGTCGCCGCCTGGTCGGTCGACCCGGCCGCCGCCGACCGCCTCTGGGGCTACGCCCTCGAAGCGACGGCGTGACCGCTTCTCGATCAGGGTCCCCCGTGAGCCTGCCGGCGTTCTCGACCGTACGCCTGCGCGCTCACCATGAGCGCGGCCAGGTGGGGTCCGGCAAGCGCATGCGTGGTCCTACTCGTGGACGGTCATGTACACCATCTCGTCCATGGGCAGCCCGGTGGCCGCGACCGCCCGCCGCAGTTCGCCGCTCAAGTGGCTCATGTCCTTGAGCCGCTCCACCGCCACGAAGGCGTGCGGCCATCTGGACGATCGCAGCCAGGTCTCGGGCGGCTGCCGCTGCCACTCGTGAGCGGTGTCGGCGGCTTCGCCGACGACCCGGCCGACGGCGCGTGTCGGCGGCTTCGCCGACGACCCGGCCGACGGCGCGTAACTCCGGGAGCACGGCCGGGTCCACGTGCCGCACGTCAGCCCCGGAGAAGCCCAGCGCGATCCACCCCAGGCCGGCCATCCGAAGTCGACCAGCGGAAACACGAGGCTTCCGACAATCAAGACGTCGGCAGGACGGGGCCCTGGGCGTCCCCGGCGCTCAGGGCCCCCGGTGGTAACGGCCCGCTTACAATGGCGGGCAAATCGCGGCCTTTGTACCGTTCCGCGGGCACGCTAGGGTCAGGCGGGAACGGGAGCCGGAAGGCGGGGGCGGGATGGCGTGGGCAGCCCGGACGGTCGCCGTCGTCCTGGCCGTGGTGTCTCCGGCGCTCGTGATCGCGGCCAGGCTGGTCTTCGCGGGGCTTCCGGAGGAGTGGCGGCTGCCCGGGACGATCACGCCGCTGACGGCGGCGGGGGTGACCTTTCCCGCGATCGGGGCGTTCCTCATCGCGCATCGGCCGCGGCTCAAGCTGGCGTGGATGATGATCGCGGGCGGGCTCGGCGGTGCCGTCTACGACGTCTGCACGACGACGATGCTGGCGTCCGCGGCACGCGGGGATCTTGAGCTCGCCGGGTACCTGAGGTTCCCGGCGCAGATCGGCTGGGCGGTGTCCGCGCTCCTGCTGGAGATGCTGCTGCCGCTCTACTCCCCCGACGGCAGGTTGCCCTCGAAGCGCTGGCGGGCGGTGGTGCTGCTGGGTGTGGTGTCCATCGGGGCCGAGAGCGCGCGCCAGTTCGTACGGCCGGATCCGCCGCTCGAGGGCTACCTGTTGCCCGCCGTCATCCACAACCCGCTGCAGATCGCCGCCCTGGCGCCGTACTACTCGACCATAGGGGTGCTGACCTGGACGGCGGTCCTGGTGACGCTGCCGCTGGCGGCGCTGTCCCTGCTGCTGCGCCTCCGCCGGGCGGACCCGGTGGGCAGGCGGCAGATCGGCTGGCCGCTGCTGGCGTTCGCCGGGTACATCGTGTTCATGCTCGTGGGCATCGCCGTGCCGGAGCTGTACTGGCTGTCGGTCGTCTGGGCGATGCTCATCCCCGTCGCGATGGTGTTCTCGGTGATGCGTTACCGGCTGTACGGCATCGACACCATCATCAGCCGGACCTTCGTCGCCGCGGGGCTGCTGACCGTGGTCGGCGGGATCTACTTCGGCGTGGCCACGCTGTCGAGCCTGCTGGTGTCCGGGTACGACCAGGTCGCCGGGCTCGCCGCCGCCCTGTTCACGGGCGCGTTCTTCCAGCCGTTGCGCCGGATGTTGCAGCGTGCCATGGACCACCTGCTCTACGGCCCGGTCGGCGACCCGCGCGTGCTCGCCGAGCGGCTGGTCCAGGAGGTGCGCCGGGGGGATCCGGCGCAGGCGCTGGCGTCGGTGATCGGCGTGCTGCGCGAGGGCCTGGCGGTGCAGGGGGTCGCGGTGGAGGTGACCGGCGGGGAGCCGGGACACCAGGGCAGCGTGGCGAACACGGTCAGCGGGCAGGTCGGTGACTCCCCGCGCGAGGTGCCGCTGGTCTGGCACGGCGAGCTGGTGGGGCGGCTGCTGGTCGGCCCGCCCGCCCCGCGCCGCTTCCCCGCCGCGCACGACGAGCGGGTGCTGGCCACGCTGGTCCCGTACGCGGCCGACGTGGCACACGCCCTGCGGATGGCGGCCGACCTGCAGCGCTCCCGCGAGCGCATTCTGACCGCCCGGGAGGAGGAACGGCGGCGGCTGCGCCGCGACCTGCACGACGGCCTGGGCCAGACGCTCAGCAGCATGGCCATGACCGTCAACATGGCCCGGCTCACCCTGAAGACCTCCCCGGAGGCGGCCGACGAGCTGCTGAACGAGCTGCGTTCCGGCATGGACGCGGTCACGGGCGACATCCGGCAGCTCGTGTACGGCCTGCGCCCGCCCGCCTTGGACGACCTGGGCCTGGCCACCGCCTTGGAGGAGCTGGCCGGGCCCGAAGGCACCGCCACGGAGGTGCGGGTCGAGGGCGACCTGGCCGACCTGCCCGCCGCCGTCGAAGTGGCCGTGTACCGGATCGCGCAGGAGGCGCTGACCAACGTCCGGCGGCACGCCCGCGCCACTCGCGTCCGGGTCGAGCTACGCCGCGAGCCCGGGGCGCTGCGCCTGCTGATCGCCGACGACGGCGTGGGTCTGCCGCCGGAGCGCCGCCCGGGCGTCGGCCTGACCTCCATGCGCGAGCGCACCGCGGAGCTGGGCGGGATCTGCCTCGTCAACGGCGAGCCCGGAGCGGGCACCACCGTGGAGGTGATGCTCCCCGTCCCCGCGACCGGCGCGCCGCCACCGGCGGAACGGCAGCACCGGACGGCTTCCGCCGGCCGGCCATCGGCCCCTTGAGCCTGGACCGCACACGGAATCGACCATCGGCCCTGAATCGATCACGAGCGCGATTCGTCCGCCAGGAGGCGTTCCAGGGTACGTTCCCCCAGCCGGCTCATCACCGGATTGCTTTCGACGTAATACCAGACCAGACCCATCGACTGCGCGAAAGCCCACGCCCTGCCACGCTCCCATTCCAGGTCGTCGCTCCCCAGGACCTCGCGGAGCACCTGCCGGGGCTCCGCTTCGAGCAGATGCCACGCGCTCACGAGGTCAAGAGCGGGATCGGCCGGCCCGAACCCGCCGACGTCGAGAACCCCGGCCAGCCGGCCGGCGGACACGAGCACGTTGCCGGGGATGAGATCACCATGGGTCATCACGTCCCCGGCCGCCGCGCGCGGCAGGTCGCGCATGGTCGCCCACATCCGGCGGAGCCGGGGCACGTCCAGCAGCCCCTCGCTGCGCTCGAAGCAGGTTTCCATCCATCCGTCATGGGCCCGCAGGTCACCGCCTCGCCCGGTGCCGCCGAACGTGCGGCCACGCGTGTCGATGGCGCGCAGGTCCGTGATGAGGTCGGCCAGGTCGCGCGCGAACGCGACCGATTCGCCGGGGTCCTCGTCCGTGGCCACGACGCCGGGCAACCACGTCTGCACCGACCACGGAAGCGGGTAGCCCGCCCCTGGTTCACCGAACGCGACCGGCTCGGGCGTACGGAACCGCGTACGATCCACCAGCTCACGCGCCGCCTCCGCCTCGGCCACCAGCTGGCGCCGCGTCGACTCGACGTCCCCTCCCAGGAGCGGGAACCGAGCGGCGACCTCCTCACCGATGCGGAAGATGGCGTTGACCGTCCCCTCCGAGACGATGCTCCGGACGGGCAGGCTTCGCCACTCGGGAAACTGCTCGTCCACCAGCGCGCGCACGGTCTCAGGAGGCACTGTCAGCTGATCGGTGTGCATTTTCATACGCGGTACTGTAATTCCGCAGGCCCCGTCCCCCACGTGGCGATCATCCGGTCAGGCGCGGCCGTCGTCAGGAGCTCGTGAGGATGACGAGTCGCTGGGTCGCCCGGGTCATCGCGACATAGCGGTCGACCGCTCCTTCGATGCCCTCGCCGAACTCCGCCGGGTCGACGAGCACGACCAGGTCGAACTCGAGCCCCTTCGACAGCTCCGGCGTCAGCGACCGGACCCGGGACGTCCCCCTGAACGTGGGATCCCCGATGACGCAGGCGATCCCCTCGGCGTTCGCGGCGAGCCACTTGTCGAGGATCGAGCCCAGGTCCGAAGCGGGTCCGTGTACGACGGGCACGTCGCTGCGGCGGATGGAGGCCGGCACGTTGGCGTCCGGGAGCACGGCCCGGATGACCGGCTCGGCCTCCGCCATGACCTCCTCCGGCGTCCGGTAGTTGATGCTCAGGGACGCCAGGTCGATCCGGTCGAGCCCGACGCGCTCGAGCCGTTCCCGCCACGACTCCGTGAACCCGTGCCTGGCCTGGGCCCGGTCCCCCACGATGGTGAAGCTCCTGGACGGGCAGCGGAGCAGCAGCATCTGCCACTCCGCGTCGGTCAGTTCCTGCGCCTCGTCCACGACGATGTGCGCGAACGGCCCGGCGAGCCGGTCCGGGTCGGCGGCGGGCAGCGCGGACTCGTCGACCAGGGCGTCCCTGATGTCCTGTCCGTGGAGCATCGTCACCACCCCCTCGCCGTCGTCGTCGGCCGCCAGCAGGTTGTCGACGACCTGCGCCACGCGCTCGCGTTCGGCGGCGACGGACGCGTCATGCCGGCGCTTGCGCCGTGCCGCCTCCGGGTCGCCGAGCCGCTGCCGGGCCGCGTCCAGGAGCGGCAGGTCGGACACCGTCCAGGCCTGGGCGTTCTCTCGCTGCAGCCGCCGGACTTCGTCGGGGCTGAGCCAGGGAGCGCACATCCGCAGGTAGGCGGGCACCGACCACAGGTCCCCGACGAGGTCGGCCGCCTCGATCAGCGGCCACGCGCGGTTGAAGGCCGTGAGGAGTTCCCGGTTCCGCAGCAGCGACTTGCGGAGCAGGGCGGGCGAGACGTCCTCGTCGTGCTTGTCCGCCAGGATCGTGAGCAGCCCCTCCCAGATCTGGTCGCGCGCCTCGTTGTGCGGGGTGCCGGGCTCCGCCGCCTCGAACGCCTCGGCCCAGTCCTCGGGGCCCAGCCAGATGTCGGACCAGTGGGTCGTCACCGTCATCCCCTTGGCGGGCAGGTTCTCGTAGAACCTGACGGCCGGCTCGATCGCCTTCACCATGTCCGCGGACGCCTTCAGGCGGGCCACGTCCGGATCGGTCTCGATCGCCGCCGCGGCCCCCTCGGTGACGAGGTCCCGCAGGGTGCAGGTCTGCACGCCCTCCTCCCCGAGGCTGGGCAGCACGTCGGAGACGTAGGCCAGGTAGGGCTGGTGCGGGCCGACGAACAGCACCCCGCCCCGGCGGTGACCGAGGCGGGGGTCGGAGTAGAGGAGGTACGCGGAGCGGTGCAGGGCGACGACGGTCTTGCCCGTACCCGGGCCGCCGTCGACGACGAGAGCGCCACGGGAGCCCGCGCGGATGATGGCGTCCTGGTCGGCCTGGATGGTGCCGAGCACGTCGCGCATCCGGCCCGACCGGTTGCCGCCCAGGCTGGCGATGAAGGCGGACTGGTCGTCGAGCGCGGCGTGCCCGTCGAACCCGTCCGAGGTGAACACCTCGTCCCAGTAGTCGCTGATCCGGCCGCGGGTCCAGCGGTACCGGCGGCGGCTCGCCAGGCCCATCGGGTTGGCGTGGGTGGCTCCGAAGAACGGCTCGGCCGCCGGGGACCGCCAGTCCAGCAGCAGCCGGCGACCGGACCTGTCGGTGAGGCCGAGCCGGCCGATGTACACGGGCTCGGGGTCGTCCGCGCCCACCATGTGTCCGAGGCACAGGTCCAGGCCGAAGCGACGCAGCGCGCGCAGCCGAGCGGTCAGCCGGTGGATCTCCAGGTCCCGGTCCAGGGCCTGCCGGCCCAGGCCGCCGGGCGCCTTGCGCGCGGCGTCGAGGCGGTCGGACAGCTCGGCGATCGACTGTTCGAGGCTCTCCGCGATGGCCGCGAAGTGCTTCTCGTCACCGGCGACCAGCTTCGGGTCGGCCTTGGCCGAAAGGTTGTCGGGAAGGTCAAACGCGCTGGTGGTCAGCGGGTTCACGTCGTCAGCTCCTGATCTGTGGTCGCTGGTCACCTCACGCGCGGCAAGGTGACCGGACCGGTGTGACGAACCTGCGCGGTTGACAGGGACGTCCCCGCGCGACCCATGCGTCGACATCGGCACACGCACTGCTGCGTCCCCCATTTCCGCAGGTTCTGGCCTCGGCCGACGATTCTGCGGCATGACCGGGGTCTTGCCGCAAGCCCCCCGGTGCGCTATAGGTTGAGAGTGGAAAGGGGTGCGTGCTCCCCCTTACGTGTTCCCCTTTGCCTGGTGCCGCTCAGTCGGTGGGTTCGGTGTCGGGGCCGGCTTCCCTTCCGTCGGTGTCCTCGGCTGCTTCGCGCCGCTCCTCCTCGACCTTCTGCTCCGGATCGGGCGGCGGCTCGATCGGCTCCGCCGGGATCGGGCGGTCTGTTTCCCTGATCTCCACCCCGGCACGCTCGGCCACCGTATCGCTCTCCCCATGGACCCGGCCCACCGCGACCGGCAGGTCCGGGGATTCTGCGTCCTGTCCGTCCATGCCCCGCACCTGCCCGGGCCTCGATGGTCAAATCATGGGAGTCATCTGGTCGACGCCGAGCAGGGCCCGGCCGTAGGCCTCCCTGCTGATCTCCGGGCTGGCCACGGCGTGTCGTCCCGCCGTGTTGGCGTCGCGCCAGATCCGCTGCAGCGGGTTCTTCTCGGCGAAGCTGGAGGCGCCGTTGACGTCGATGAGCAGGTCGATCGCCCGCCGGGCGCAGCTCACGGCGTAACCGGTGTCCATGCGGACCCGCATCCGCTCCGTGAGGTCCAGTGACCGGCCGTCGGCGGCGGCCGTGTCGATGTCGCGGGCGGCGCGGAACACGTGCAGGGCGGTGGTGTCGATGAGCTGCGCGGCCTCGGCCACGGCGAACTGGACCGAGGGCGCCTGGGAGGAGCTCTCGTAGAAGGTGTAGGAGATGCCGCGCTTGCCGACGCTCTCCAGGGTGTGGTCGAGCGCCGCCCTGGCCAGTCCGAGCTGCGGCCCGGCCAGCACCAGGGCGAGGACGGGTACGGTGGCCGAGCGGTAGAGAGGCTCGCCGGGGTGCGGATCGGCCGCCTGCGGCCCGAGCGCGATGCGCTGATAGCGGTGCGCGGGCACGAACACGTCCGTCGCGATCACCGTGTTGCTGCCGGTGCCGCGCATCCCGGCCACGTGCCAGGTGTCCTTGATGTCGAGCTCGGCCATGGGCATGAGCACGCTGCCGTGATCGACGGTCCGCCCGGCGTCGTCGGTGACCGCGACGCCCATGAGCGCCCACCCGGCATGCAGGCAGCCGGAGGCGAAGCCCCATGAGCCGGTGACCGTGTACCCGCCCTCGACCGGCCGGGCGATCCCGGTCGGGGCGACGACGCCGCAGGTCCTGGCGTCGGGCCCGGCGCCGAACACCTCGTCCCTGGCCTGGTCGGGGTAGGTCGCCGCGGCCCAGTTGCAGACGTTGAGCAGGGTGACGACCCAGGAGGTGGAGCCGCAGGCGCGGGCGAGCTCGGCGGTGACGCCCAGGAACGTGGTGAAGCCGGCCTCGTGCCCCCCGTACCGCTTGGGCACGGTGAGCTTGAGCAGGCCGGCCTCGGTGAGCGCGGCGAGGCTGTCGTCCGGCAGGCGGCGGTCGGTCTCGGTCCGTGCCGCGTTCTCGGCGAGCAGCGGGCGCAGTTGCCTGGCCCGGGTCACGAGCTCGCCGTCCATGGTGGGGTCGTACTGGAGGGGGAAGTCCCAGGGTCGCGTCATGGCCTAGATTTCACGACGGCGCAACGGTGGCGGGCTTGCGTCGTGGGGCCAAAACTGGTCTTCCGGCTTGTGCTGGGGCACTGTGCATCTTTCCTTCAGGACGGGTGGGATCGGCTCATGAGCGATGAATGGCTGGTACGGCTCCGCCCCGACGGCGAGCCGCCGCGGCCGGGCTGTTCGGCGGTGACGATCGCGGCGGCCACCGAGGCGCTCGGGCCCGGCCCCGTGGCCTGGGCCGCGCAGCTGGCGCCGGGCATGACCGAGGAGATCATCCGGCAGGTGCCCGAGCACGGGGGCGGTCCGGCCCCGTTCGACACGCTGCGGCGCTCGGTCGAGTCGTCGGTGCTGGCGGCGCTGGCCG
This sequence comes from Nonomuraea sp. MTCD27, assembly GCF_041950495.1. Taxonomy (NCBI): domain Bacteria; kingdom Bacillati; phylum Actinomycetota; class Actinomycetes; order Streptosporangiales; family Streptosporangiaceae; genus Nonomuraea; species Nonomuraea sp. MTCD27. The sequence goes on along the minus strand of NZ_JBGNUW010000009.1, from coordinate 157,538 downwards.
GGTTCCGGCACGGCATCCCGGTGGCCTCGGCCGTGGTGCCCAAGGAGGCGCTGGAGGGCGGCAGGGAGTTCGCCCGCAGGGCGATCCCGCTGGATCGGGTGCTGCGCGGCATCCGGCTCGGTCACGCCGCCCTGCACCGGGCGCTGATGGAGGTGATCGGGGACGATCCCGACGAGGTGCGCCGGGTGAGCGAGCTGCTGTTCGGGTACGCCGACGTGCACGCCAGCACGCTGGCCGAGGAGTACATCGCCGAGCGGGACCGCTGGGTGGGCAGCACCGCGGCGCAGCGCAGGCGGGTGGTGGAGGACCTCCTCGCGGGCCGGCCGGTCGAGGCGGAGGCGGCGAGCCGGGTGCTGGGCTACGACGTGCGCTCGCCGCACACGGCGCTCATCCTGTCGGCGGCCGACGCCCGCACGGCGCCGCAGGTGTTGCAGCGCCTCGCCGCCGAGCTGGCCGGGACCTCGGGCTCGCTGGCCGTGCCGGCGTCGGAGTCGTCGTTGTGGTTGTGGGTCGGCGGCCCCCTCGCGGAGGCGCGGGCCGGGGGGCCGCCGAAGGTGGCGGTGCCCCCGGGAGTGCGGGTGGCGGCCGGCCCGCCGGCGGCGGGGATCGAGGGGTTCCGGCGCAGCCACCTGGGTGCCAGGGCGGCCGAGAGCATCGGGATATCGCGCGGGGCCGTCTGGTGCGACTACGCCGACGTGCGGGTGGTGGCGTTGTGCACGGCCGACCCCGAGCAGGCGACCTGGTTCGTACGCGAGACGCTGGGGCCGCTGGCGGCCGACGACGAGCGGGTCGCGGAGCTGCGCCAGACCCTGCGCGCGTACCTGGCGGCCGGGCGCAGCCTGCAGGCGGCGGCCACGGACCTGCACGTCGCCCGCAACACCGTGACGTACCGGGTGAAGCGGGCCGAGGAACTGCTCGGGCATCCGGTGGCGGAGGACCGGCTTGAGGTGCAGCTCGCGCTGGAGATCGCCCACTGGCTGCCGCCGCGCCGCTCCCCGCGGCGGCGATCGGCACCGCTGGAGGCGATGTACGTCCACACGCCCGACTGACCCGCGCGGCCAAGGTCGTCGATGATTTTGGTGCTGGGCGGCCAAGCCGGGCGCCCCGGGGCGGACGCATCGTGAGGCGTATGAGCATCGACCCCGCGCTGTTGCGCCGCGCGCTCCGCCACGTGCCGACCAGCGTCGCCGTCGTCACCTCCGTAACGGACACGGGCCGTCCGGTCGGGATGACCGTCGGCTCGTTCGCCTCGGCGTCGCTGGCGCCGCCCCTGGTCTCCTTCTTCGCCGGGTGCGCCTCCGCGACCTGGCCGCTGATCCACGCCACCGGACGCTTCTGCGTGAACGTGCTGGCCGCCCACCAGGGCGACCTGGGGGCGGCCTTCGCCGGCTCGCGGGCCGACCGGTTCGCCGGCCTGACCTGGTCGCCGGGCCCGCTCGGCTCCCCCGTGCTGGACGGCGTGCTGGCCTGGCTGGAGTGCGAGCTGGACAGCACGTACCGGGTGGGCGACCACCACGCGGTCATCGGCCGGGTGTCGTCGCTGGAGGCCCGCGAGGACGTGGGGCCGCTGGTGTTCCATCGGGGAGCGCTGGCGGCCCTCGGCTGATCAGCGGCGGTCGTCCGCCGGATGCATGACGCCCGCCATCAGGCGCCGGGCGGTCCGGATCGCGCCGACGGAGCGCCCGGCCGGCCGGCAGAGGTGAGGTTGCCGCAGTTGCCCGAGCCGCCGAGGCCGTCGATCCGCATCGGTGTCGTGGCCGGGCACATGGGCCCGCCCATGGCGCCGGAGCCGAGTGCGGCGCTAATGACGCTCCTTCCTGACCGGGGTTCCGTCCGGGGAGCGAGGTGGCGATGACGGGCAGCGGCCCGCTGGCCAGCGCGCCGCGTCGGGTCAGAGGCCCGCGTCGGCGACGTTTCGCGCAGCCCTCTCCTGGGCGGCGAGGAGCTCGTCGCCGTACTCGCCGGCCCAGTGGCCGAGCGCCTTCAGCGGTCCGTCGACCAGGCTCTGTCCCAGGCCGGTCAGGGCGTACTCGACCCGCGGCGGGGCCTCGGCGTGGGCGTGGCGGCCGATCAGGCCGCTGGCGAGCAGGCGGTGCAGCGCCTGCGTGAGCACCTTGTCGCTGATCCCGCCGATCGCGGTGCGCAGTTCGCGTCGCCGGCGCGGGCCGGTGGCGAGGGCGGCCAGGACGACCGGGTCCCAGGTGTGGGCGAACAGGTCGGTGGCCGCGCGTATGCGGCAGTCGGCCACGAACTCGTCGCGATCCATGTCCCGATCACTCCCCTCGCGGCCATCATCGCCTGTCCGATACGTACCGATTGGTGGGTAACGCCTTTTCTACCGTAGCCAGCAGACGATCACCGGTAGTGAGAGGGGACGCGGATGCGTATCGGGATTCTGGGCACGGGGGTGCTGGCGGCGGCGCTGGGTGAGGGCTGGGCGCGTGCCGGGCACGAGGTGGCCGTCGCCGGGCGGTCCCCCGCCAGGGCGCGGGAGCTGGCCGAGCGGCTGGGCGGCCGGGCGTACGCCGTCACGCCGCGCGAGGCGGTCGCCGGCCGGGACGCCGTGCTGCTCGCGGTGGCCTGGCAGGGAGCCGAGGACGTGCTGCGGAGCGCGGGCGCGACCGAGGGCACCCTGGCGGGGACCGCGTTGATCGACCCGACGAACGCCGTCGAGCACGGCCGGGGCGTGCTGCTCACCGAGCCCGGCGAGGCGATGGCCCAGCGGATCGCCCGGCTGGCTCCGGGCGCGCACGTCGTCAAGGCCTTCCACCTGTTCCCCTCTGGGCAGTGGACCAGGTTGCGTACCGATGGCGAACCGCCCGTCACGGTGACGATGTGCGGCGACGATCCGGGCGCGTTGCGCGTCGTCGGCGACCTGGTACGCGATGTCGGCGCCGTCCCGGCCGTGCTGGGGTCCCTGGATCGGGCCCGCCAGCTGGAGGAGGTCGCGGGTTTCGTCATCGGCCTGGCCTTCGCCGGGACCGACCCCGGCTCCGCCGTCCCATCGGGCGCCGCGTAACCCCCGTACAGCGGTGATCATGGCGCTGCCTCCAGGTTCACGACGCGCACCTGGTCACCGTGGTGCGGGGGCGGGCCGGTGCTGCGTACGGACCGCCAGGTGCCGTCCATGAACGCCTGCTCCCGGCCGTCCTCGCTCTTGTGCAGGTGACGATCCTGTTCCGGTACGCGTCCGTACCGGAGACGGCCCTGCCGCGGCGCGAGCGCAGAGCGACGCGCCCGGCGAGCACCAGCGCCACCCCGAGCAGGAGCACGCCGATCCCGCCGGCCGGCCCGACGCCCGGGGCGGCCAGCTCGTACAGCAGGCCCAGGATGCCCACGGTGAGCAGGAGGTAGGCGAGGTTCGGGTTGGCCAGGGCCTGCCGTACCTGCTCGAAGAAGCTCAGCTCCGCACGGTCCACGCGGGCGTCCGCGGTGCGCACGGTGACCGTCCGCTCTCCCGCCACGAGGACCCGCCGCCCGTCGGCCACCCGCAGCGCCGCCTCCAGCGACGGCGCGCGGGCATCCACCACCTTCAGCCGTACGGCCTCGTCCACCGCGAGGGAGCGGCCCTGGCGCACCATGGCCACCGCCTGCGCCACGTCGGCGGAGAGGCCGGGCCACCACACTTGGCCGTTACCCTGCAAACCGGAATTGTCACACAATGTAATCCCGGACGCCCAGTGCGGGGACCGGGACTTTGACGACTGTTGATACGTTGGCGACAGGTGTGCCGGGAAGTCTGGTCGGCGGTCTTGTTGCCGATCCCGGGTGAGGTGCTTCCATGCGTGCACGCGACGTCGCCGACGCACCGGTGGTGTCCACGTGACGGTGACCGCGTGGCTGTCGGTGGCCGTCTTCCTGTGCGCCTACACGCTGATCGCCAGCGAGAAGGTGCACCGCGTCGCGGCGGCGCTCGGCGGAGCCGGGATCATGCTGCTGATCCACGCCACCAACGCCGAAGCCGCGTTCTTCTCCAAGGAAACCGGCATCGACTGGAACGTCATCTTCCTGCTCCTCGGCATGATGATCATCGTCGGCGTGCTCAAGCAGACCGGTGTCTTCGAATACCTCGCCATCTGGGCCGCCAAACGTGCCAGAGGACGCCCCTACCGGCTCATGGTCCTCCTCGTCGTCATCACCGCCCTCGCCTCCGCCCTGCTCGACAACGTCACCACCGTCCTGCTCATCGCCCCCGTCACCTTCCTGGTCTGCGAACGACTCGCCCTACCCGCCGCCCCCTTCCTCATCGCCGAAGCCATGGCCTCCAACATCGGCGGCGCCTCCACCCTGGTCGGCGACCCACCCAACATCATCATCGCCAGCCGAGCCGGACTCAGCTTCAACGACTTCCTCATCCACATGGCACCCATGATCATCATCCTGATGATCGTCTACGTCGGGCTGTGCCGACTGCTGTTCCGCAAATCCTTCACCTACGATCCCGAACGAGCCGCCGAAGTCATGGCACTCAACGAGCGGGAGGCCATCGCCGACCGCCGCCTGCTGTGGCAGTGCCTGGCCGTGCTCGCCGTGGTCATGGCCGCGTTCGTGCTGCACCCGGTGCTGCACTACGAACCGTCGGTGGTCGCCGTGCTGGGTGCAGGCGTGCTGGTGGCCGCCACCCGCGTCACCACCGAACAAGCCATCCGCGAAGTCGAATGGCCCACCCTCGTCTTCTTCGCCGGCCTGTTCGTCATGGTCGGAGCCCTCGTCGAAACCGGCGTCATCCCAGCCATCTCCCAGGCGGCGGCCGCAGCCACCCAAGGGCAGCTCGGCCTCACCACCATGCTGCTCCTGTGGGCCTCCGGCGGACTGTCAGCCATCGTCGACAACATCCCCTACGTCGCCACCATGAGCCCCATCGTCGCCGACCTCGTCCAGGCCAACGGCGGCAACGAGCACGCCCAAGTGCTCTGGTGGGCCCTCGCCTTCGGCGCCGACCTCGGCGGCAACGCCACCGCCGTGGGTGCCGCCGCCAACGTCGTCATCCTCGGCATCGCCGCCCGCAACGGCACCCCCATCAGCTTCTGGCAGTTCACCCGCTACGGCCTCATCGTCACCGTGGTCACGATCACCCTGTGCGTCCCCTACCTCTGGCTGCGCTACCTCTGAAACCCGGTCGGCGGTGGCGATGGAGGTCCGGCAGTCGCGGCCGCGGTAGATCGCTGGTGAGCCGGGAGTCCGGGGCGTAGGATCGCGGCGCAAGGTCCTCGTTGAGACGTCGCCCGCCAGGGGCTTGAGGGTCGGGCCGGTTCTCCGGTCGCGTCTCCCCGTTCTGTGGGAGGTGCGTGCCCGGATGAGCTCTCGTGTCGCCGTCACCGTGCTGGCGGCGGGTGTTGCGGCCAGTGCGGCCTTGGGGGAGTTCATCCCGTTCCTCGCTTCGGTGAGCGCGGAGTTCTCCCTGTCGCTCGGCTCCGTGGGCTGGCTGTCGTCGGCCATCACGCTCGTGGCCGGGCTCACCTGCCTGCCGCTGGGGATCTGGATGGCTCGCCGCCGGTTACGCGGGCTGTTCGCCGCCGCCCTGGTGGTGCTGGGAGCGGCGGGGCTGGGGACGGTGTTCGCGGTGGACCCGGCCGGGCTGTTCGCGTTGCGGGTGGTTCAGGCCGTCGGGTACGCCGTTGTGGTGGTCGCGGGGCCGGGACTGCTGACCCGGCTGCTGGAAGGCGGGGCGCGGCAGGCCGCTCTGGCGTTGTGGGGATTGTGCGTTCCGGCCGGGCTGACGCTGGCCAGTACGGTGGCGGCGCTCGTGGGAACGGCCGGCTGGCGCGCCGAGGTGATCGTCGTGGGCGGGCTCACATTGGTGGTCGCCGGGTGGGCCGCCACGATGCCTTCCGACGTCCGCCCCCGTCGGCACGGGCAAGGCGGCGACCGACCCGCCGGGCCGCGTGGTGCGGGGTGGGCGGTGGCCGCCCTGGCGGCCGGGTTCGCGATGATCGCCCTGGTGGGTGTCAGCCTGGTGACCGTCCTGCCCGCGTACCTGACGGAGGAGGCGGGCCTGGCCGGTCCGCACGTGAGCCTGCTGACAGGTCTGGTGTCGGCGTCCAGCGCGGCCGGCAGCCTGGTGGCGGGCGCGTCGCTGCGGGCGGGGGTACGGCCCGGGCGGCTGGTCGCCGCAGCGCTGCTCATGGCTCCCCTGACCGCCGGGGTCTTCCTCGGCATGCCGGTGACGGTGGTGGTGTCGTGCGCGGCGGTGGTGCTGGGGCTCAACGGCCTGGCCGTGTCGGCGATGTTCGCGGTGGCGGGCGGTCGTCCCGCGTGGTGGGTCGGGGCGGTGACGCAGGCGGGCAGCCTGGGCACGCTGCTCGGGCCGCCGCTGTACGCGGGAGTGGTCGAGACGAGCGGGTGGGGTGCGGCGATCGTGGTGACAGCGGCGATCGTCTGTGGCGGCGTCGGATGCGCCGCCACAGCGATCCGCCGCTCGCGGTGACCGCTCGTGCCGCGGCGGCGGCCCCAGGGGGCCGGCGTCGACGTCGCTACACTGGGCGGCAATTCGGTGCGAGCACATCGTGAAGGGGGAGAAGTGACGGGGAGACGCACCCGCGGGCCCGGGGCGCACCATGCGGAGCGGCGCAACGAGGTCGCCGACGCCGTGCTCGCCGTCGTGGCCGAACGCGGCCTGGCCGCCGTGTCCCTGACCACGGTGGCCGCCCGGGCGGGCATCTCGCCCGGGCGCGTGCAGCACTACTTCCCGGCCAAGCGGCAGCTCATCGAGGCCGCCTTCGAGCGCGGCAACGAGCTGTCCGCCATCCGCGTCAGGCAGCAGGTCGGCTCCGACCTCGACGTGGCCGACCCGCGCCTGGTGCTCACCACCGTGCTCACCGAGCTCATCCCGTACGACGCCACCACCGAAGCCCACATGCGGGTGCGCCAGTCGTTCCACGCCCTCGGCTTCGCCGAGGAGACCATCGCCGCCAGACTGCGCATCCTGTACGCCGGTTTCCACCGCCAGATGGCCGACCTCCTCCGCAGGGACCAGCAGGCCGGCCGCGTCCGCGCCGACGTGGACGCCTCCGGCACCGCCCTGGCCCTCGTGGCCCTGGCCGAAGGGCTGGCCGCCTACGTACTCACCGGCGTCGCCCCCACCGGCGTGGCCCGCGACCGGCTGCTCGCCGAGATCGCCACGCTCTACGCCTGAGACGTACGAGCCCGGCCGGTCACCAGGCTTCCTCCCAGATCCCGTCGGGAATTCGATAAAGGGTCCGGGTCGCGGCGAACCATTCCCGGTCGAGGAAACGTCCGGTGATTCGGCCCACCATGCACAACAGCCGGTGCGCGTCGCGTTCGAGATCTCCGTCCGTACCGAGCGCGAGGCCGTTCACGAACGGCCGATATTCCGGGAATTCCAGGTAACCGCCTTCGTCGTGCGGCGGAGTGACGTGGCCCAGTTGTTCGCCGTCGTAGTAGAGGTACAACGGATCGAGCCTGTCCAGTTCTCCGTGGCAATAGATCTGGAAGACGCGTCGCCGGCCCAGATTGATGACACCGAGATGGTACGGGAGCAGGCCGAAGGCGAGAACCTGCGTCCAACCAGGCGCATGCGGGCCCATCCACACCGTCTTCTCCGGCGCGCCGGGAAACATGTCCGTAGCCGTTTCGAGGTCGCACTCCAGGCGCCAGTCCGGATCCACCCGGAGCAGCCGGGACAGCTCTTCCCGATCGTCGCCCTCGATCCACAGGCCGTGGAATTCATTGTGGATCCGGTGCTTGACGACCAGGTCCCACTGATTCTCCACGGGCAGATTCAGCATTCAACGCGTCCTTGAGCCATTACCTGTCCTGCATTCAGCACGCGCGGTTCCCGGGCCTGGGCCAAGACCACTCCTGCGGCCGTCCTCATGGTAGTGCGTGTAATAGTTCACGGGCGCGGACTTTCCTGGAAAGGCGGTGAGAGGCCGGCCGGCAGGAGCGCGACGGGCCCGGCCCACCGGAATTGTCGTTGGCCTCCGCCATGATGGCCTCGCCCGCATCCCCCGCGTGATCCTGAAGGAGCCGTCATGACCGCCAACGCACCCACCGAATGGTCCGATTTCGGATGGCATGCGTGGGAGGACCTCTCCCTTGTCCGTGCCAGGCTCGACGCCGGCGCCGATCCGAATGCCGGCGCGTACGCCTTCGAGCGGCCGCTGCACGCCGCGGCGGAGCGCGGTTCGCCGGAGGTGGTCGCCGAGCTGGCGGGCCGGGTCGATGACGTCGACGCGGAGTGCGAGGGCCGCACCGCCCTGTGGGAAGCGGTCTTCAACAACCGGCCCGACAACGCCCGTGCCCTGGTCGCGGCCGGAGCCGACCCGTGGCGGCCCATGATGGACGGCTGGTCGCCGGGCCGGCTCAGCCTGGCGGGGCCCACGCCCGGCCAGTTCTTCCCCTTTCCTCCGGGTCACGCCGACCTGACCGAGGCCGAGACGGCCGCCGTCGAGGAGGCCGACCGGCTGACCGGCGTGCTGGGCGACATCGAGGACGACGGTTTCAGCCTCACGTGCGTACGCGGCATCAGCGCCGCCGAGGCGGCACGGCGCCTGGCCGCCGAACCCGCCGACGAGGAGGAGCTGGAAGAGATCATGGACGACCCCTTCGGCGACGAGGCCATGCAGATCGTCGGCTTCACCGACGTGCCCGGCGGCTGCGTCGTCAGCCAGCGGATGGGATACATGGCCGCCACTCCCGTCGTCATGCAACTGTTGTCCGCGGGCACGATCGCCTACGGCATGTACGCCAACCCCAAGAGCGGCAACCAGGGCCGGGTCTACCGCGACGGCGAGATCGCGGACTGGGACACGCACCCGGGCGGCGGCGACGTCTCCGGCGCCGATCCGGCCGCGGAGATCCTGCTCAAATACCTGTACAACGGCTACGCGGAGGCCTACTGCTTCGCCGGCGCCGGCCTGCGCCCGGCCGACGCCCACTCGATCGCCGAACCGGACACGCACCTGCGGCTCCCGGAACGCGACTACTGGCACTGACCGGCCAGGACAGGTGCCGCGCGACCCCGGCGGAAGATCGCGTACGCTCACGCTCATGCCTGTCGATCTGACCGCATGCCACTGCGTCCTCTGCAACCCGCCCGATGAGCTCGATCGTCGCACCCGGCTGACGATCGGGAAGGTGCAGGAGCACGGCTGGCAGGTCACGATGATTCCCCGTAACGAGCACGGGCCGGGCTGGGCCTTCACGATCGGGTTGTGGCACCACCACCGCTCGCCCGAGTTGGCCATGTTCGGGCTGGACATCCACGACATGCAGACCTGCCTCAACTCCCTGGGCGACAAGGTGGTCGCCGGTGAGGCGCTGAAGGCCGGTCAGGAATGGCAGGACATCATCGACCAGCGCCCCGTCGCGCTCAAGGCGGTCGACCATCGCTGGTATCACACCTTCTTCGGCACGGCGCTCGGCTTCTACCGGCGGCCGCCCTTCCCGTTCCTCCAGGTCGTCTGGCCCTCCCCGGACAACACCTTCCCCTGGCAGGGCGACGGCGACGATCACCAGCCGCACCTGTGGCTGCGGCCGGACGAGCACCCGGCCGGCGTATGGACGCGATGAGCACCCACCCGAGCCCGCGCGTCCGGGCCCGCTCGCTGGGCGTGGTCGTCGGCACGCTGCCGACCGGGCCGCTGAACGCGATCACCGACGTCGAGGGGGTGCTGGTGGGCCACACCACCCTCGACGACGGCGCCGACCTGCACACCGGGGTCACCGCCATCGTTCCCCGGCAGCTGGCCACCGCGCGGCGGGGGCTGCCGGCGGCCGTGCACACGGGCAACGGGTACGGCAAGCTCGTCGGCTCGACCCAGATCGACGAGCTCGGCGTCCTGGAGTCACCGATCGTCCTGACGGCCACGCTGTCGGCGTTCCGGGCGGCGGACGCGCTGGTCACCTACCTGTTGGAGCGCCACCCGGACGGGCTCTCGGTCAACCCCGTCGTGGGAGAGACGAACGATGGCTTCCTGTCCGACATCCGGCGCCGCCCGATCACCGAACGGCACGTGCTCGACGCGCTGGAAGGGGCGTCCGGCGGGCTGCCCGCGGAGGGATGCGTGGGGGCGGGCACCGGCACGACGGCCCTGGGCTACAAGGCCGGCATCGGCACCTCCTCCCGCCGGCAGGTGGTGGACGGCGCACCGGTGACGGTCGGGGCGCTCGTGCAGGCGAACTTCGGCGGGGTGCTGACCGTCCAGGGTGTCCCGATGCCGGTGGAGGAGCTCGTGCCCGGATCCGTCCGTGAGGAGCCGCCGGGCAACTCCTGCATGATCGTCGTGGCCACCGACGCGCCGCTCGACGCGCGTCAGCTCGGGCGGCTCGCCCGCCGGGCGATCTTCGCGATGGGGCGGGTGGGGGCGTCGTACTCCCATGGCAGCGGCGACTACGCGATCGCCTTCACCACGGCGCCACCCCGGCTCCCCACCCTGCCCGACGACCTGCTGAACCCCGTCTTCACGGCGGTCATGGACTCCGTCGAGGAGGCGCTGCTCAACTCCCTGTTCACCGCGACCGCCACCACGGGCGTCCACGGCCGCACGAGCCATGCGGTGCCGTACGACCGGCTTCCGGGGAGCGGCACGAACCGGGACCGGTGATCGCCGCGCGGGCCGGACGAGTAGCCCGTGCGACGGCCCGACTCCAGCCGCAGGATCGGCCGGCGCTCTCATCCCGGTGAGGGCCGATTGGCGTGCACTCATTGATGTGTGTCAATATGGACGTGACTTCGACAACCGTCTATATCAGGGGGTCACGTGGAGCCGCTGCGCATCCTGGAGTGCAGCCCGCCGCTGGTGCGCGAGCAACTGGACACCGGCAAGGCCGTCGAACTCGCCCGCGCCTTCAAGGCTCTGGGCGATCCGGTACGGCTGCGCATCCTGTCGATCGTGGCCAGCCACGTCGGCGGCGAGGTGTGCGTGTGCGACATCACCGACGCCTTCGACCTGACCCAGCCGACGATCAGCCACCACCTCAAGGTGCTCAGGGACGTCGGGCTGCTCACCCACGAGCGGCGCGGCTCGTGGGTCTACTACCGCCTGGTGCCGGAGAGAATGACCCAGCTGTCGGCCCTGCTCAACATCCCCGCCACGGTCTGACATGTCATCGGATACCGCTCAGGCGCCCGGGATCTCCGCGGCCGTGGTGGGCCGGCTGTCGGTCCTCGACCGGTTCCTGCCGGTGTGGATCGGCGCGGCCATGGCCGCCGGACTGCTGCTCGGCCGGTTCGTCCCGGGCCTGGACACGGCACTGGAGGCGGTGAAGATCGGCGAGATCTCGCTGCCGATCGCGCTCGGGCTGCTGCTGATGATGTACCCGGTGCTGGCCAAGGTCCGCTACGACCGGCTCGACACCGTCACCGGCGACCGCCGCATGCTGATCTCCTCCCTGCTGCTGAACTGGATCGCCGGCCCGGCGCTGATGTTCGCGCTGGCCTGGACCTTCCTGCCCGACCTGCCCGAATACCGCACCGGCCTGATCATCGTCGGCCTGGCCCGGTGCATCGCCATGGTGCTCATCTGGAACGACCTGGCCTGCGGCGACCGCGAATCGGCCGCCGTGCTGGTCGCGATCAACTCGATCTTCCAGGTCGTCGCGTTCGGCGCGCTCGGCTGGTTCTACCTCCAGGTGCTGCCCGGCTGGCTCGGCCTGCCCGAGGCCGCGCTGGACGTGTCGATGTGGGACATCGCCCATTACGTGCTCATCTTCCTCGGCATCCCGCTGCTGGCCGGCTACCTGTCGCGCACCTGGGGCGAACGCGCCAAGGGCCGCACCTGGTACGAGGAGCGCCTCCTGCCCAGGATCGGCCCGCTGGCCCTGTACGGGCTGCTGTTCACCATCGTCATCCTGTTCGCCCTGCAGGGCCAGACCATCAGCGAGCGCCCCCTGGACGTGGCCCGCATCGCGCTGCCCCTGCTGGCCTACTTCCTCGTCATGTGGGGCGGCTCGTTCCTGGCCGGCCGCGCGATCGGCCTGTCCTACGAGCGCACCACCACCCTGGCCTTCACCGCCGCCGGCAACAACTTCGAGCTGGCCATCGCCGTGGCCGTCGGCGTCTTCGGCGTCACCTCCGGCCAGGCCCTGGCCGGCGTGGTCGGCCCGCTCATCGAGGTCCCCGTCCTGGTCGCCCTGGTCTACGTCAGCCTGGCCGGCCGCCGCCTGTTCACCAAGCAGCCCAAGGAGTCCGTACGTGCCTGACAAGCCCAGCGTGCTGTTCGTCTGCGTGCACAACGCAGGCCGCTCCCAGATGGCCGCCGGATGGCTCACCCACCTGGCCGGCGACCGCGTCGAGGTCCGCTCGGCCGGCTCCGCGCCCGCCGACCAGGTCAACCCGGTCGCCGTCGAGGCCATGCGCGAGAGCGGCATCGACATCACCACCGCACAACCCAAGATCCTCACCGTCGACGCCGTCGAAGCCTCCGACGTGGTCGTCACCATGGGCTGCGGCGACGCCTGCCCGATCTTCCCCGGCAAGCGCTACGAGGACTGGACGCTCGACGACCCGGCCGGCCAGGGCATCGAGGCCGTCCGCGCGATCCGCGACCAGATCCGCACCCGCGTCGAGAAGCTCATCGGCGAGCTGACCGGCTGAGCCGCGCCGGCCTGGGCGGGGCGATTTACGGAGGTTTTAGGCGGTTCGGTGCACTGTTCTCCCATAGCGCAGCTATCGGGAGGAACAGAGATGACCCCTGGGCCGGACGGATTCAGCACCGAGGAAACACTGTCGAACGAGCCGCCCAGGCGCCGCTTCCCACGTTCCCTGCTGCTCGTCGCCACCGCCGCGCTCGTCGCGGTCACGGGCGCCGGCGTCGCCGCCGCCTCGGTGTTCTCACCCACGCCGGCCCCGACGCCCACGGCCGGCGACACCACCACACCGTCGGCGAGCCCGTCCAGCACGACGCCGCCCGGACGGGGCTGGGGCGGTCACCGGATGGGCCGTGCCCTGCATGGCGAGTTCGTCGTACCCGACGTCGAGGGCAGGTACGTGACGGTCGCCACCCAGTACGGCGACGTCACGGCGGTGGACCAGGACTCGATCACGGTCAGGAGCGAGGACGGCTACACCAAGGAGTACGCGGTCACCGGCGACACCCGGATCAACCGCGGCGGCGAGGGCATCGACGCGGTGAAGGCCGGGCAGAAGGTCATGGTCATGGCGAAGGTGGAGGGCGGCACGGCCACCGCCGTCTCGATCCGCGACGCCACCATGCGCAAGGGGTGGGGCCGGGACGGCAAGGGCGACCACCGGCACCACGACCACCGGCCCGGCCGGCCGCCGACCGGCACCCCGACACCGTCCGCCGCCCCGACAATGACCGTCACCCCTACGCCGACCTCCTGACCGCCTGTCCGTGCACCGCAGCACGACGGTGACGCGGTACCGCTCCGGCTCCTCCCTCGTGGGCGGCACCGGATCGACGAACACGTACCCCTCAGCGACCGACGGCTGATTCTGCGGGAACCAGCGGCGACCGGATCCCGCGATCTTCACGTACGCCACCGTGCCGGTGCATGATGTGTCGTTCGTGCCGTCTTTGTGAAGGCCGTCTTTGTGAAGGCCGTCTTTGTGAAGGCCGTCTTTGAGGGGAGTCACCGGTATGGAGGACGACGAGGTGCTGGCGTTGCACACGGCAGCGGAGGAGGGCTCGGCCGAGGAGGTCGCGGAGCTGGCCGGTCGGGTGGCGGACGTCGACGCCGAGGAGGAGGGCCGTACCGCGCTCTGGGTCGCCGTGTACGAGGGCAACCACGACCACGCCCGCGCCCTGGTGGCCGCCGGGGCCGACCCGTGGCGGCCGATGATGAGCGGCTGGTCGCCCGGGCGCCTCAGCCTGGCCGGACCGGAGCCCGGCCTGTTCGAGCTCCCCGCCGGGACGGACGGGCTGACGGAGGGCGAGGCCGCCGCGGTGGCGGAGGCGAAGCGGCTCACGGCGGCGCTGGGCTCTCACTACTACGACGGCGTGGGGCTGGCCTGCGTGGCCGGGATCAGCGCGGCAGAGGCGACCCGGCGCCTGGAGGCGACGGTCGAGGACGTCGATCCCGAGGAGTTCCTCGACCGGATCGACCCCTTCGACGACGAGAGCCTGCGCTTCGTCGGCGTCACCGACGTGCCCGGCGGCTGCGTCGTCACGCAGCCCTGGGGGTACGTTCCGCAGGCTCCCGGCGCGACCAGGCACCTGTCCGCGGGCACCGTCTGCTACGGCATGTACGCCAACCCCAAGAGCGGCAACCAGGGCAGCATCGTCCGCGACGGCGAGATCGTCGGCTGGGACCTGCATCCGGGCGGCGCCCCCTGGGAGGACGACGGCGCCCAGGAGGTCCTGCTCTCCTACCTCTACAAGTACAACGCGGTGGCCTACGCCTGCGCCTACGCGGGCCTGCGGCTGACCGAGGCCCGCGCGATCACCGGCCCGCCCGACACCTGGCTGCGCCTGCCGGAACGCGACCACTGGAACTGACCCCGCTCATGTGGGCAGGGCCGCGACCACGCCGCCGTCCACCACGATCCCCGCTCCGGTGACGAAGCCGCCGCCGGAGCATGCGGGCCTGCCGCTCCCGGCTCGTCCCGGCGCGGACCCGGAACGGCCGGCCACCGTGGTGTTCGCCGCGCTCCAGGGCGCTCAGTCCCGGAAGCGGTCGGTGGCCTCGATGAGCCGGTGCAGCGTGCCGGGCTCGGCGCCCGCGTGCCCGGCGTCCTCCACGATCTGGAACTCGGCCTCCGGCCAGGCCAGGTGCAGGTCCCAGGCGGCCTCCGGCGGCGTCTTCATGTCATAGCGCCCGTTGACGATCACGCACGGGAGGTGCCTGATCGGATCGACGTCGAGCAGCTCGCCGTCCTCCAGGAAGCAGCCCTGGCCGAAGTAGTGCGCCTCGATCCGCGCGAACGCCACCAGGTCCCGGTCGTCCAGCGGCGGCGGCGGGACGGGCAGCAGCGAGTTGGCCGACAGCTCCCAGGCGGCCCACGCCCGCGCCGCCGGGACGTGCACCGCCGGGTCCGGGTCGAACAGCCTGCGGTGGTAGGCCCGCAGGAGGTCGTCGCGCTCCTCGGCGGGCACGAAGTCGCGGAAGGCCGCCCACTCCGCCGGGAACAGCCGCGCCGCTCCCGTGGGGGTGAACGCCCACGGCTCGTCGGCGGCCCTGGCCAGGTAGACGCCGCGCAGCACGAGCTCGCTCACCCGCCGCGGATGCCTCCGCGCGTACGCCAGGGCCAGCGTGCTGCCCCACGACCCGCCGAACACCAGCCACCGTCCGACCCCGAGCCGCTCCCTGAGCAGCTCGATGTCCGCGACCAGGTGCGCGGTCGTGTTGGCCGCCAGCGACACCCCGGGGTCACCGGCGTGCGGCCGGCTGCGGCCGCAGTTGCGCTGGTCGAAGAGCACGATCCGGTACGCCTCCGGGTCGAAGAACCTGCGCTGGTCCGGCAGGACCCCGCCGCCCGGCCCGCCGTGCAGGAAGACCGCGGGTTTGCCGTCCGGGTTGCCGCAGACCTCCCAGTAGAGCTCGTTCCCGTCGCCGACCTCCAGCAGCCCGGTCTCGTACGGCTCAATCGGCGGATAAAACGTCCTTTGTCCCATAACCAACAGACCTACCACCGCAACATGCTCAAACGGTGACCACGACCTTGCCCCTCGCATGGCCCCGTTCGAGATAGCGGACGGCTTCCGCGGTCTCGTCCAGCGAGTACGTCCGGTCGATGACCGGCATGAGCTTCCCCGTCTCGACGAGCCCGTTCAGCACGGCGAGGTCCTCCTGGCTGTTGCGGCACAGGAGGAACCCCATTTGCTGCGGCACGACCCGGGCCAGCAGGAAGAGCCGGAGCAGCCCGAGCGGTGCCCCCAGCCACTCCCCCTTGGACGGCGCGCACTCCACGAACACGCCCCTGCGGGTGAGAACGCGCCGGTTCGCGGTGAACCGGCGGTTCGCCACCATGTCGAGCACCACGTCGTACCGCCTCCCGGTACGGGTGTAGTCCTCCTTGGTGTAGTCGATGACGTGGTCGGCCCCGATCGAGCGGACCAACTCCACGTTCCGCGTGCTGCACACCCCGGTCACCTCCGCGCCCAGCGCCTTGGCGACCTGCACCGAGAACGTCCCCAGCCCGCCCGCCGCCCCGTTGACCAGGACCCGGTGGCCCGCCCGCACCCCGGCCTTGTCGCGCACCGCCTGCACCGAGCAGACCCCCGCCACCGGCATGGCCGCCGCCTGCTCGAACGTCAGGCCGGCCGGCATCCTGTGCACCATGGCGTCCTGGCGCAGGCAGGCGTACTCGGCGAAGCCCGTCGTGCCCGGCACGAGATACAACCCGCAGCCGCCGTACACCTCGTCCCCGGGACGGAACCTGGTGACGTTCCGGCCCACCGCCTCGACGCTGCCCGCCAGGTCGCCGCCCAGGGCGCCGGACCTGGGCCGGGTCAGGCCGTTCTGCAGGCGGGTGATATAGGGCTTCCCGCGCATGATGTGCCAGTCGAGCGGGTTGACCGAGGCCGCCCGTACGCGGATCAGCACGTCGTCGTCCCCGACGGCGGGCATGTCCACGTCCTCGAGCCGGAGGACGTCCGGCGGCCCGTAAGCGTGGTAGCGGATTGCCTTCATGGCGCCCCCTCGAATTCGCCGAGCACTGCCCCCAGACTGCGGCCGCGCCCCCGGGCGGCGAAATCACGTGAATTCGTGATTGGCGGTAGTAGTGTCCGAGCCACCATGGCCAGACCCCCGCGCCGCCTGGGCAACCTGCCGGCTGAGGCGACCAGCTTCGTCGGCCGCCGCCGCGAGCTCGCGGCCGTCAGGAGGAAGCTGACCGAGGCCCGGCTGGTCAGCCTCGTCGGGCCGGGCGGGGTCGGCAAGACGCGCCTCGCGCTGCGGCTGGCCGGCGATCTCGGGCGCGGGTTCCCGGACGGCGCGTGGCTGGTCGAGCTGGCCGAGGTACGCGATCCCACGCTGGTCGCCGACGCGGTCATGGCGGCCCTGGACCTGCGCGACCAGGCGGCCACCGAACCGGCCGCGCGGCTGCGGTCGTACCTGCGGGACAAGAGGGCGCTGCTGGTCGTCGACAACTGCGAGCACCTGCTCGCGGTCACCGCGCCGCTCGTCGCGGACCTCATGCGGGCGGCCCCCGGCGTGCGCGTGATCGCCACCAGCCGGGAGCCCCTGTCGGCGCCCGGCGAGCACGTCGTGCCCGTGCCGCCGCTCGACCTGCCCGCGCCGCACGCCCGCGTGCCCCTCGCGAAGCTGCGGCAGAACGAGGCGGTCAGGCTGTTCACGGAGCGGGCCGCGGCCGGGTCGGGCACGTTCGAGCTGACGGCGGCGAACCAGGCGGCCGTGGCCGACCTGTGCCGCCGCCTCGACGGCCTGCCGCTGGCGATCGAGCTGGCGGCCGTCAGGACGCGGGTGCTCACCGCCGAGCAGATCCTCGACCGCCTGTCCGACCGGTTCGGGCTGCTCACCGGGGGCGGCCGGGCCGCGCTCCCGCGCCACCAGACGCTGCGTACCACCGTCGACTGGAGCCACGACCTGCTGGCGGCGGACGAGCAGGCGTTGCTGCGGCGGCTGTGCGCGTTCGCGGGCAGGTTCACGCTGGAGGACGTCGAAGCGGTCTGCGCGTTCGGGGACGTCCCGGCGGGCCGCACGCTGGACCTGGTGGCCTCGCTCGTCGACAGGTCCCTGGTGCTGAAGGAGGACGCCGGCGGCCTGGCCTGCTACCGGCTGCACGAGACGATGCGCGAGTACGCCGCGCTCAAGCTCCGGGAGGCGGGCGAGGAGGAGGCCCTCGACCGCCGGTTCACCGGCTACTACCTCGCCCGCTGCCTGGGGTCCGGGCCGCGGGTCCGGCAACGGCTGGCCGAGTGGCTCGACTGGATGGACCTGGAGATCGACAACGTCCGGGCGGTCCTGCGGGGATGCGTGACCCGCCGGGACGCGTCACGCGGGACGGCCCTGGCGTACACCGTCGGCTACTACTGGATCACGCGCGCCCCCAACGAGGGCGTCCGGTGGCTCGGCGAGCTGCTCGCGTGCGGGGACAGCGGTCCCGAGGGGCGGGCGTACGCGCTGTTCATGCGGGGTTTCCTGGCGGTGCTGCAGTCCGACCCGGCCGGCGCGGGGCCGGCGCTGGCGGAGGCGGTCACCATCGCCAGGGAGGCGGGGCTGCCGGCCGTCCTGTCGCAGTCGCTGTCCCTGGGGTCGATGGCGGCGAGCATGGCGGGGGACCATCCGTCGGCCGCGCGCCTGGGCGAGGAGGCCAGGGCCGTCACCGAGGGGATCGACGACGACCAGGCCCGCCTCATGTACCTGCAGTCACGCGCGCTCAACGGCCTCTTCCAGGGCGATCTCGACGCGGTCGTCGCGGCGGCGTCGGAGGGCGTGCGCCTCGGCCGGGAGAGCGGCGACCTCTACAGCCTCGACATGATGCTGCTGAACCTGGGCTCGGCCAGGCTGATCGCCGGAGCGCTCGACGAGGCCGAGCCGCTGCTGACCGAGGCGTTGCGGATCGCGTACCGGATCGACGACCGGGTGGGGCAGTACGTCCTGCTCGACGCCCTGGGCTGCCACGCCGCGGGCTCGGGGCGGGCACAGCCGGCCGCGCGGCTGCTGGGGGCGGCGGAGACCGTACGCGCGGGGGCCGGGGCCGGTGTCCTGCCGTACCTCGCGCCGCTGCTGGCCCGGGCCGAGGAGACGGCCAGGGCGGCGCTGGGGGCGGCCGGGTTCGAGGACCAGTTCGCGGCCGGGCGGCGCCTGAGCCGGGACGCCGCGATCGCTCTGGCGCTCGGCGAGCCCGACCCGGCCGCCGCCGCCGGGGAATCCGCGGAAACGGGCCCGGCGCCGCTCGGCCGGCGGGAGGCGGAGGTCGCCCGGCTGGTCGCGGAGGGGCTCAGCAACAAGCAGATCGGGGCCCGGCTGTTCATCTCGGAGCACACGGTGGACAGCCACGTACGCGCGATCATGAACAAGCTCGGGGTCAACTCCCGTGCCCAGATCGCCGCCTGGACGGCCGCCACCGGACAGTAGCCCTCGCCCACCACGCGCCCGACGCGACGGGGTCAGTCGGTCGCGCACAGCTCGGCGAAGCGCCGGGCGTCGACGTTGCCGCCGGAGACGATCAGCCCGATCCGCCGCGGCACGTCCTCCACCCGCCCGGCCAGCAGCGCGGCCAGCGGAGTCGCACCGCTGGGCTCCATGACGACCTTCATGCGTTCGAAGGCCAGCCGCATCGCCGCCCGGATGTCGTCGTCACTCACCAGGGCGACGTCGTCGACCAGGTGCCTGTTAATGGAGAACGTCAGCTCGCCGGGGATCTCGGCCGCCTGGCCGTCGGCGATCGTCCGCGGGATGGGGATGGACACCCGCTCTCCCGCGCTCAGCGACCGCTTGGTGTCGTCGCCCGCCTCCGGCTCCACGCCGATCACCCGGATCCCGGGCAGCGTCCCCTTGGCCGCCGTGGCGCTGCCCGCGATGAGCCCGCCGCCGCCGATGGGCACGAGCACCGCGTCCAGGTCGCCGACCTCCTCGATGAGCTCCAGCGCGGCGGTGCCCTGGCCGGCGATGACGTGCGGGTGCTCGTACGGGGGGATGAGCGTCAGGCCGCGCTCGGCCGCCAGCGCCTCGCCGATGGCCACCCGGTCGCCGGTGTAGCGGTCGTACGTGACGACCTCCGCGCCGTAGCCGGCGGTGGCCTCCCGCTTGGAGCGCGGGGCGTCCTCGGGCATGACGATCACCGCGGTGCTGCCCAGCTCGCGCGCGGCCAGCGCGACCGCCTGGGCGTGGTTGCCGGACGAGTACGCCGCGATGCCCCTGCCCAGCTGCTCCGCCGAGAGCCGGGAGACGGCGTTGTAGGCGCCGCGGAACTTGAACGCCCCGATGCGCTGGAAGTTCTCGCACTTGAGGAAGACCTCGGCGCCCACGAGGGCGTCCAGGGTGCGGGAGCGCAGGACGGGCGTACGGTGGGCGACGCCCTTGAGCCGCGCGGCGGCGTCGTGAACGTCGTCCAGGGTGACCGGCAGTGCGTTCGTCATGCTCGCTGTTCCTCCAAGGGTGCGGGGATCCGGGCGCCTATCTTGGAGCTTGCCCTCTTCCGCCCCTCTTGCGGAAGTACCGCGCCGTTCCTCGGTCCAGGAACCCGGACACGGCCTCCAGCCAGCGAACGGGCTGGTCGACGTGCGCCATGTGCCCCGCCTCGTCGAGAACCTCGACCCGGGCCGAGGGGATCAGCTCGGCGGCCTCCTCGGCCAGCGACGCCGGGAACGTCATGTCCTGCCGGCCGTGCAGCAGCAGGATCGGCACGCCGAGGCGGGCCAGGCGTTCGGCGGCCCTGTCCGGGCGCGCGGCGGGCAACGTCCCGTTCCGCCACGGGCGCTGCCACTCGGTCGAGAAGCGTACGCGGACTCGCCCAGAGGCCCGTGGACCGAGCTCGCCTTCCTGATCACCGCCCGCACCCGACACGCCCAGACCGGCCGCTGAACCCACCGGGCTCGCGGCCGGGCCCATGGAGCCAGGGCGCGGGGTCGGGGGCTCACCCGGGTGTGCGGTTGCGGCAGCGGGCTCGGTGCAGGGTGAGCGCGGCGAGGGTCAGCAGGGCGGCGACGGCCACGAGCCAGCCCGCGCCGAGCCCCGACAGCCAGCCGACGACGGCGGTCTGGGCCACCGTCACCGCACCCACGATGGGGTCGTCCGTGGTGCCGCCCGAGAAGACGCGCAGCTCGTACCACCCGTAGTAGGCCACGTACAGGCCGGCGAGCACGAGCAGGGCGCCGCCGACCCGGGAGACGTACGGGAGGAGCCGCCGCAGCCTGGCCACCGCGGCGGCGCGGGCGAGCGCCACCGCCAGGGAGAGCGCGGCGACGACCAGGCCCATGCCGAGCGCGTAGGCGGCGAAGGCGGCCGCGCCGCCGAGCACCCCGCCACCGGACAGGGAGGCCGAGGTGACCGCGAGGAACGGCCCGACCGTGCAGGACAGGGAGGCCAGCGCGTACGACAGCCCGTAGCCGTACAGGGAGAGCGGCGCGGCGGTGGGCCGGCCGGTGGCCAGCCCCGGTACGCGGAGCAGCAACTCCCGCCCGGACAGCAGCCAGACACCGAGCCCGACCAGCAGCACCCCGATGACCAGAGTCGCCCACGGCAGGTAGGCCCCCACCGAGACGGCCAGCGCGGTGACCACCACCCCGAACAGCCCGAAGACGGTGACGAATCCGGCGGTCATCGCCCCGGACAGGACCAGCGCCCGGATCACCGGGCGGGTGCCGCCGGTGTCGTTGATGAGGAGGGTGAGGTAGGCCGGCAGCATGGCGAAGCCGCACGGGTTGAAGGCGGCCACGGTGCCGGCGGTGAGCGCGAGGGCGAGCGGCAGCTCGGAGGCGAACACGGCTGCGCTATCGGCCGAGGAGCGCGCGGAGGTACTCGTCCAGCTTGGCCTGATCGAGCGGACCCGTGGCCTTCCGCGTGGAGCCGTCCGGCTTCATGAACACGAACGTGGACTGTGCGCTGACGCCCAGCTTCGTCCACACCGCGCCCTTGGCGTCGGACAGGTGCACGATGCCGCCGCCGCCGGTCCCGGTGGTCTGGACGAACTCCTTCATCGCCGGCTCGGTGTCCAGCCCCGCCACGCCGACGAACGCCACCTCACCGTATCGGGCGGCGGCGGCCTTCACCGCGGGCGCCTCCGAGCGGCACTTCGGGCACCAGGGCGCCCAGAACCAGAAGACCACCGGCCGACCCGCCAGGCTCGCCCCCTCGAACCCCTGGCCGTCCAGCGTCTTCGCGGAGAACTTCAGCGCGGCGGGCACCACGGCGGCCGCGCTCGCCGTCCCCGATGACGGCGACGCCGATGCGGAGGAAGGTGGGGAGGAAGGTGGGGAGGAGGCGGGTGGCGAGGCCGCGCCAGAGGCTCCCTCCTGCCCGGCGGTGGCCTCCCCGGCGACGCCCTGTCCCGCGCCACCGCACGCGGCGACCAATAAGACCCCCGCCACCAGCATGGCAGCCGCTCGAATCGACCTCATACCTGTCATACCGCCGAGCGTAGAGCGATCTCCCCCGCGAGTTCTTACGAGCCGGTGACAACAACCTCGGGAGAGGCGATGACTCCCGTCCGCCGCGGCGGTCTACTCAAGGGACGCGACAGCTGAGGAGGGCACCATGGTGAACGGCTTGCAGGGGCGGCTCCAGGACGTGGCCGACGAACTGGTGCGTTCCGGGGCAGAGCGGGGCCTGCAGATCGCCGTCTACCGGCACGGCGAGCTGGTCGCCGACGTCGTGGCCGGGCTCGCCGACCCCGCCACCGGCCGGCCGGTCACCCCGGGAACCCCGTTCCACGCCTTCTCGGCGGGCAAGGGGCTGACGGCGACCGTCGTACACGTGCTCGCCGAGCGCGGCGCCCTCGGCTACGACACGCCGATCGCGCGGATCTGGCCGGAGTTCGGGGCGCACGGCAAGGACACGGCCACGGTACGGGACGCGCTCACGCACTCGACGGGCGTGCCGGGGCTGCCGGCGGACCTCACCCCGGAGGACCTGTGCGACTGGGAGAAGACGTGCGCGCTGATCGCCGCCGCCCGGCCGTGGTGGGAGCCGGGCACGGCGACCGGCTACCACTCCTACACCTTCGGCCACATCGTCGGCGAGATCGTCCGCCGGGTCACCGGCACGCCGGTCTCCCAGGTGCTCAGGGAGGAGGTCGCCGCCCCGCTGGGGGTGGCGGGCGAGCTGTTCCTCGGGGTGCCGGAGGCCGAGCTGGGCCGGCTCGCGCGGCTGGAGGACGTGCCCGGCTTCGCCGAGGCGCCCGAGGGCTCCCCGGCCCTCGCGGTCGCGCCGCGGGGCGTGCGGCCGACGGCGGCCTTCGGCAACCGCGCCGATGTGCCGTCGGCGGCGATCCCCGCGGGTGGGCAGCTCACCGCCCGCGCCGCGGCCCGCATGTACGCGGCGCTCCTCGGCCCGGTGGACGGGGTACGGCTGATCTCGCCCGACCGGCTCCGCGAGGTGACCGCGCCGGTCGTGGACGGCGTGGACCGGGTGTTCGGCAACCGGGCGGTGCTGTCGAACGGCTACGCCGTCGGCCGTCTGGGCACGGATCCGGACGACACCCCGACGGTGTTCGGCTGGGCGGGCAGCGGCGGCAGCTACGCCGGCGCCGACACCGCCACCGGGGTGGCGTTCGCGGTGACCAAGAACCGGCTGGCCGCCGACTTCGGCACCGCGCAGACGATCGCCGCCCTCATCGCCGGCGCCGCGTAGCCGTCACCCGACGATCGAGCCGCCATCCCGTCCAGAGCCGGGGGAGGCAGCCCGGCCGCCGTCCCGCTCAGCGCCAGCCGCCGTCCCCGTCCGGGCTCAGCCGATGGTCAGGCTGCTGTCGCCGTCGATGAAGTAGAAGAAGTCGCCGTCCCCGCCAACTGATGCGCCCGTGTAGTCCCCGTGGTGCGACCACGCGCCACCGCCGTCGTCCAGGACCGGCTCGGCCCCGGGCCCGGCCGCCGCACCCGCCCCAGCGTCCCACCCCTGGTCCCATCCCTCCCCCCACCCACCGCTCTCGGTCGCCGTCGGGTCGGTGGCGGTCACGAGGGCGGCCCCGCCCGCCACGGCGACGGCGGCCGGGACCCGGAACCGGGTCTCCGACGCCTCCCCGGCATAGGCCCGCGACTCCTCGCGAACCCGATCGAACTGACTGGTGAAGAGCGCCATGAGCAGGGCCTCCGGTATCAGAAGTCGAGGAAGCGCGGCGTCCGTACGGCCTCGCGGGCGGCCCGCAGGTGGTCGGCGATCTCGCCGCGCCGCAGCCGCACCCCGGACCCGCCCGGGTAGCGGCGCATCACGTCCAGGACGGCCAGACGGCGGGCCACCGCGCGCAGCGCCGGCGGCCGCGCGGCCTCCGGGGCGGCGGCGAGCTCCTGGGCGATGCGCCGCGCGGTCTCCCAGCGCAGGCCGAACACGTTCTCGGTCAGCACGTACGCGAGCACCGGCAGCGAGGTGGAGACCAGCGCGTTCCAGCGGTCCAGCACCATCGCCCACCCGCGCTCCGACTGTGCGGTCACCTGCGCCTTGCGCTGCTCGCCCTGGGCGTGCGACGAGTACGCCTGGGAGATGCCCGACACCGCGAACACCGGGTTCAGCAGCGCCGCGGCCCCGAGCGACAGCGCCGCCCCCGCGTAGCTGACCTTGGGCAGCGCGTCGGGGTCGAGGTCCATCACGCGGGAGAGCTGCACGGCGAGCTGCCCGGTCTCGGCGGCGGCCCGCTGCGCCGGGGCGAGCGCGGCCCGCAGCTTCGGCTCCCCCGCCTTCAGCCAGCCCGGCTCGGCGCCGCCGGTGACCGCCGCGAGGAGCAGCGCGTCCCGGTGCCGCAGGAAGGCCGGCAACACGGAGACGACCTGGTCGAGGTGCGACTGCAGCTCTCCCAACCCGACCTGCAGCACGGCGGCGACGCGGGCGCGTTCGTCGCCGCTCCCCGGCAGCGTGACGGGCTCGGACAGGCCGTCCGCGCCGGCGTCGCCGAGCAGCGCCGCGTGCAGCTCGTAGAACGGGCCGAACACGGTGTAGAGCAGGTAGTCCTCCTCCAGCCCGACGGCGGCCCGCAACATGCCGGGCACCTGCGCCGCGCCCGCGCACGCGTTGGCCCACGCCCTGACCTCGGTGTGCAGCGCCTGCACGAGCTCGGGCTGGGCGACGACCCTGAGGTCGGTACGCTCGCTGGTCAGCCGCAGCTCCGCCCGCCGCGGCTCCGGCCGCCCCTCGACGCTCCTGATCGCCTCGTACGGGATCCGGACGTTGACCCCGCTGCCCTTCACCCGCATGCCGTCGGGCGCGAACGCGCACGCGACCGGCCGCCCGTCGGCCAGCTCGGCGGGCAGCACCCCCGAGCCGAGCGTGCGCCCGGCGGCTGCCCGCAGCTCCGCGTTCTGGTGCAGCCGGCGCCCGAACACCTCGGAGGCGCACTCCACCGTCACGGGCCCGTGTGCCGGGCTGAACACGACGAACCGCTCGGCGGTCCCGGCGATGCGCAACTGCCGGTCGCCGAGGTCGAAGCGGGCGAGAACGCGCTGCGTGTCCGGTGCCTGGAACTCCAGGGCGTGCTCGCTCAGCACGCAGTCCGCCTTGATCGTCCCCGCGCCGCCCAGCCCGCGCAGCGAGACCGGCGCCGAGGTGCCCACCGTGCGCGACCCCGGTTCCGCCGCCCCCACGACGGTGAGGAACGCCTTGCGCACCTCGGGGGTGACGAGGTGCAGGGTCGCACCGGTGAGGAAATGCCCGCCGAGCAGGGCGCCGCCCCGCAGCTCGACCGCGCTCGGCCCGGCGGGTGTCACGTTGACCCGGTTGACGGGCCACTCCAGGGGGATCCGGCCGCGGCTGCGCAGCTGCAGGCGGCCTCCCGCGATCACGACGTACGCGGCCAGCTCCGCCGGGGCGGCCTCCTCCTCGCCGGCCGCGGACCGGTCGGGCTCCGACTCGTACCGTGGGGTGATCGAGATCGCGCACGGGCTGATGAAGTCCGTCGCCTCGGCGCCCGGCATCAGCCGGCCGCGCAGGCCGGTCAGTGCGGCGAGCACGGGCGGCGGCAGTTCGGTGGTGGTGACGAGCTCGACCGTCCGGCCGCCCGGCAGGCGGAGGTCGGCGACGAGCCTGGTGCTGCCGTCGACCAGCTCGATCGTGACCTCGGGGTCGGCCGCCGGATCCAGCGCGGTGACGACCGGGTTGCCGAGCCCGCCCGTGTCGTGCACGTACACGGCGGGGTGGTCGGTCAGCAGCAGGGAGCGGGTGCCGGTCCAGGAGAACCCGGACGACCGCCGCTCCAGCACATCGTGATGGGAGCTGTCGAAGACGACTCGCCCTCGTACGGCTCCCCAGGTCACCGGCACGGCTGCTCCCTCCTGCCAGGCTCGGTCCCGTTACCTGAGGATCGTGCTCTCGTAGAGGGGCGGCGTACAGGTCCAAATACGTGCCGGCTCATCCCCCGTTCGTGACGCGGCGCAGGACGGCTTCGATGGGGCCGTAGCGGTGGGTACGCAGCCAGCGGGCGCTGAGCCGGAGCAGGACGGTATAGATCACCAGGGCCACCCCCATCACGGCGATCGGCGGCAGCTCACCGGCCAGCGCCAGGCCGTACCCGGTGAAGACCAGGCAGGCCAGCACCGACTGACCGACGTAGTTGGAGGCCGCCACCCGCCCGGCCGGTGCCAGCGCGCGACCGACGGCGGGGTGGCGGCGGATCACCCGGAGCAGGGTGGCCACGTACGCGGCGGCCAGCAGGATCGAGGTGACGTTGTTCACGGCCAGGCCCACCAGCTCGCCCGGACCGGCGTCGTCGGCGGTCACGGCGAGCAGGATCCCGCCGGGCACGCCGAACCCGAAACCGATCCACTGGATCCGCGGCAGCAGCCGCGACCACCGCTCGGGCTCCTCCAGCAGCCTGGACTTGCCCGCCGCCAGCCCGAACAGGAACATCGCCAGCGCCGTCGGCCCCTGGAACAGCCAGATCATTCCCACCAGCGGCGGATAGAGCTCCAGTTGCAGGGTCAGGACGTCCAGCGGCCCGCCGGTGGCCAGGGCCAGCGCCCGCGCCGCCGCCACGGGATCGGCCGCGGGGGCCTGCCCGGCCGTCGGGTCGAGCGTGGACAGCCAGGCCAGCGCGGCCATCAGCAGGGTCAGCACGCCGACGATGACCGACCCGATGGCCACGGCCCGCTTCGGGCTGACATTGCGCAGCGTGAGCAGGATCAAGCCGAGCACGGCGTACAGGGTGAGGATGTCGCCGACCCACAGCAGGATCCCGTGCACGACGCCGATCACGAAGAGCCCCAGGCACCTGCGCACCGTCCTGGCCGTCACGCTCGCGCCGGCCCGCTCCGCCGAGCGCATCTGCAGCGTGAACGAGTAGCCGAACAGGAACGAGAAGATGATGTAGAACTTCGTCAGCACGAACGCCGTGATCGCCGAGGCCACCGGCCCCTCCTGGATGGGCATGCTGCCGGCCAGGGCGTAGCCGGGGTCGGCGAAGAAGCCGATGTTCGCGACCAGGATGCCCGCCAGGGCGAACCCACGCACCACGTCGATCTCGTGGACGCGGCTGCCGGCCGGTGTGCGCAGTTCCGTCATGGATCCGAAGCTACGAACGTGCACTCCCCCGGGCATCAGACCTTGGTCTCCTCCGGGGCGACCTAAGCATCACCGTGTCCGCTGACCGCATATGGCAATTGGTGGGGTAGTTGGGGCAGAAGGTAGGGGACTGCACCACAATGGTGGGATGGCATACCCTCCGCAGCCTCCGCCACCCCAGCCCCACCAGCCTGGACCCTGGGGCGGCCAGCAAGGCCAGGGAGCGCCGCAAGGGTACGGCCCTCCCCAAGGCCAGGCGGCACCCCAGGGCTACGGCCCGCCCCAGGGCCCGCCCTACGGCGGCCAGCCCCAGGCCCCGACCCCCCAGCAACCCGGCTACGGACAGCCCCAGGGCCCGAATTCCCAGCAGCCGGGGTACGGCCACCCCCAGGGCCCCACGCAGCAGCAACAGCCGGCCCCCGGCCAGCCGTACGGGCAGGGCGCATACGGGCAACCCACATACGGCCAGCCCGCACACGGTCAGCCAGGATACGGTCAGCCCGGATACGGCCAGCCCGGTCCCGGGCAGGGCGCGCCACCGTACGGGAACCACCCGGGCGGCCCGTTCCCGCAGCCCGGCTACGCCCCCCAGCCCCCGCCCAAGAACAACAACGCCCTGATCATCGGCCTGGTGGTCGGCCTGGCCGTGCTGCTCCTGGGCGGCGGCGGGGTGGGCGCGTACTTCTACCTGCGCTCCCCGGGCCCAGCCCCCAACGTCGCCCTGCCCAGCACCGCCCCCACCACCTCGCCCCCGTCCTCGCCCGCCCCCGAGGAGCCGACGGACTCACCGACCCCCGAACCCTCCACGACCCCCACCGACACCCTGCCGACCTCGAAGCGGGCCCAGCCCGGCTCGCCGATCACGGACGACGAGTTCGACGACTGGAAGTTCGCCCTGGGCGGCGTCAAGTTCAACGCGAACAAGGTGGGCGGCTGGACCTACGACTCCTGCGACCCGGTGGACGGCCAGGGCCTGCTGGCCAAGAACAACTGCCAGCGCGCCATCCAGGTCGCCTACTCGGCCTACAGCGGGCATCTCAAGGCGGTCCAGGTCATGATGTCGTTCCCGACCGACAAGGCCGCCAAGACGACGGCCGACCGCCTGGCGAAGCTGTCGTCCGACGCGGTCAAGTGGCGCCAGGACAAGGCGCACGCCAGCTACGTCTACGGCAAGATCCGTTCGGGAGCGTCCAAGAAGTACGTGGTCGTCACGATCGTCACCGCCGACAAGTCGGCCCAGTCCAAGGCCTCGAACTTCCACGCGTACCTGCAGACCGACCTGGCGAGCTACTTCCTCCTGCGCGACCAGACCATCACGAGCTGAGCTGCGTGGCCGGCGACTTCGGCGACAGCACGGGGGCGGCCACCGTCGAGTGGAACACCGGCGAGTTCAACACCAGCCTGCTCAACGAGGGCGGGCCGGCTCCCCGAGCCGGCCCGTCGCCGTCGAGGTGGCCCGGCACCGGTAGCGTCGGCGTCATGTTCGACTGTTACCGGACCCGGGCCGAGCGCGAGGGGGGCCGATGATCGGCGCCATCGCGGACGACGTCACCGGCGCGACCGACGTCGCCGTGGCCCTGCGCCGACGCGGCCTGCGCACCATGCTGTACTTCGGGCTCCCGCCGCAGGGCACCGAGCTCCCCGAGCACGACGCCGTCGTCATCGCCCTCAAGACCCGTACGATCCCCAGGGCCGACGCCGTGGCCCGGTCCCTCGAAGCGCTGCACTGGCTCCGGGCGAACGGCGCCGCCCGGCAGGTCTACTTCAAATACTGCTCCACCTTCGACTCCACCCCCGACGGCAACATCGGCCCGGTCCTCGACGCGCTGGCCGACGCCATGGACGCGCCCGTCGTCGCCATGACCCCGAGCTCGCCGGAGCACGGCCGTACGCAGTACAACGGCTACCTCTTCGTCGGCGACGTGCTGCTCGGCGAGTCGCACATGCGCCACCACCCGCTCACCCCGATGACCGACTCGTACCTGCCGCGCGTGCTGGAGGGGCAGAGCGCGTACCGGGCGGGGGTCGTGACGCTGGCCCAGGTACGCGGGCAGGCGATCGGCCCGCGCCTGGCCGAGTTGCGCGCGCAGGGCGTCCGGTACGCGCTGGTGGACGCCCTGGACGACACCGACCTGGCGGAGGCCGGCCGGGCGCTGGCCGAGGCGCCGCTGGTGGCCGGGGCGGCCGGGCTGGCCGGCGGGCTGGCCGCGGCCCGCGCGCGGACGGGCCACGGCGACGCGCCCGCCCCCGAGCCGGCCGGGTCCGCCGCCGTGCTGGCGGGAAGCTGCTCGGCCCGTACGCTCCAGCAGGTCGACGCCATGGTCCAGGCGGGCAGGCCGGCCCACCGGCTCGACGCGCTGGCCGACCAGGATGAGGAGTCGCTCGCCAGGAAGGCCCTGGCCTGGTACGACGCCCTGGACGGGACGGCGGGAGCCCCCTTGATCTACTCGTCGCTGGAGCCGGGGGCGCTGCGCCGCGTACAGGAGGCCCTGGGCACCGAGCGGTCGGCCGCCATCCTGGAGTCGGCCACCGGCCGGATCGCGCGCGGGCTGGTCGAGCGCGGCGTCACCCGCGTGATCTCGGCCGGCGGCGAGACCTCGGGCGCCGTCGTCAGCGCGCTCGGCGTGCCCGGCGGCGTGATCGGGGCGGAGGCGGCGCGGGGCGTGCCGTGGATCCTCACCCCGTCCGGCCTCGCGCTGCTGCTGAAGTCCGGCAACTTCGGCGAGCCCGACCTGCTGCTGGAGGCCTCCCGATGAACGGCGCACCCCGACTGCCGGCGGTCTCGCGATGAACGGGGAACGCGACGCGATCATCGCCGCCGCGCGGTCGCTGTTCGGGCGCGGCCTCACCCACGGCAGCACCGGCAACCTGTCCGTACGCGTCGGCGAACACATCCTCGTCACTCCGACCGGGTCGAGCCTGGGCACCGTCGAGGCCGACGAGCTGTCGCTGATCGACCGGAGCGGCGCCCACGTGGGCGGCCCCAAGCCGTCCAAGGAGGCGTTCCTGCACGCCGCCCTCCTGCGCGCCAGGCCCGCGGCGAACGCCGTCGTGCACACGCACTCCACGTACGCCGCCGCCGTGTCCTGCATGGACGGCCTCGACCCGGACGACGCCCTGCCACCGCTGACCGCCTACTTCGCGATGCGCGTGGGCCGGCTGCCGCTGCTGCCGTACTTCGCGCCCGGCGACCAGCGCCTGGAACCGGCCGCCGAGGAGATGGCACGCACGCACTCGGCCCTGCTGCTCAGCAACCACGGCCCCATCGTCGCCGGGGCGAGCCTCGGCGCGGCGCTGGACGCCATCGAGGAGCTGGAGGAGACGGCCAAGCTCTTCCTCCTCCTGCAAGGGCTGCCCACGCGCCCGCTCACCCCCGAGCAACGCCGGGCACTCGGCCCTCGCCCAGGCAATAGCTGATCGTAACGCTGGCTCCATATTCGCCGTCTCGGTTGGATTTTTGGAGACCTCGGCGCGGCCGGCCTCCTCCGCCTTGCGGAGGAGGCTTGTTCCTGCCCGAGCCGTTCCTCCAGGTGCCTCACCACCGAGACCTTCGCCCAGCAGAGCTCGAAGGTCGTCGCGGCCTTCCAGCGGGCCCTGCGCAAGGCCACGGAGCCGGCCGTCTCGAACCCGGCCGAGGTGGCCGCCGCGCTCGGCGAGTACACGAAGATCGACGCCGCCACGGCCGCCACGATGAAGCTCGGCGGCTTCTCCACCTCCGTCGACCCCGTACGGGTGCAGCGCGTGGCGGACCTCATGCTCGAGTTCGGCTACCTGAAGCAGCGACTGGACGTCGCCCCGCTCCTGGCCGGCGGCGCCGCCTCCTGACCCCGCCAGGCCCGGCGCCCCGCTATCCGAGCAACCCCCGCTGCCGGGCCGCGGCGGCGGCCTGGGTACGGGTGGAGACCGACAGCTTGCCCAGGATGTTGGACACGTGCACGCTCACCGTCTTCTGCGCGATGAACAGCCGCTCCGCGATCTCCCGGTTGGTCAGCCCCTCCGCGACCAGCCGCAGCACCTCGACCTCCCGCGCCGTCAGCCCGCCGTCACCGTGCCCGCCGCTCAGCCCGCCACCCTGTCCACCGCTCTGCCCGCCGCTCTGCCCGCCACCCCGTCCACCGCTCTGTGCACCGCCCTGCCCGCCGCCCTGCCGGCCACCACCGGCGCCACCACTCATGCCACCGACCCCGGCGAACCGGGCCCGCCGCCCGAAGTCCTGCAGCGCGCTCTCCAGCGGCACCGCCCGCAGCTTGCCCGCCGTCTCCCTGGCCAGCTCCCACTCCGCCTGCGCCGCCTCCCGGTCGCCGGCCACGAGCAGCGCCTCGGCCAGCCGCCACCGGGCCCGCGCCGTCTCGTAGACGAACCCGAAGTCGAACGCCTCGACCACCCGCCGCCACAGCTCCACGTCGAGCCGCCCGTGCACGCGCTGCCACTCGGCCTCCACCCGCAGCGCCCAGGCCCGCCCCTCGGGACCCATGTGCCCGCCCTGGCCCATGGGCCCGGCCTCGACCGCGAGCCGGGCGCGGGCGAGCAGCTCGTCGGCCCCCTCGGTGGTGCCCAGCTCGGCCAGCGCCCACAGCCCGATGGCGGTCGGCCGCAGCACGCCGACGTCGCCCTCGATCAGCGGCGCCAGAGCCGCGCGCACGTGGTCGAGCGCCCCCGCCGGATCGCCGTGCCACAGGGAATGCTCGGCCGCCAGACCCCTGGACATGTAGACGGCCAGCTCGTCGGACCAGAAGGGGCGCAGCCAGCTCAGCCGCCCCTCGACCGCCGGCAGGTCACGGGCGACCTCGATGAACAGGGCGAACGACGACAGGGTCGCCTCCTGCAGCGTGCCCACTCGCGCTCCGAAGCCAGCCGCCACCGACTCGGCCTGGTCCCACTCGCCGGCCACGTAGTGGATGAGGAAGCGCAGGAATCGCAGGTCGGTGCCGTAGGTGCTCCACTTGAGCCCGTTGCCGAGCGCCATGCGGATGCCGTCGTCGGCCACCTCGGCGGCCTGGGTCAGCAGGCCCTGCTCGTGGTGGATGCGGGCATGGTGGAAGCGGGCCCGCAGATCCATGGCCAGGTCTCCGGAGGGCTCGGCCATGGCCGTCTCGACCAGCTCGTGAGCCCTGGCCACGTCGCCCCGGTGCTCGACGAAGGTGGCCAGCGTGAGCAGGGCGCCCACCTCGGCGTCCCTGGCGCCGGCCGCGCGGGCGGTCTCCAGGGCCCGCGCGCACATGGCCTCCACGTCCTGGTGCCGCGCCGTCCACAGCAGCGCGCGGGCATAGGTGGCCAGGGCGCGGGCGAGCGCGACCTGGTCGCCGGCGCTCTCGACGGCCCGCTCGGCCGCCGCGACCGCGCCGGGCCGGTCGTCCATCTCGGACAGGTAGTAGGCGAGCCGCTCGCTCACCTCGGACGTCTGCGGCAGCGCGCGGAGCTGGACCACCGCCCGGTGGTTGTCACCGCTGTCGGCGGCCATGACCGCGCTGCGGAAGGCCAGCTCGGCCCGGCCCTCCCCGGCCAGCCGGGCCGCGTCGTCCACCCGGTCCCACAGGCCGAGCGCCCGGTCGTAGTGTCTGTGGGCCTCGGCGGGCGCCCCGACCCGCTCGGCCTCCCGGCCCGCCTCGACCGAGGCCGCCAGCGCGCCGGCCAGGTCGTGGCCCGCGAGATAGTGGTGCGCCAGCTCGGCCGGCGAGCTGAGCAGGCGGGCGAAGGCGGCGTGCAGCCTGGTGCGCTCGCCGGGCAGCAGGTCGGTGTAGACGGCCTCCTGCAGCAGCGCGTGGCGGAAGGCGTAGCCGTAGCCGTGGACCCTGAGCAGGCCGCGCGAGACGATCTCCCTGACCGCCTCCTCGAACTCCGCCAGCGGCAGCCCCGACACCTCCCGCAGCAGCTCGTCCTCCACCCGCCGGCCGGCCACGGCGGCGGCCCGCAGCACCCGCTGCCCGGCCTCCGACAGCACCTCGACTCTGGACATCAGCAGGCTGGCCAGCCCGTCGGGCAGGCTGTCGCCCTCGGCCATGGCCGCGAACAGCTCCTCCGCGTAGAACGGGTTGCCGTCGGCGCGGGAGACGATGAGGCCGAGCTCCTGGGCGTCCACCTCGCCCAGGGTGGCGACGTAGTCGGACATCTCGCCGGAGCCCAGCGGCCCCAGCTCCACGTTCGTCACCGTGGGCAGGCGCTTCAGCTCGGCCAGCACGGACCGCAGCGGATGGCGGCGGTGCAGGTCGTCGGTGCGGTAGGTGCCGACGACGCAGACGCGCTCGGTCTGCACCATGCGGCTGAGGAAGACCAGCAGGTCGCGGGTGGAGCGGTCGGCCCAGTGCAGGTCCTCGATCACGAACAGCACCGGCTGCACGTCGGCGAGCAGCCCGAGCAGCGAGCCGAACAGCCGCTGCTGGGTGAGCCCGGTCGAGGGCGCGCTCTCCGTGCCCGGCAGCAGCTGGCCGAGCATGGGATGGGCGGCGGCGGCCTCGCGCACGCCCGGCTCCGCGCCGCGCAGCGCGTCGGCCAGCGGCAGGTAGGGCAGCGCGTCACCGAGCTCGGCGCACTGGCCGACCAGCACGTTGAAGCCGCGCTCGCGGGCCTCGGCGGCCAGCTCGGTGATCAGCCGGGTCTTGCCGATCCCGGCATCCCCGCCGACGAGCGCCACCCCGGCCACGCCGTCGGCGGCGGACTGGAGCACACGCGCGAGCCTGGCCAGCTCAGAGGAGCGCCCGACGAGAAGACCGTTCACGCCAGAAACTATGCCACGCCCCGCCGACATTCGATTGGTCCGACAAATCGGCCCAAGATTGGCCTCCTTCGACATACCAAAGCCATCCTACGCTGCTCTTTCGTGATACCTCCTACCACTTTCGTCCTCTTCGTGACGGCGTCGCTGGCCCTGGTGCTCATCCCCGGGCCGAACCACCTCTACATCACCGCCAGAGCGCTCGCACAGGGCCGGGCAGCGGGCCTGGCCAGCGCGTTCGGCGTGGAGTTCGGCACGCTCGTGCACATCGCGGCCGCCGCCGCGGGCCTGTCGTACGTGATCTCGCAGTCGGCGACGCTGTTCGCGATCGTCAAGTGGGCCGGCGTCGCCTACCTCGTCTACCTGGGCATCCGCGCGTTCACCGGCAAGGAGGCCGAGGCCGGGCGGCCGGACCCGCAGCCGCTGCGCAGG
Organism: Nonomuraea sp. MTCD27; assembly: GCF_041950495.1. Taxonomy (NCBI): domain Bacteria; kingdom Bacillati; phylum Actinomycetota; class Actinomycetes; order Streptosporangiales; family Streptosporangiaceae; genus Nonomuraea; species Nonomuraea sp. MTCD27. The sequence goes on along the minus strand of NZ_JBGNUW010000009.1, from coordinate 123,361 downwards.
GTGTTCCTCGAAGGCGTGCTGGTCAACCTGCTCAACCCCAAGGTGGCGCTGTTCTTCCTGGCGTTCCTGCCGCAGTTCGTGGACCCGGCCGCGGGCTCGCCCGCGCCGCAGGTGGCGGTGTTCGGCCTCACGCTGCTCCTCCTGGGGCTGCTCTCGGACCTCCTGTACGCCTTCACCGCCGGCGCCCTCGGCCACCGCCTCAACGGCAGGACCAGGACCCTCCGGTACGTGAGCGGCGTCGTCTACCTCGGCCTGGGCGTGGCCACGGCGTTCGCCGGGAGAAAATGAGCCCCATGGCCCCGAGGAAACAGCAGGAGATCTTCGATGCGACGTTGCGGCTGGTCGCCGAGAAGGGCTACGACGGGCTGACCGTCGAGGGGGTCGCGGAGCGCTCGGGCGTCAACAAGACGACGATCTACCGGTGGTGGCCGTCGAAGGCCGCGCTCCTCGGGGCGGCGCTGGTCGAGTCCGACGTGCTCGGCTTCGAGGCGCCCGACACGGGGAGCCTGCGCGGCGACCTGGTCGCGCTGGTCGAGGGCGTCAAACGGCTGCTGACCGAGCCGCCCGCCAGCGACATCGCCGTGGCCGCGCTGGCGGCCGCCGTACGCCATCCCGAGTTGGACGCGCGGCGCTTCTTCGCCGACCGGTTCGCCAGGGAGCGGGAGATCTTCGAGCGCGCGGTCCACCGGGGCGAGCTCAACGAGTCCGTGGACCCGATGCTGATCGTCGACCTGCTGGCCGGGGCCGTGTGGATGCGGGCGGTCTTCAGGGGTCTGCGGCTGAGCGACGACTTCCCCGTCGAGTCGGTCTCGGCCCTGCTGGACGGCGTCTAGTGCTGGACCGTTTCCATGACGGTCGGCATCGGTAATATCACCAGTTCTGGCGTCGAGCCATTGATGGCCCCTACCGCCTGTGCGAAGGTCGCGGCACCGAGTCGACCGACCCCCAGGAGGATTCATGAAGCTCGGGCAGCTCATCCGGCGCCTCGTCACGGCGGGCGCCGGGATCGTGATGGCCGGCGCGCTCCTGACCGTGCCGGCCGCTCCCGCGCACGCGGCCCCCGGAGGCTCCGGACCCTATCCGGCCGACTACGAGACCACCCTGCGCCTGCCCCGCCACACCGTCTACCGGCCCGCGGTCCTGCCCACCGGCGTGCGACTCCCCATCGTGGCCTGGGGCAACGGCGCCTGCCGGGCCGACGGCACCTGGTTCGAGAACTTCCTCAAAGAACTGGCCTCCCACGGCTTCCTGGTGATCGCCAACGGGCGCCCCGGCGGCACCGGCACCACCGACGCGGAGATGCTGCTCGACGCCATCGACTGGGCGATCGCCGAGAACAGCCGCCTCACCAGCCGGCTCCGTGGCCGCATCGACACCACGAAGATCGCGGTGATGGGGCAGTCGTGCGGCGGGCTGGAGGCGTACGAGGTGTCGGACGACCCGCGCGTCACCACCACCGGCATCTGGAACAGCGGCTTCATGAGCGCGGCGGACAAGATCCAGCTCTCCCGCCTGCACGCGCCGATCGGCTACTTCATCGGCGGGCCCGGCGACATCGCCTACGAGAACGCGATCGACGACTGGAACCGCCTGCCCGCGGGGCTGCCCGCGTTCATGGGGAACCTGGACGTGGGGCATTTCGGCACCTACTCCCAGCCCAACGGCGGCGAGTTCGGGCGGGTCGGGGCGGCCTGGCTGAAGTGGCAGCTCAAGGGTGACGCCGCGGCCAAGGCGATGTTCGTCGGCACCGGCTGCGGGCTGTGCTCCGGCCCGTGGCAGGTGATGCGCAGGAACCTGAGCTAGAGCGCCTCCGCCAGCGCGGCCGGGATGCGGTCGAGGACCGGGTGCGGCACCAGCCCGTACGCGTAGAAGTCCACCGCCAGCGCCCCGGCCGCCTTGGCGCCGCGCGCCTTGGCCACCAGCCGGTCGGCGGAGTCGCTGTCGGGATAGCCGGGCCGCAGCACGGCCCGCACCTCGCGGTCCTTGCCCACGGACCGCAGGTAGGCCCCCACGTCGTCGGCCACCCGCGCCGCGTCACGCGCGTAGGCCAGCACCCCGAACGCGGGCACGAGGTCCCCGAGCGCCACCAGGTCCACCCCGAGCTGCCAGGCGTCGTGCGCGGCCAGGCCGGGCGTGGGCAGGCCGTCGGTGTAGCCCTTGACCGCCCCCGTCGAGTCGATGAACACCAGCTTGGAGCCCTCCTCGGCCACCGCCGAGGACACCTCCGACACCAGCGTGGTGACCGTCTCGGAGCGCGCGCGGGCGTAGGCCACGACCTCGGGCCCCGCGTACGCGGTCAGCGCCGCCCTGGTCACCTCGCCCTGCGCCGGCGGGTCACCGTCGAACACGCCGCCCACGATCCTGGCGCACTCGTCGCGCGCCACCTCGGCGTTCACGCCCAGGTCGGTGGCCCGGCGCATGCAGTAGTCGCAGAAGCAGAGCCCGAACAGGTAGGCGTCCATCGGCCCCAGCGGCACGAACGAGCGCTGCGGCTTGAGCGGCCTGAAGTGCAGCGACTCGGCCACCACGCTGTCCATGCCGAGCCTGGCCACCGCCCTGGCCAGGGCGACGGCGTAGTCGCGCACGTCGGGGTGGGCCGGGCACAGGTCGGTCAGCGAGCCGCGGTCGCCGAAGCAGTCGCGTACGGTCACGTCCGGATGTTCGGTGCCGATCGTGGCGTTGCGCAGGAAAACCGTCCATCCGTGCAGCTTCATCGACCGCTTCGCGCAAGCCTCGCGCAGCCCGTCGAGAGCGTCCGGATAGCCGGGCACGGGCGAGAGCCGGAGCCCGTCGAACAGCTCGGGCGGCGGGGCGAAGTGGGCCCCGTCGTGACGGAGGGTCAGCCTGGACAGCCCGTGCGGGGTGACGTCGCGGGAGGCGTGGTGCACGGCGCCCACGGTGACGCCCGACACGCCGTAGCCGCTGATCCTGTCGAGCACCCGCTCGACGCCCTCGCCGCGCAGGTCCTCGACGAAGACGTACACCGAACTGTCCACAAGCAGACCTTAAGCGCTCTTGTGAGCGACGAAGTCGATCTCCACCAGGATGTCCATCAGCTCCGAGCCCACCGTCGTCCGCACGGGGTACGGCTGGCTGAAATACGACTTGTACACCTCGTTGTACGCGGCGAAGTCACGCTTGAGGTGCTGCAGGTGGACGGTGGACTTGATCACGTCGTCGAAACCCAGGCCGTGGGCCGCGAGGATGGCCCCCAGGTTGCGCATGACCTGGTGCGTCTGGGCGGCGACATCGTCGCCGACGACCTCACCGGTGTGCGGGTCGAGGGGCCCCATTCCGGAGGTGTAGACGAAGTCGCCCACCACGAGCCCCTGCGAGTAGGCGCCGACCGGAGCGGCGCCTTCCGTGGTCCTGAGCTCCTTTTTCACGGAATCTCCCTAGAAATAGGTGTTTATGGTGCCCACGACACGGTAGTCCCGATCGACCACCGGGAGTACCCGCCATTTGTCGAAGGCCGTACACGGATGGGAGATGCCGAAAGCCAGCAGGTCACCCGGCTTGAGCCCGGCTGCGTGCACCACGGTGTGCTGATCCTGCATCTTCATGATCGTGACGCCGCCACGGCGCGGGATCGGCAGCCCCTCGTCGTAGGGCGCGTCCCGCTTGCCCATGCCCACGACGGCCAGCTCCGGCTCGGGGGTGGACAGCACGTGCGCCCACACCTCCAGCGCCGGGCGCAGCTCGCCGTCGATGCGGTTGAACGGGGTGCGCTCGCGGTAGTAGCCGTCGTCGTGGGTGACGTAGGCGCCGCTGCGCAGCAGGATCCTGGCCTGCGTGGCGGCGAGCTCGCGCCCGATCACGTCGAACCACTGGCTGCCGCCCACGCTCAGGATGGGGTTCCGGACGCGGACGTATTCGACGGCTTCCTGCAACAGAGCCAGATATTTCCGGACTTCTTCGCTGGTCTTGAGCGCGCCCTCGTACCCGGCGACCCCGGCCAGCTCGACCCCCGGCGTCGCCTGCGCGTAGGAGGCCACCTCCAGCAGCTCGTCGAGCGTCCTGCACCCGGCCCGCCCGCCCTCGTGCCCCAGCTCCACCAGCATCCGGAACGGCCGCGCACCCGCGTGCCCGGCCAGGATGTCGACCCCGGCCCTGGAGTCGGCGAAGCTCAGGAACTCGAACTCCGGATCCCGCTCCAGCTCGCGGGCGGCCCAGGCCAGCCCCACCGGATCGACGACCTGGTTGGCCACCATGATGCGGCCGGCCCCGAAGCCCCTGACCGTCTCCGCCTGCCGCGGCGTCGCGACGGTGAGCCCCCAGGCGCCGGCGTCGAGCTGCAGCGCGGCGATCTCGGGGGACATGTGGGTCTTGGCGTGGGGCGCCAGCTCCATGCCGTGATCGCGGACGAAGGCCGCCATCGTGGCGACGTTGTGCTCCAGCGCGTCCCGGTGCACCACCATCGCGGGAAATTCCAGCCCGCCGTCGAAGACCGACTGACCGAGGATCGCCGGCACAACACCCCCTTCGTCCGCGTCCGACCTTATCCCAACATCCCGGCTCGTCAGGGGCTCACGGCCGCAGCGCCCGCCCGGGTGTGGCCCCGGTGAGCTCGCCGTTCGCCAGCACGCGTACGCCGGACACGACCACGTCGTCGACCCCTTCGGCGAGTGCGCGCGGGGCCGGGTAGGTGGCCAGGTCGCCGACGGTGGCCGGGTCGAACACCACCACGTCGGCCGCGAACCCGCCCCGCAGCAGCCCCCGGTCCGCCAGCCCGAACCGCCGGGCCGGGTGCGTGGACAGGTGCGTCACGGCCTGCTCCCAGGTCCAGTCCGCCAGCTCCCTGACGTGCCGGCCGAGGAACCTGGCGAACGCCCCGAACCCGCGCGGATGCGGATGGCCGCCCACATAGATGCCGTCGGAGCCGCCGGTCTGCGAGGGGTGGCGGAGCATCCGGCGTACGGACTCCTCGCCCTGCGGGCCCTCGTCGGGACGGGCCGAGACGACCCCCGCCTCCAGCCGCGTCTCCGTCAGCAGGCGGCGGCAGAACTCGGCCGGCGCCACCCCCGCCCGCTCGGCCGCCGCGACCATGGTCAGCCCCTCGGCCCACTCCAGGCCCGGCGCGTGCGAGACCGTCAGCCGGGGCCAGGTGGCCTCCAGCGTCGGCCACCACTCGTCCAGCGCGTCCGAGGCGATCATCTCCAGGGCGGGGCCGGGCTCGGCGCCGGGCACGGACGGCGGCAGCACGACCATCGCCAGGATTGTGTTGCCGCGCAGGTAGGGGTAGGTGTCGAAGCTCAGGTCCACGCCCTTGCCGAGTGCCCCGTCGACCAGCGGCAGCAGCACGTCGGCGGGCCCGTGCAGGTGTGAGACGTGCACGGCGGCGCGCGAGCGCTCGGCGATGTCGACGACCTCGGCCATCCCCACCCCGGCCCGCTGGCCGTAGGCGCGCATGTGGGTGACGTACGGGAGCCCGCCGAGCGGGACGCACAGGGTGGCCAGCTCCTCGGCGTCGGCATAGCGGCCGGGCAGGTATTCGAGCCCGCTCGACAGCCCCACCGCGCCCTCCGACAGCCCCCGCTCGACGTGGCGCAGCATCTTCGCCAGGTCGCCGGGCGAGGCCGGGTCGGGCGAGGGGCCCATGACGTCGTAGCGGATGGTGCCGTGGGGCAGCAGGTAGGCGGTGTTCACGGCCACCGCCCGGTCGTAGCCGGTCAGCAGCTCGCCGACGGTCAGCGGCCCCTCGGTCAGCGCCCCGTTGACGGCGGCGAAGTATCGGGAGGCGTAGGCGACGGTCGCGGCCGAGCCGGGCGCGAAGGACAGCCCGTCCTGCCCGAGCACGAACGTGGTCACCCCCTGCCGCAGCGCCGCCCGCTGCACGTCCGGGTCGAACACGGCCGCGTCGCCATGGGCGTGGCAGTCCACGAAGCCGGGCGCGACGAGCCGCCCGGTCGCGTCGATCACGCTGCCCGCCTCCGCGCCGTCCAGCCGGCCGACCGCCGCGACCCGATCGCCCGAGATCGCCACGTCCGCGCGGTACGGCGGGGCGCCTGTCCCGTCGAGCACCCGGCCGCCGCTGATGACTACGTCGAACCTCACCCCTGGATTCAATCAGAGACGCGACTGGGCACCGGAGGACACTGCGCGGTGTCACCCACCGGCCGCTTCGCCAGCAGGTCACGGGCCTGGGAGCGAGCCAGGTTCCAGCCGTTCCAGGAATCGGGGCGGTCCAGCCCGTTGGCCTCGACCACGGCCGCCAGCACGCAGCTGCGCTGCGGCTCCGGCAGCCGGTCCAGGGCCGGCACCGCCTCCGCGCCGAGGTCGCCGAGGTAGTCGGAGTCCATCTTGGCCGGGCCGCGCACCTCGACCTGCGTCTGCGCCACCTGCAGATCGGGGTTGACGATCGCGAACGCGCCCAGCCCCAGCCCGGTGACCAGCACGATCGTACGGGGCAGCCAGCCGGAGCCGCGCCCCGTGAACCGCGCCGCGCCCGCCAGCAGCACCAGCGCGAACAGCGCGCCCAGCCACCACACCGCGGCCTGCACGGACAGGCGCAGCCGGGACAGGCCGTAGGCGTCGGTGTAGAGGTTCATCCGGTGCAGGGCCGAGGCCAGCACCACCATGGTCAGCCCGCACAGCACGCCCAGCAGGGCGGCCAGCATCCAGCGCTCGCGCCGATCCACCTTGAGCAGCCCGGCGGCCACCGCCACGATGCCCAGCACGAACACGCTGACCACCACGAGCTGGAAGAACCCCTGCCTGGCGTACTCGGCGTAGGTCAGCCCCGCCGTCCTCAGCACCAGGGTGTCGCCGCCGAACAGCGCCGTGATCTGCACCGCGACGAACGAGGCGAACAGCAGGTTCACCGCCGTCAGCGGCACCATCCAGACGCTCCTGCTCACCGCGAACTTCGCATCGGGCCCCACGGGGTCCACGACCGGCCTGAGCGCGACCAGCACCACCGCGGCCAGCAGCACCGCGAACAGCACGAACAGGAAGATCCGCACCGGCGCCGACTCCGCCCAGTCCGGCGCGGTGGTCAGCCGCTCCACGTACGAGGCGAACACCGCGTCCGCCGAGGCGAACAGCAGCCCGAACACCAGCAGCAGCACCGCCGTGATGCCCAGCGCGGCCAGCATCGGCAGCACCCGCCGGCGGGCCGTCAGCCGCTTCACCGGCTGGGCCAGGAACCACGGCACCGGCCCGAGCGCGAGCGCGACGGACACGCCGCCCCTGATCACGCCCAGCCAGCCGGCGCCCGCGCCGGAGACCGCCAGCGCGCCCAGCCCGGCCCCCGCCACGAGCAGGATCGCGACCAGCCAGTCGGCGTCGCGCACCGCCGCCATGGACATCAGCCAGTACGCCGTCACCCCGAACGCCACCGTCCACGGCGTCATCCGCCGCAGCACGGCCGGCAGCGCCGCCGCGCCCAGCACCATCGCGACCAGCACGATCCCCAGCCCGATCTGCGCCTCGGGCAGCGCCACCGCCGCGAACACCCCCGCCCCCGCCGCCGCGGGCAGCAGCCACCGGGGCGGGTCGGGCAGCTCGGGCCGGGGGAAGAGCGGCGGCGGCACGTAGGGCGGCACCGGTCCCCCCTGTCCCCGGTACGGCTCCGTCCCCTGGTACGCCGCGACCGCCGCCCGCCTGCCCGTGCCCGCTCCCATGGCGGCACCGACAGCGCCCAGGACGGCGGTGCACATGACCAGCGTGACGAGAGCGGCCGCGTCGCCGATGGTCACGCTGGCGAACACGGCGGCGAACATGCCCACCAGGAACCCGATCAGCAACCCGATGACCCCACCCGCCACCATCCTGGCCAGCCTCCCGGCATCGGACGGCTCCGCCGCCCCATACCCACCCCCACCGGCCTGCGCTCCAGCCCGCCCGCCACTGGGCCGCCCCACACCCACACCGGCCCCGGCGCCCGTCACCAGGACCCCCGCCGCCGCAGCCGCAGGACCGTGCACAGCCTCCGCTCCCAGCGCCGCAGCAGCCGCCGCCACGCCTGCCGGAGCACCCTGACCATCCCCGGCCGCGTCACTCCGAGCAGGCACCGGCCCGACGACCGCACCGTCGGCCAACGGCCACCCGCTGGCCGCAGGACCGGGCCCAGCCGCGCCACCACCGTCCGCAGCGAGCCCGGGCGCGCCGCTCACCACAGCGTCGCCTCCCGCAGCACCCGCCGCCGCAGCACCCGCCAGCTGAGCACCCGCCTCCCCAGCATCGCCTGCCACGGCACCGCTCCCCGCAGCACCGCTGGCCACAGCGCCACTCCCCGCCGCACCGCTCGCCGCAGGGCCGGACCCCGGCGCGCCGCTTCCGGCTGAGGCGAGGTCCGGCGCGCCGGCCCCCGAGGACGCGAGCCCCATGAGGGCCGTCAGCCCGGCCGGAAGGTCCACCGGACGAGCGACCGCATGGTCCGCCGGCCCCCCGGCGGGGACGTCCCCAGAGGCCACGGAGGCCATGGGGGTCCCGGAAGCCGCAGCGGTCCCGGAAGCCGCAGGGGTCCCGGGGGCCGCCGGAGTCCCGTCAGCAGCCCCGCCCACCGGCGCCTCCGCACCCACCGCCTCGCCGACAACCCCCCGCTCCACCCGCGCGTCCTCCCCCGAACCACCGCGCTCACCCTCTAATGGCACGTCCGCCATCGTCGTCCTCCCTGGTAGATCGACGACCATCCGGCACCCGGCACAGTCATCGATACGAACGAAACCCCCGTGCAGCTCGACGATCTCCTTCACGATGGCCAGCCCCAGCCCCGCACCCCCGGAGTCGGCCGCCCGCCCCGCGTCCAGCCGGGAGAAGCGCTCGAACACGCGCCCCCTGGCCGACGCCGGGATCCCCGGCCCCTGGTCGGAGACCGTGAGCCGCACCCCGGCCCCCGAAGGCTCGCCGAGGACGGTCACCACCCCGGACGGCGGGCTGTGCCGGACGGCGTTGTCGAGGAGGTTCGCCAGCACCTGCGCCAGCAGGTCGGGGTCGGCCCGCACCACCAGGTCGGCCGGCACGGACGGCCGGATGGCCACGTCCTCGCGCGCCATCGACGCCTCCAGGACGGCCTGCTCGATCAGCGGCGCCAGCTCGACGGCCTCGGCCTCGATCAGCCGCACGCCGGAGTCCAGCCGTGACAGGTCAAGGAGCTGGGCGACGAGCCGGCCGAGCCGCTCGGTCTGGGCGAGGGCGGTGCGCATCGTGACGGGGTCGGCCGCCGAGACGCCGTCCACGACGTTCTCCAGCACGGCCCGCAGTCCGGTGATCGGGGTACGCAGCTCGTGGCTGACGTTCGCGACGAGCTCGCGCCGCTGCCGGTCCACCTCGCCCAGGTCGGCCGCCATCGCGTTGAACGCCCTGGCCAGCTCCCCCACCTCGTCCCGCGAGGTGGCGCTCACGCGCAGGGTGTAGCTGCCCTTGGCGATCGTCTGGGCGGCGCTGGCCATCTGGCGCAGCGGCTTGGTCATGCCCATGGCCAGCACCTGCACCATGATCAGGGCCAGGACGACCGCGACCGCGATGCGGACCTCGCGGGAGAAGCCGGAGTTGATGCCGACCTCGTTCACCACGAACGCCGTCCCCACGGCCAGCACGATCACGATGCCGAGCTTGACCTTGATCCGGCCGAGGAAGTCGAGCGGATTCATCGCCGCACCAGCGCGTAGCCGACGCCGTGGACCGTGCGCACCACGTCGGAGCCCAGCTTGCGGCGCAGCGCCCGGACGTGGCTGTCCACCGTCCTGGTCGCCGCCGCCTCGGAGAAGCCCCACACGTCGGACAGCAGCCGGTCGCGCTCGAAGACCTGACCGGGCCGCTCGGCCAGGCGGCGCAGCAGGTCGAACTCGGTCCTGGTGAGCTGGGCCTCCACGCCGCGCACGAACACGCGGCGGGCCGCCGTGTCGATCTCGACCTCGCCCACCCTGATCACCGTGTCCTCGGCCGCGAGCTGGGCCGCCCGCTCCACCCGGCGCAGCAACGCGTGGATCCTGGCGACCAGCTCGCGCATGCTGAACGGCTTGGCCAGGTAGTCGTCCGCCCCGACCCCGAGCCCGACGAGCACGTCGGTCTCCTCGCCGAGCGCGGTCAGCATCAGTACGGGCACCGGCCTGGCCGCCTGCATCCTGCGGCACACCTCTAATCCGTCGAGGCCGGGCAGCAACCGGTCGAGGATCACCAGATCCGGTTCGGCGTTGCCGTACTGGATGAGGGCGTCCTGCCCGTCGCCGGCCACCCTGACGTCGAAACCCTCGGCGGCCAGCCGGTTCCGTACGGCCAAGGCGATCGTCACATCGTCCTCGACCACGAGGATGCGTCGCTGCTCTGCCACGTACGAAAGACTAGAAGCGCCCTGTGCAGACGACACCCCTAAATTCGTGCACATACCGTGCAGACTGGCCTGATGGACACCGCCGGCTACCTCCGCCGTCTCGGCCTGCCCAGGCTGCTCAACGCCCCCGCGAACGCGGAGAACCTGCGCGCCCTGCATGCCGCGCACGTCGAGAAGGTCGCGTACGAGGCGCTGGAGATCTGGCTCGGCCGGCCCACGACCGTGGACCCCGTCGAGTCCGCCGAGCGGATCATCCGGGGCCGCGGCGGCTACTGCTACCACCTCAACGGCGCGTTCTCGGAGCTGGCCAGGTCCCTGGGCTACGAGGTGACCAGGCACGTCGGCGGCGTGCAGACCCGGGGCGGGGAGGCCGGCGTCTCCGGGAACCACCTCGTGCTCACCGCGCGCGGCCTGCCCTCCGACGACAATCCGGGCGGCGAGTGGCTGGTCGACGTCGGGCTCGGCGACGCGCTGCACGAGCCGCTGCCGCTGGTCGCCGGCACGTACCGGCAGGGCCCCTTCGAGTACGCCCTGCGCCCGTCGGAGGCCGCGCCCGGCGGCTGGCGGTTCGACCACGAGGAGAGCGGCGGGTTCGTCGGCATGGACTTCGTCCGGACTCCGGTGGAGATGTCAGCGTTCGCCGACATGCACCACCACCTGACCACCTCCGCGACCTCGGGTTTCGTGCGCGTGGCCGCGGTGCACCGGCGGGACGCGTACGGGGTGGACAGCCTGAGAGGGCTCCGCCTGACCCGCCGGGGGCGCACCGCGCAGTCGGTGACCTTGAGCACGTCGCGGGACTACTACGCGGCGCTGGCGGACATCTTCCTGCTGCCGCTCGACGACGTGAGCGACGCGGAGAAGGACAAGCTCTGGCGCAAGGTGTACGAGGCTCACGAAAGCTGGTCGGCAGGCGGCTCCGCGTGATGGCCCCGGCCGCCGTCCGGGCGCTATCGTGCACCTCGAAATGGGTGAGACCAGGAAGCTGAACGGTCGCTACCGGCTGCTGAACCCCCTGGGCACGGGGTCCGTACGCCTGGCCTTCGACGAGAGGGAGCACCGCGACGTCGCGGTCAGGGAGCTGCGGGTGCCCCCGGAGCTGCGCGACGCGGCCCTGTCCGAGGCGCGCCGGGCCACCGGGCTGCGGCACGCGTACGTCGTGCGGGTGCTGGACGTGCTGGTCGAGGACGGTGTGCCCTGGCTGGTCATGGAGTTCGTCTCCGGGGCCTCCCTGGAGCAGACCGTACGCGCCCACCGCCCGCTGCCCGTCCCGCAGGCGGCCAGGATCGGCGTCTGCGTCCTGGGGGCCCTGACCGCCGCGCACGAGGCGGGCATCGTGCACGGGCGGGTCGACCCCGGCAACGTGCTGCTCACCACGACCGGCCGGGCGATGCTCACCGGGTTCGGGTTCCCCAGCCTCAGCATGTTGCCGAGCGCCGATCTGTGGTCGCTGGCCGCCACGCTGCACTTCGCGGTCGAGGGCCGCCCGCCCGGCCAGGTCCCGGCCGGAGGGGCCGACCCGTTCCGGTCGCTGCTGAGGGCGATGCTGCATCCGGCGGGGCCGCCGCCGATGGAGGTGGTGCGCGAGACGCTCGACCGGCTGGCCGTGGACCGCCCGCTGGACGCGGTCGTCGCGGCGTCGGGCCCGCTGCCGCCCGCCGAGGTGGCCGCGATCGGGCTGGCCGTGATCGACCGGCTCGCGGTGTGGGGGGAGTTCCACGGCGGGATCCAGCCGGGCAACGTCCTCATCGACTTCTCCGGGCGGGCCCGGCTCACGCCGCTGCTGAGGTCGGGAACGCTCCCGGCCTACACCGCGCCCGAGGGCGCCCCGACCCAGGCCGCCGACCTGTGGTCGCTCGGGGCCACGCTCTTCACCGCCGTCGAGGGCCGCCCGCCCGCGCCGGGCGCGCCGCTGACCAGGGCGGGAGCGCTGGCTCCTGTCCTGTTCCGGCTCCTGTCGGGCGATCCCGTGGAACGTCCCACACTGGACGAGCTCCGCCGCGACCTGCTCGCGATCGTCGCCGAGCGGGCTTGACGGTCCGCACAACAATTGCGATACATCGCGAGCGGAACCACAACGGTGTGTTCACACGTTGGACAGGGGACGCAGAATGTGGGAGAGGCGGGGCGTGCGCTCCGCGTTCGGAGGAAGTTGAGGATGTCGCCAGTCCAGAAGTACGCCATCGGCGCAGGCGCCGCGGTTCTGCTCTCGCTGATCTTCTTGCCCGGTTGGGTCACCTTGCTGGTCGTCCTCGGCGTGGTCGCCGCTCCGGTGGTCGGTTACCTGATGCTCGACCCGTCTCAGCGCGAGCGGCTCAAGAGGAGCCGCAGGCGAGGCATCGGCCACTGAGGCAGGCCGCCAGGCGGCGGGGGCCTCAGGCCTCCGCCGCGGCCAGCGCGGTCTGCACGCGCTGGGTCACCCTTCGCTCGACGTAGAAGGAGAGGAAGGGCACCGTGCCGCCGAGCATGACACCGAGCATGTACGGCCACGTCCAGCGTGCCTTCATGCCCAGATTCATGACCGCGATCAGGTAGATCATGTAGAGCCCGCCGTGGATGGGGGCGATGACCTTCGACATGGCCGCCTCGCCGAAGCCGTAGCGCAGCACCATGCCCACGCAGAGCACGAGCAGCATGACGCCGACGACGTACGCGAGCACCCGGAAGGGCTTGAGAGCCGATTCCACCGTTAACCTTCCAGAACCATCTCAGGGGACGACTTGCCGCGGTCCCGATCCGCCCGCACGGCATCGCGTACGAAGTGGAACCACATGAAAACGGCGAATCCAGCGAAGATCCACCAGTTGGCGGCATAAGCCAGGTTACGCCAGGTGAGCGTGCCACCGGTGACCGGCGGCGCCACCTTGACCTGCGCCAGCGAGCCCGAGGCCGGCTGCGCCACGACATATCCGGTGCGCACCCGCTCCCCGCTCCACAGGTTGACCAGCTCGCCCGTGGACACCGTCTGCACCTGCCCGGCGGGCAGGCCCTCCGCGCGCCGCTGCACGCTGTCGGTGCCCTGCTGCGGCCGCAGCCGCCCGGCCAGCGCGACCCTGCCCTGCGGCACGGCCGCCACCGCGGGATCGTCGGCCTCGGCGACCCAGCCGCGCACCACGGGGACGAGCGTGCCGTCGTCGAGCTTGAGCGGCGTGAGCACCCAGTAACCCTGGTCGCGCGAGACGTTGCCGCCGGGGGCGTCGACGTCGGCCCGCCGGTCGGCGACCAGGAGCTGGCGGCCGGCTTCGTAGACCCCCTCCACCGTGACCCTGCGGCCCACCGCCTCGCCGTTCATCTGGACCCCCACCTGGGCGAGCGAGGCGACCGCGACGGGCGCGGGATCAGTGGAGGCGCGCGGCTTTCCCGAATCTTGGAAGACGCCGAGCTGCCAGCGCCCGAGCATGATGAACGCGACGAGGACCCCGATCGTGAGCAGGTGCAGCCCCATGACGCGGGGAGAGAGCAGGGTCCTCAGCATGCCTCAAAGCTATCCGCCCGATGGGGCGGTCCCGTAATCAGCCCATCGCCTTAGATCCCGCCAAAAGCCGCAAACTTCGCAGGCGATCACGCTAGGCTGCTGGCCATGTCTGACCAGCATATAGACCCGGCGGGCAACACCCAGGCCTTCCGCGCGTTCGCCAACGCGCGCGAGCAGGAGGCCACGGCCAAGCCCAAGAAGTCGCCCCTCGTCCCCATCATCGCGGTCGTCGCCGTGATCGTGATCATCGGCGTCGCCGCCTTCCTGCTGCTCCGGTAACAGCCGACAGGTTCACCCGCCGCGGAGGCCGTGGCGGGTTCTCGTCGTTCCCTGGCATCGCCTCCGTGAGATGCGTCACTCTGGACCCGATCGGGAGCCGGACACTACATTAGATTCATCGTCCAATAAGCGCACACCCCCCGGGGAGGACCAGTGGGTGAGCCAGGGATAGTGATCGTCGGGTCCGGGTTCGCCGGGATCTGCATGGCCATCAAGCTCAAACAAGCCGGTTACCACGACTTCGTCATCCTGGAGAAGGCCGCCGAGCTGGGCGGCACCTGGCGCGACAACACCTACCCCGGCTGCGCGTGCGACGTGCCCTCGCACATGTACTCCTACTCGTTCGAGCTGAACCCGGACTGGTCGCGGATGTTCTCGCCGCAGGAGGAGATCCAGGGCTACCTGCGCGCCTGCGCCGCCAAATACGGCGTCACCCCCCACATCCGGTACGGCAGGCGCGTCGTCTCCCTGGAGTACGACGACGCCGCCCGCGACTGGACGGTCACCACGGAGGACGGCGACACCCTGCGCCCGAAGGCGGTGGTCTCCGCGATCGGCGCCCTCCACATCCCAAAATTTCCGGATATCCCGGGACGGGAGACCTTCACCGGCCCCGCCTTCCACTCCGCCGCATGGGACCACTCCGTGAACCTGGCCGGCAAGCGCGTCGCCGTCGTCGGCACCGGCGCGTCCGCCGTCCAGTTCGTCCCCCAGCTCGCCCCCGCCGCCCGCCACCTGACCGTCTTCCAGCGCACGCCGCCCTGGATCCACCCCAAGCCGGACTTCGGCTTCTCCCCCGGCGCCCGCCGGTTCCTGCACCTGCCCGGCGCGGCCAGGACCCTGCGCGGCGGCATCTACTGGGCCCTGGAGAGCAGGGCCCTGGGCTTCGCCGTGGACCCCCGGCTGATGAGGGTCCACGAGCGGCTCGCCCTCCGCCACCTGCGGGCCCAGGTCCCCGACCCCGGGCTGCGCCGCGCCCTCACCCCCGACTACCTGATCGGCTGCAAGCGCATCCTCGTCTCCAGCGACTACTATCCGGCTCTGACCAGGGACAACGTCACTCTGGTCACCGACGGGATCAGCGAGATCCGGCGGCGCTCGCTCGTGGACGCCGCCGGGGTCGAGCACGAGGCCGACGCGATCGTCTACGGCACCGGCTTCAAGGTGGTGGACGCGCTGGCCGACCAGCGGATCACCGGCAGGGACGGCCTGCGCATCCAGGACGCCTGGAAGAACGGCGTGGAGGCCTACTACGGCATCACCGCCTCCGGTTTCCCCAACCTGTTCTTCCTCCTCGGCCCCAACACCGGCCTGGGGCACAACTCGGTCGTCTTCATGATCGAGTCGCAGGTCCGCTACGTCGTCGAGTGCCTGCGCCTGCTCTCCCGCACCCAGGCCAGGGCCGTGGACGTCACGCCGGGGGCGCAGCGGGCGTTCAACGACCGGCTGCGCGAGCGGCTCGACCCGCTGGTCTGGAACGCGGGCGGCTGCCGGTCCTGGTATCTGGACGAGAACGGAGTGAACCGGACGATCTGGCCGGGCTTCACCTTCGAGTACTGGGCGCGTACGAGGAAGGTGCAGCCCGGCGCCTACGAACTCATCTATTAGGCGAAACCACCAGCGCGCTGCCGCCGCCGCGGCGGACCGGCTCGGCGGCGGCCTGGATCCGGCCCCGGCCGAGGAACTCCAGCGCCGTCGCGGCGCCGATCTCCGGGTTGGGCGCGAAGCTGTGCCCCTTGGCCTCCAGCTCGGCCTGGTAGCGGGCCAGGAACGCCGGCTCGGCCTGCGTCTGCGCCGTGTTGCGCTGGGTGGCGCGCGGCGCGGCGAGCGCGTCGGGCAGGCTCATCCCGAAGTCGTACCGGTTGATCAGGATCTGCAGCACGGTCGTGATGATCGTGGAGCCGCCGGGCGAGCCCACCGCCAGCACCGGCCGGCCGTCGTCGAACACCAGCGTCGGCGACATCGACGAGCGCGGCCGCTTGCCGGGGCCGGGCAGGTTCGGGTCGCCGGGGGCCGGGCCGAAGGTGAAGTCGGTCAGCTCGTTGTTGAGCAGCACGCCGCGGCCCGGCACCACGATGCCGTTGCCACCGGTGGACTCGATGGTCAGGTTGTAGGCGAGCACGTTGCCCCAGCGGTCGGCCACGACGAGGTGCGTGGTCTCCGGTCCCTCGGCCGCGACCGGGGTGGCGCCGCCGGTGGGCGGGGCGCAGGGCTCGTACGCGCCGTCCGGGCTGCCGGGCGCGGCCGGGTGGGCCATGGCCCTGTCGCCCACCAGGCAGGAGCGCTCCTTGGCGAAGCCGTCGGACAGCAGCTCCGCCAGCGGCACGCCGGGGATGTCGCCGACGTACTTGCCGCGGTCGGCGAAGGCCAGCCTGGACGCCTCCAGGTATTCGTGCAGGCCCACCTGCGGCAGGGCCTCCAGGATGTTGAGCGCCTCCCCGACCGTCGAGCCGCCGGAGGAGGGCGGGGCCATGCCGTACACGTCGATGCCCTTGTAGGAGATCTTGGTGGGCTCGCGCATGATCGCGCGGTAGGCGCGCAGGTCCGACAGCTCCATCAGGCCCGGCCGGACGTTGCGGGTGCTGCCGGGGGTGACCGGGGGCCGCTTGACCGTGGCCACGATCTCCTTGCCGAGCTGCCCGCCGTACAGCCAGGAGGGGCCGCGCTTGCCCAGTTCGCGGTAGGTGTCGGCGAGCTCCGGGTTCCTGAAGACCGAGCCGACGGGCGGCGGGGCGCCGTTCGGGAGGTAGAGCTTGGCCGTGGAGGCGATGTCCTTGAAGCGGGCGGCGTTCGCGGCGGTCTGGCCGTGGAAGGTCTGGTCCACCACGAAGCCCTTGGAGGCCACCTCGATCGCCGGTTGGAGGGCCTGTTTGAGGGGGATCGTGCCGAATCTGCGCAGGGCCAGGTCCCAGTTCGCGACCGTGCCCGGCACGCCCGCCGACAGGCCGCTGGTGACGCCCTCCTCGAACGGGATGCCTTCGAGGCTGGTGGCGGTCATGGCCTGCGGCGCGGTCTCCCGGCCGTCGATCGTGAACACCTTGCGCTGCCTGGCGTCGTAATAGACCATGAAGCCGCCGCCGGCCAGGCCCGACGAGTACGGCTCCGTGACGCCGAGCACCGCACCAGCGGCGACCGCGGCGTCCATGGCGTTGCCGCCCTTCCTGAGTACGGAGATGGCTGCCTTGCTGGCATCGAGGTCCACGGTGGCGACGGCGCCCCCGTACCCCTCGGCCACGGGGACTTTCTGCTGGCGCTCCGCCAGCGCGGCCGGGGCCGGCACGAGCGCGACGAGGACTGCTGCTGCGGGAATGATCACACGGCGCATGGTGTCCACGATGGCCTACGTACGCCCGTCGTGGTAGGGCCCCCTCACACGCTGGGGTGATGCGCTGGTCAGAGGGGTGATCTAGCGTGGGGGCGTGCGCAGGAAGTACGGCTTCGACCCCTATCTGGCCCTCATCGTGGCGGTCGGCCAGCTGGTGATCGGCAGGGGCGCCTCCTGGGGGCAGCGGTTCGCGAGGGAGCCGATGGACCCCTACGCGTACCTGCTGCTGCTGGTCGGGCCGCTGGCGATCCTCGCGCACCGCCGCTTCCCGCTGCTCACGACCGCCGCCGGGCTGGCCGCCTGCGATCTCTTCCTGGTCGGCGGGTACGCCTACGGCCCCAGCTTCCTCAGCCCGGGCGTCCTGCTGTTCCTGCTGGTGGTGCGCGGCAGGAGGCTGATGGCCTGGCTCATGGCCGCGATGACGCTGCTGTCGTTCGTGACCTACGCCTGGCTGGTCGGCAACCGCGACCTCTTCCACAGCGTATGGATCTTCACCTCCATCATGCTGCTCATGGTCGTGGCCGAGCTGGTCAAGGTCGTCAAGGAGCGCCGGGCCGAACGGGACCGGATCGCCGAGGAGGAGGCCCGGCGGCAGGCCAGCGAGGAGCGCCTGACCATGGCGCAGGAGCTGCACGACGTGCTCGCGCACAACATCTCGCTCATCCACGTGCAGGCGTCCACCGCGCTGCACCTCATCGACGCCAACCCCGAGCAGGCCAGGACCGCCCTGGCCACGATCAAGACGGCCTCCAAGGAGGTGCTCGGCGAGATGCGCTCGGTGCTGAACGTGCTGCGCGAGGGCGCGCCACGCTCCCCGACCGCCGGGCTCGACCGCCTCGACGAGCTGGTCGAGCGCTCGGGGATGAAGGTGGCGCTCAAGCGCATCGGCTCGCGGCCGCTGCCGTCCCAGGTGGAGCGGGCGGCGTACCGGATCGTGCAGGAGTCGCTCACGAACGCCGCCCGGTACGCGCCGGGGGCCGAGGTGAACGTGCGCCTGGAATACGGCGAGAAGGAGCTGGTCGTCCGGGTGTCCGACACGGGCGCCACCACCGCCGCCGTGCTGGCCGAGTCGGGCAGCGGCAACGGGATCCCCGGCATGCGCGAGCGGGCCTCCGCGCTTGGCGGCACGCTGGTGGCCGGTCCGTCGGGCGCCGGTTTCCAGGTCGAGGCCCGGCTGCCCCTACCCGAGGAGACATCATGATCAAGGTTCTGCTGGCCGACGACCAGGCGCTGGTCCGCGCGGGCTTCAAAGCGCTGCTCGACGCCCAGCCGGACATGACCGTGGTGGCCGAGGCGTCCGACGGCGCGCAGGCCGTCCGGCTGGCGGGCGAGCACCAGCCGGACGTCGTGCTCATGGACATCCGCATGCCGGGCACCGACGGCCTGACCGCCACCCGCCAGATGCCGCCGGGGCCGCACATCATCATCCTGACGACGTTCGAGCTGGACGAGTACGTCTTCGAGGCGCTGCGCGGCGGCGCCAGCGGCTTCCTGGTCAAGGACACCGAGCCGGCCGAGCTGATCCAGGCGGTGCGGGTGGTGGCGGCCGGCGAGGCGCTGCTGTCCCCCAGCGTGACCCGCCGCCTGATCGCCGAGTACGCCTCCCGCGCCAAGGAGCCCGTCGCCGCCGACGGCCTCGACCAGCTCACCGAGCGCGAACGCGAGGTGCTCGCCCTGGTCGGGACCGGGATGACGAACGACGAGATCGCGGCCAAGCTGTTCATGTCACCGGCGACGGCGAAGACGCACGTGAGCCGGGCCATGATGAAGCTGCACGCCCGCGACCGCGCCCAGCTCGTCGTGATCGCCTACGAGTCGGGCCTGGTCAAGCCGGGCTGGCTCTGACCCGTCGCCCGGCCGCGGGGTCACCTCTGGTGGGCGGTGGCGAGACCGAACCACTCCTCGGCCGCCTCCGCCAGCCCCTCGGCGCCCGCCCAGGCCACGTAGCCGTCCGGGCGGATCAGCAGCGTGTCGGCGGGCGGGTCGTCGCAGCGGGCCCTGACCACGTCGATCCAGTCGTCGTCCAGCTCGGCCCCGCCGCCCAGGTCGAGCAGCACGGGCCGGGCCGCGTGCATCAGCTCGGCCGCCCGTCCCCCGCCGGCCAGCGCCAGGTCCGGCAGGAACCGGCCGACCAGCGGATGCGCGGCGCCTTCAGCAGCGGCCTCCGGGTGCCCGGCATCCCCGGGCTCGGGGGCGGCGCCACCGGTGGGTCCGTACCGCAGGCCGGAGTCGGTCAGCAGCGCGGCCAGGTGGCGGGCCGGCTGGTCGAAGGCGAACACCTCGGCGAGCAGCGCCCGCAGCGCCACGCCGTCCTCGCCCTCGACCCGGTCGATCGCCGCCTGCGCCCGGGTCTGCATGAGCGTGCGCTCGGCGACCGGCCGGCGCTCGGCCTCGTACGTGTCGAGCAGCGCGTCCGGCACCCGCCCGCGCAGCCTGGCGGCCAGCTTCCAGCCGAGGTTGGCCGCGTCCGTCATGCCCACGTTGAGCGCCGACCCGCCCGCCGGGAACAGGTGGGCGGCGTCGCCCGCGAGGAACACCCGCCCGGCCCGGTACCGCTCGGCGAGCCTGGCCTGCGCGACCGTGCTCGACAGCCAGATCGGCTCGCCGAGCGGCACGTCCATGCCCAGCACGCGGCGGACGGCGGCCCGGAAGTCCTCCAGCGTCACGGGGCCGTCCGCGAGGTCGCCCCGCTCCCGCACGCCGGCGACGAGCACGCCGTCGTGGAGCGAGGTGAGCAGCACGCGACCGCCCGGCCCGCGGTTCCAGCCCGGCTGGAGCCCGTCCCCCTCCAGGGACTCGAACACCTTCATGTCGGCCTTGAAGTGACCGATCAGCAGCCCCTCCTCGTCGGTGGTGCCGAGGAAGGCGATCCCGGCCCCCTCGCGTACGAGGCTGCGCGCGCCGTCGCAGCCGACCGCGTACCGGGCCCGGAGCGGCGCGCGACCGCCGCCGTCCGCGACGTCGAGCGTCACCCCTTCCTCGTCCTGGGAGAGCGACAGCACCTCGCACCCCCGCCTGACTTCGACCCCGAGCTCCCGTGCCCGCTCGGCCAGCAGCCGCTCCAGCCTCGGCTGCTGGATCAGCAGCAGCCGCAGCGGACTGTCGTCGATCCCGTCGAAGCGCAGCGGCACCGACCCGAACGGGAACCCCGGCGCCCGCCCCGCGAACGGGCTGCCCTCGCTGAACCGCTCCAGCAGCCCTCTGTGGTCGAGCAACTCGACGACCTGCCCGCCCAGCCCGTTGGCCTTGGGCAGCTCGCTCGGCTCGGCCCTCTTCTCCAGCACGATCGGGCGGACTCCGGCCAGGCTCAGCTCGCACGCGAGCATCAGCCCCACGGGTCCGGCCCCTACGATCAGCACATCCTCCATGCCTGTCAGGCTAGATTGACAAATTCGCACCTGTCAAGCTAGCCTGACAACGTGGACGTTACAGAGCTGTCCGAGCGGATCCGGGCCAACGACCCGGCGACGGGCCTGCGGGCGGTCGGCGCCCTGCACCGGCTGGCCGAGCAGGTCGAGGCGGTGTCCGTGGCGCTGGCCAGGGAGCAGGGCTGGACCTGGGAGCAGATCGGCGACGCGCTCGGCATGTCACGGCAGTCGGTGCACGCCAAATACGGGAAGTGAGGTGCTGACGATGTTCGGCAGGCAGAAGAGCCCGGTCACGGTGATCATCAAGGCCGCGTTCGAGGAGGCCCGGCTGCGCGGCGACCGGCGGATGGGCACCGAGCACCTGCTGCTCGGCCTCCTCCACCACGAGGAGTCCGCGCGGGCGCTGGGCACCGACGTGGCCTCCGCCCGCGCGGCGCTGGACGAGCTCGACCGGGCGGCGCTGCGCATGCTGGGCCTGGAGGTCGGCGACGCGCCCAAGACGCCGCGCAAGCACCCGGCCGTCCCCGGCACCGCGCTCACCTCCAGCGCGCGTGCCGTGCTCAACCAGGCCATCAAGGCCACGACGATGCGGACCAGGGACGCGGAGACGCCCCGGCACCTGGCGCTCGGCCTGCTGGCGCAGGCCCGGCCCGACCCGGCCGCGCAGGTCATCGACCAGCTCGGCATCGACCGTACGACCGTACGCAGCCGGATCGTATGACCAAATTTGGTTGAATGCCGGGCCCGGCCGCTGAAAAGGTCGAAGAATGCCGCGCGCGTACGAGGATCCGATCCGGGAGAGGCACGTCGAGGCGAGGAGGCCCGATGGCCAGGCTGCATGACGTGGTGGTGGACTGCCGGCACCCGGCCTCGCTGGCCCGGTTCTGGGCGGCGGTGCTCGACGGCTACGCCG
The DNA here is from genome assembly GCF_041950495.1 of Nonomuraea sp. MTCD27. Taxonomy (NCBI): domain Bacteria; kingdom Bacillati; phylum Actinomycetota; class Actinomycetes; order Streptosporangiales; family Streptosporangiaceae; genus Nonomuraea; species Nonomuraea sp. MTCD27. The sequence goes on along the minus strand of NZ_JBGNUW010000009.1, from coordinate 101,728 downwards.
TGGCGCCCTATGACGAGACCGAGCTCGCGCGGCTGCGCGAGGAAGGGGTCCTCGACCCGGAGGACGATCCGACCGTGCTGGTCGACGGCGGATCGCCGCGGCTGTGGTTCCAGCGGGTGCCCGAGCGCAAGATCGTCAAGAACCGGCTCCACCTCGACCTGCGCGCCGACGACCTCGACAGCGAGATCGACCGGCTGATCGGGCTCGGCGCCAAGCTGCTGACCACGCACGACGACTGGGTCGTGCTGGCCGACCCCGAGGGCAACGAGTTCTGCCTGGCCTGACCGGCCCCCGCCCTGAGGACGACGAGACGCGCCGGGGCGCTACCCCAGCCGTCGTACGGCCCGCCCGCCCGAGCACTCCCCGGGGCGGAGCGCGAACAGAGCCCCACATCCGATTCGTCATGTCCTCCGCCGGCGGACCCTGGAGGTACGAACCAAGGAGGAGAACATGAACACCATCGCCCAATGGGCGCCGCACTGGGGCGGCGCCGGCGGCTTCTCGCCGATCTTCCCGGTCATCTGGGGGCTGCTCTGGGTCTCGCTCATCGCGGTGGCCGTCACGGGCTGGCGGAAGGGCTGGTGGGGCCCGCGCCGCGCGCACGCCACCGCGGCCAACGCTCCGGCGGCCTCGCCGACCGCGTCCGCCGAGCAGATCCTGGCCGAGAGGTACGCACGCGGTGAGATGACCGATGACGAATACTTCGAAAGGATGTCCGTTCTCAGGGGCGGATCCTCCTAAACATCACTAAGGGTGTAACAAGTGTCACTGGCCGCATCCATGGAGTCGCGTTACGTTTCGGAGACGGCTTCGTCGAGAGTGGGGACAAGCATGCGGTCCATCGCCGAGCTCTGCGGCCAGTGCCAGGTGATCATCACTGACGCCCCCGACCCCTTCGGCCCGATCGTGGCGGCCGCCAGGAGCGGGTCTCCGGCCGACCTGGCGCTCGTCCGCTGAGCGGGCAGACCCTCACCCTGCTGGCCGGCGGGCTCGCCGCGGGCCTGGTCGCGGGCACCGCCACCTGCACGGCGGCGCAGGGCGGGCTACTGATGGGCCTCGTCGACGGCTCCCGCGGGCGTGATCCCGCGCTGGTGGGCTGGTTCCTGGCGGGGCGGCTGGTGTCGTACACCGCTGTGGGGGCGCTGCTCGGGCTGCTCGGCTCGGCCGTCGCCCTGCCGCCGCAGGCGCGGGCGGCGCTGCTCGTCGCGGCCGGGCTCACGGTCATCGTCTTCGCCATCAGGCTCATGCGGCGCGGGCGCGCCGGCTGCGCGCCCGCGGAGCCGGCGGCTCCGTCCCGGTACAAGGCCCCCCTGCTGGGCGCGGCCACGATCCTGGTGCCCTGCGGGGTGACGCTCGGCATCGAGATGCTCGCCATCTCCAGCGGCTCCCCGGCGGCGGGGGCGGCGGCCATGGCGGGGTTCGTCGTCGGCACCGCGCCGGCGTTCGCGCTGCTCGGATACCTCCTGCGGCGCATCTCCCGGACCAGGCTGGCCCGGGTGGCCGGGGTCGTGGCGATCGCCGCCGGGCTCTGGACCGCCGGGGCCGGGATCAACCTGGGCGGCTGGGTCTCCACCGCCGCTCCCGAGGCGGCCGGCCCGCCCGCGCGGTCGGTCACCGTGTGGGCGACGCGGGAGGGCTACCGGCCGGCCATGGTGTCGGCGCGGGCCGGGGTGCCCGTCGAGGTGGTCTTCAAGCTGGCGGACCGGGGCTGCGCCGGCACCGTCTCGATCGCCGGGCGCGACGTCGCCCTGCCGGCCACCGTCCGGCTGCCGCCGCAACCGCCCGGCCGGCTGCGGTACGCGTGCGGAATGGGCATGTACACCGGGTTCATCGACTTCTCGTAGAGCCTTGTCGGCGATTACGGTTCGCGATCGGGCGATCACGTGCCAGTCTGTCGCCATGGCCTGGCAAGGAGAGGTGGCGGCGCCGGCCGTACCGGCGCCGCGCGTGGGAGACGAGCCCGAGCTGCTGGCCGCGGCGCGCGCGGGCGACGCGCAGGCCGCGCACCGGCTCGGCAAGCTCTACGCCCAGCACGGCGACCGCGCGGCGGCCAAGCTCTGGTGGGAGCTGGCGGCCGCGGGCGGCAACGTCGACAGCGCCTACAACCTGGGCATCTGGCACGAGAAACACGGCAGCCTGGAGGAGGCCGTCACCTGGTACGAAGCCGCCGCCGGCACCGGCGACGCCGAGGCTGCCACGAACCTGGCCACGCTCCTGCTGGAGCAGCGCGGCGACGCCGAGGCGGCCAGGGCCTGGTTCGAGATCGGGGCCACGGGCGGGTCCAGGACGGCCGCCCGCAGGCTGGCCCTGATGTACGAGGACGCGGGCGAGCCGGGCACGGCGCGCGAGTGGCACCGCCGGGCGGCCACGGACGGTGACGCGGCCTCCGCCCACGACCTGGGCTTCCTGGCCTACGCGGCGGGCGAGGAGGAGGAGACCGTGCACTGGTGGGAGTGCGCGGCCAGGGGCGGCCACGCCGAGTCGGCGTACTGCATGGGCCTCTACCTGCACGCCAGCCGCGACCCCGAGGGCGCCGAGGCCTACTACCGGCTGGCCGCGCGCAGCGAGCATCCCGGCGCGGCCTCGCGGCTGGGCGGGGTCGCGCTGTCCCGGGGCGACCTGCGTACGGCGCGGGGCTGGTACGAGCAGGCGGCCGCCGCCGGGCGGGCGGAGGACCAGCGGATGGCCGGCTTCGTCTGCGTGGAGCTCGGCGACACGGCGGCGGCCAGCCACTGGTTCGGCCGGGCGGCGGCCGGCGGGGACGCCGAGGCGGCCTTCAACTACGGCCTGCTGCTCATCGCCGAGTTCGGCGACCTGGCGGGCGGGCAGCACTGGTTCCGGCAGGCGGCCGAGGCCGGGCACCACGGGGCCGCGGTCGAGCTGGGCGGGCTGCTGTCGGTGGCCGGGGAGCACGGGGAGGCGCAGGAGTGGCTGGCGGATCCGCCGCCGCCCGCCTGGGGCCGGCACGCCGAGCCCGAACTGACCGCCAGGGCCGAGCTGGCCGCGGCGGCCATCGCGCGCCGGGGCGGTGTCCCGCTGGCGGTGGCCGACCTGGCCGAGGTGCTGGGCACGTGGGACCTGGTGACCAGGCCGCTGCACAACCACTCCGACGTGTTCGCGTGGCTGGCGGCGCGGAGCGGGGTGCACATGAGCGCGGTCGAGCACCTGGCGTCGGTGCGCGGCACGCTGGTGCGCCCCGGCAGCGCGCCGTGGCCGAGCCCGAACGAGCTCGAGCACGTGCTGGCCACCGCCCGCGACCTGCGGCGGCGCCTGGGCGTGCGCTAGCTCTGGCCCAGATGGAACAGGTTGCCGTCGTCGTCGGTGAACACGGCCGACCAGCCCCACGGCTGCCGCGTGGGCTCCTGGGTGAACACCACGCCGCGCCCCGCCAGCTCCCGGTGCGTCTTGACGATGTCGTCGGCCTGGAACAGAACGTAGTTGGGCATGTCCTTGACCAGCGCCGGCCCGTCGGGATCGGCCTTGCTGATCACCAGGCGGGTGCCGCCGCCGGGCGGCTGCACCTCGATCCAGCGGTCATCGCCGTACGGCATGTCGCGGGTGACCTCGAAGCCCACCTTGCCCGACCAGAAGTCGACCGCCCGCTGCTGGTCCGCGACGTAGATGGTGACCTGGCTGATGCTGAGCGCCATCGCTGCCTCTCAAGGATGGTGGAGGGTACGGTGGCGCCACCGTACCCTCCACCGCCGACAATCAGACGAGCTCGGCGACCGGGGTGTAGGCCAGGCCGAGCGCCTCGGCGACCGGCTCGTTGGTGAGCAGGCCGTCGTGCGTGTTGAGCCCGGCCGCCAGGCCGGCGTCGACCTTCAGGGCCTCGCGCCAGCCCAGGTTGGCCAGCTTGACCGCGTACGGGAGGGTCGCGTTGGTCAGGGCGTACGTGGAGGTGTTGGCCACGGAGCCCGGCATGTTGGCCACGCAGTAGAAGACCGACTCGTGCACCTTGTACGTCGGCTCCGCGTGCGTGGTCGGACGCGAGTCCTCGAAGCAGCCACCCTGGTCGATGGCGATGTCGACGAGCACCGAGCCCGGCTTCATGCGCGCGACCAGGTCGTTGGAGACCAGCGTCGGGGCCTTGGCGCCGGGGATCAGCACCGCGCCGATGACCAGGTCGGCCTGCAGGACCTCCTGCTCGATCGCGTACCGCGTGGAGACCAGCGTCTTGAGCCGGCCCTGGTAGATGGCGTCGATGAAGCGCAGCCGGTCGATGTTGGTGTCGAGGACGGTGACCTCGGCACCCATGCCGACGGCGATCTGGGCGGCGTTCAGCCCGGAGACGCCGCCGCCGATCACGACCACCTTCGCCGGGGCCACGCCGGGCACGCCGCCCGGCAGGACGCCCCGGCCGCCGTTGAAGCGCATCAGGTTGTACGCGCCCACCTGCGGCGCCAGCCGGCCCGCGACCTCCGACATCGGGGCGAGCAGCGGCAGGGCGTTGCCCACCTGCACGGTCTCGTACGCGATGCCCGTGGTCCGGGCGCCGAGCAGGGCGTCGGTGCAGGGGCGGGAGGCGGCCAGGTGCAGGTACGTGAACAGCACCAGCCCCTCGCGCAGCCGGTGGTACTCCTCGGCGATCGGCTCCTTCACCTTGAGCACCATGTCCGCCTCGGCCCACACGGCGTCGGCGCTATCGATGATCTTCGCGCCCGCCGCGAGGTACTCCTCGTCCGTGATCTGCGAGCCCAGGCCCGCGCCCCGCTGTACGGTGACGTCGTGCCCGTTGCGCACCAGCTCGTGCACGCCCGCCGGGGTGGCGGCGACGCGATATTCGTGGTTTTTGACCTCGGCTGGGACGCCGATCTTCATTGCGGTGGATCCTTTCGGGAACCGGCACTTCGTCGTACCGGATTGAGGGGTGGTTCTCAGGCGGGGCCTAGAGGCGCGCCCACGCCTCGGTGAGCACGCCGCGGAGGATCGACCCGATCTCGTCGAACTCCTTCTGGCCGGCGATGAGCGGCGGAGCGAGCTGGATGACGGGGTCGCCGCGGTCGTCGGCGCGGCAGTAGAGGCCGGCGTCGAACAGCGCCTTCGACAGGAAGCCGCGCAGCAGCCGCTCGGACTCGGCCGCGTCGAACGTCTCCTTCGTGGCCTTGTCCTTGACCAGCTCGATGCCCCAGAAGTAGCCGGAGCCGCGCACGTCGCCGACGATCGGCAGGTCGCGCAGGTCGTCGAGGGTCTGCTTGAACAGGGGCTCGTTCTTCGTCACGTGGCCGAGCAGGTCCTCGCGCTCGAAGATGTCGAGGTTGGCCAGGGCCACGGCCGCGGAGACCGGGTGCCCGCCGAAGGTGTAGCCGTGGGCGAACATGGTGTCGCCGTCCTTGAACGGCTCGAACAGCCGCTCGTGCGCGATCATGGCGCCGATGGGCGAGTAGCCGCTGGTCATGCCCTTGGCGCAGGTGATGATGTCAGGCACGTAGTCGAACTTCTGGCCGCCGAACATGGTGCCCAGCCGGCCGAAGGCGCAGATGACCTCGTCGGAGACGAGCAGCACGTCGTACTCGTCGCAGATCTCGCGCAGGCGCTGGAAGTAGCCGGGAGGCGGCGGGAAGCAACCGCCGGCGTTCTGGACGGGCTCGGCGAAGACGGCGGCCACCGTGTCGGGGCCCTCCATCTCGATGGCGCGGGCCACCCGGTCGGCGGCCCAGATGCCGTACTGCTCGGGCGTCATGCCCGGGACACCGGTGATCTCGTCGGCGCGGTAGTGGTTGGTGTTGGGCACGCGGACCGAGCCCGGCACGAGGGGCTCGAACATCTGCTTGAACGCCGGGATGCCGGTGATCGACAGCGCGCCCTGCGGGGTGCCGTGATAGGCGATCTGGCGGCTGATGACCTTGTGCTTGAGCGGCTTGCCGACGAGCTTGTAGTACTGCTTGGCCAGCTTCCAGGCGGTCTCGACCGCCTCGCCGCCGCCCGTGGTGAAGAAGACGCGGTTCAGCTCGCCGGGAGTGTGGGAGGCCAGTCGCTGGGCCAGCTCGGCCGCCTTGGGGTGGGCGTAGGACCACAGCGGGAAGAACGCCAGCTCCTGGGCCTGCTTGGCGGCGGCCTCGGCCAGCTCCTGGCGACCGTGGCCCACCTGGACCACGAACAGCCCGGCCAGGCCGTCGAGGTAGCGCTTGCCGTGGATGTCGTAGACGTACGATCCCTCACCGCGCACGATGGTCGGGATCTCGGACTGTTCGTAGGCACTGTGCCTGGTGAAGTGCAACCACAGGTTGTCCTGCGCGGCCTTCAGGACGTCGTGTTCCGGCTGCGTCATGGTTATCTTCCCTCGTGTCTAAACTCCCCACAGTCTGCATGCTCACCTGCGGTTTGCCAAGCGAATCGGTCGCAGCACTATGCAAGAAAATCGAGATCCGCAGAACCGGTATGTAACAACAACGAAATCCGCAGTAGATTAGCGCGCGGGTCAAGGCTGTGCCCGCCCCGTTCCCGCAGCGTGGGGGCTGTTGTGATCCAATGAGAGCAAACTGCTGTCAACCGCTATGAATTGTTGTTAACCGTTAGAACAACCCCCGGGGGACCGTCCCGTGACTCCTGAACAGATCGAGAGCGCTGTCTCCGCCGCGATGCCACAGGCCATCGAGGAGCTCAAGCGGCTCGCCGCCATTCCCTCCGTGGCCTTCCCCGGGCACCCGGAAGAGCCCGTGTTCGCCGCCGCCGCCATGACGGAGGAGCTCCTGCGCTCCACCGGCCTGCCGCGCGTGCAGCAGGTTGCCGTCGAGGGCAGCTTCCCCGCCGTCTACGGCGAGGCGCCCGCGCCTCCCGGCATGCCCACGGTCCTGCTCTACGCGCACTACGACGTGCAGCCGGCGGGCGACCCGGCCACGTGGCGGACGCCGCCGTTCGAGCCGACCCTGATCGACGGCCGCCTGTACGGGCGGGGCTGCGCGGACGACAAGTCGGGCGTCATCTCGCACGTCACCGCCCTGCGCGCCTTCCAGGGCCGGTTCCCGGTGGGCATCAAGGTCATCATCGAGGGCCAGGAGGAATACGCGGGCGACCGGCTGGAGGCGTTCGTCGAGCGCAACCCCGACCTGCTGCGGGCCGACGCCATCGTGGTGGCCGACACCGGCAACCCGCGCGTGGGCGACCCAGCGGTCACGACCTCGCTGCGCGGGATGGCCGCCTTCACGATCGAGGTCCGTACGCTGCGGGAGGCCCTGCACAGCGGCTCGTTCGGCGGGGCGGCCCCCGACGCGCTGGCCGCGCTCATGCGCATGCTGACCTCGCTGCACGACGACAACGGCGACATCCGCGTGCCGGGGCTGCCCCGGGGTTCGTTCCTCGGGCACGGGCCGTCGGAGGAGGAGTTCAGGAAGACGGCCGGGGTGCTGGACGGGGTGTCTCTGGTGGGCTCGGGCTCGCTGGCGGACCGGCTGTGGTCCTCGTACGCAATCACGGTCACGGGGCTGGACGTGCCGACGGTGTCGGGCGCGGTCAACGCCGTCCAGCCGGCGGCGCGGGCCCGGGTGACGGTGCGCGTGCCTCCGGCCGGCGACCCGAAGACGACGGTGAACGCGGTCGTGGAGTTCCTGCGCCAGGTGACGCCGTGGAACGTGCAGGTGTCGTTCGGGGACTTCACGGTCGGGTCGGGCTTCCAGGCCGACTCGGGCGGCAAGGCCCGCGCGGCCCTGAACCGCGCCATGGAGCGCGCCTTCGGCCGCCCGCCGCGCGACGTCGGCGCCGGGGGCTCGATCCCCCTCGTCAACACGCTGCTGAAGCAGTACCCGGCGGCGGAGATCCTGCTGTTCGGGGCGGAGGACGAGGAGGCGGCCATCCACGCGCCGAACGAGCGGGTGGACCTGGAGGAGCTGCGCAGGGTGGCGACCACCGAGGCGCTGTTCCTGCAGGAGCTGAGCCTGCCCTCGGCCCTGGGCGTTTAGTCCCCCTCCCGCACCGTCAGCCCACCCGGTTACCGGGTGGGCTGATCGTTTTTGGAACCGCCGTCCCTGTTCGTGGCAATTACTCGTGTCATGACCAGAGACACCCGAGAGGCAAGACATGCGACACGAGAGCCGGGCGGGCGGCGGTGGCGCGGTGGACGCGGTGCCCCGGCACGAGCCCGAGCGGTTCGCCACCTTGTTCGTCGACCACGCTCCCGAGCTCAAGCATTACGTCGTGCGGCGGCTGGGCGTGGAACCGGCCGACGACATCGTCGCCGAGACGTTCGCCGTGGCCCTGCAGCGCCTGGACACGTACGACCGCGGCCTCGGTGGCGGGCGCTGGCCAGGATCCCGCACGTGTCGGTCGAGCCGGGCACCACCGACCTGGACGGGCGCCGGGGCGTCGGGGTGGCGTTCGACGCCGGGGACGGTGTCAAGGCGTACTACGTCCTCGATCCGGAGGACTACCACTACATGGGAGTGAAGGTGGTGAACGACGGCGAGGTCGTGGGGATGTCGGTGCTCGGGTCGGGCATCGTGGACCGGGCGGGCGACGTGCCGTGATCAGGCCCGCCAGTTCACCAGGGACAGCAGGCGCTCGGCCTGGGCCCGGTCCGCGGCGGCCAGGGTGATGCCCCTGACGAGTGTGAGCAGGTCGCGTACGTCCAGGTCCGCGCGTACGTCACCGGCTCGTTGGGCCTCCTCCAGCAGCCCTGAGGCGGCGCCGAGCATCGATCGATGCCACTCGGCGTGCCGGGCCGTCTCGTGGGAGGCGGCCAGGGCCAGGTCGCGCTTGGTGGTGAGGTGGTCCATGAACCGCCGCAGCCACTCGTGCAGCGCCTCCCGCGGCGAGCCGGCCGCCCGCAGCTCCTCCGCGCCGGCGCAGAGCTGGGCCACCTCGTCGGCGTAGACGGCGACGAGCAGGTCGGAGCGGGTGGGGAAATGCCGGTACATGGTGGCGTTCCCGACTCCGGCGCGGCGGGCGACCTCGTCCAGCGGCGCGTCGGTGCCGCGTTCGGCGAACACCCGGGCCGCCGCGGCCAGCAGCAGGTCGCGATTGCGCTGCGCATCCGCCCGCAGCGGGCGAGACGATCCCATCTGACTCCTTGCTAAGTGGGGAAGTCCCCGGTTACTGTAGCCGATAACCATAAACGGGGAGTTCCCCACTTAGCTGGAAGGAGGGTCGCCATGACGGCTGCGGAGGTGCATCGGCGGATCCTGGAGCTCTACCCGGAGGCGCTGGCCGGGCGGATGGACGAGGCGCTCGCCCTCATCGACCCCGACGTGATCGACCATCGGGGCGGCACCGACGGCGACCACCACGGACTGGCGGCGTGGCGGGAGAAGTGGGAGCGGACGGCCTCCGGGGAGACGGGCTTCCACGACGTCTCGGTCGAGGTCGAGCAGAACGTGCACGACGGCGACCTGTCGGCCAACGTCTACCTCAGCCGGGGCACCCACACCGCCTCGGGCCGGCGTTACGAGGTGCGCGGGATGGACCTGATCCGCGTACGGGACGGCCGGATCGTGGAGCACTGGGCCATCAGGGACACGGTGGCCATGGGCCACCAGCTCGGGCTCGCTCAGTAGTCGACGGCCCGGCGCTGCACGAGCCGCAGGCCCACCGCCACCAGCGCCCAGCCCAGCCGCGCCTCCCAGGCCCGGACCGCCGGGCCCGGGGCTGCGGCGGTCCGGGTGAGGCGGTGGCGTTCGGCGTCGGCTCGCAGCTCGCGGGCCCGGACCCGCTCAACGTACAGGTATAAGTCCGGATTCATCGGCTCTCTCCTCCCGATCAGGGCCGTCAGGTACGGAACGGGAAGCCGTACGTGTGCACGGCCACGTTCTCCCGGCCCTCCGTGTCGCCCGCCTCCCGCGCCGCCTCGCCGCGCCGCCGCCAGCTCCGGACCAGCGCGTTGAGCTCCTCCCCCATCTCGTCCAGTTCGGCGGCCGTGAGCGCCAGCCAGTGCTCGGAGCTGAAGGCCGCGTGGCGCCAGTCGTCGCTCCAGGCGGACTTCGTGTCGAGATAGCTCTGGTACAGCTCGCCGCGCTGGCGGGCGAACACGCGCGAGACCGCGGTGTGGACGGCGGCGCGCTCGGGGCCGTCGCTGAAGTCCTCTTCCCTGGTGGCGATGCCGGTGGCGGCCGGCCGCCACCAGCGCTCTCTGGCGTCCCCGCCGCGGCCCTCGGCCTCCTCGATGATCCCGTGCGCGGCCAGCTTGCGCAGGTGGTAGCTGACCAGCGACACCGCCTCGTCCACCTGCTCGGCGAGTTGCGAGGCGGTCGCCGCGCCGGCGACGTGGAGCGCGCGGTAGAGCTGGATGCGCAGCGGGTGACCCAGGGCCTTGAGCGTGTCGAGGTCCTTGACGCGATGGGTCTTCTCGGTGGGGGCCATGACAGCAGAGTAGATAGAAAAGAAAATTTGCGCAATATAGTTTGCGCAAATTACGTTTCGGATCTCCGGAGGATCCGGAAACGCCGGGGAAACGGCGAACGCGATTGCATCTCACACGTCAGATCGTCACCGGCGAAAGGGATCCTGTGGCCCCGCAGCAATCCTCATCCGGCCGTCAGCCGTCGCGCCGGGCGGCACTCGGGCTGGCCGGCGCCGTTCCGCTGGCCGCCGGCGGCCTGCTCGCGTCCTCCGGCGCGGCCCGGGCGAGCACCCCTCCCGCGGGCTCCAGGCGTACGGGCCCGTCGCCCCCATCTACGACAACCAGCGGATCATCACCCACGGCGGCGGCGCGGGCGGCATCTCGACGAGCTGGTCGATCTACCTCGACCTCGACTGGACGGCGGTCATCCTGAGCAACTACGACCTGCGGAGCATCGAGCGCGTCATCGCCCTGGAAAGGCGCCTCATCACGGGCGCCTGAGCGGCTCAGAACCGCCAGCGCGTCTGCGCGTAGTCGCCCTTGCGGAAGCCCAGCACCTTGGCCGGCGCCACCTCGAAGACCAGGGCCACCCCGCCGGCGGAGTTCACGAACCCCTCGTCGGCGATCTCGAAGTGCCACTCGCTGGTGTACTTGGCCTCCCAGGCATCGGCCAGCCGCTTGAGCTTGCCGGGGTCCGTGACCCGCTCCGCGACGCCCTCCACCACCAGGTCCAGGCCCTCGTGCAGGGCGCTGGCTCCGGTGGTGAGCGCGCATTTGCGGTTGGCCTCCAGGTTCCTGGCCTTCTGCTCCTCGGCACCCGTGCAGAAGTAGAGCGCGTCGTCCTGCCAGACGGCCAGCAGCGTGGAGACGTGCGGGCGGCCGTCGGCGCGTACGGTGCTCAGCCAGTACGTCTCCGCGCGCTCCAGCTGGTCGCGGGCCTCGGCCCAGGACGTCGGGGCGGCGTTCTCGGCGCTGAAGCGGGCGTCCAGCCGGGTGGTCGGTTCCATGGTCACTCCTTCGGTGCGGCGGTCGTCAATGGACAGACCTGGCCGGCGCCGGGAACTCATCGGCCGGGGCAGGATGGGGTGTCGCCTGACTTCGGAGGTATCGCAATATGGCCACGTTCGCGCTGATCCACGGTGGCGGGGGTTCCGCCTGGGACTGGCACCTACTGGAGCCCGAGCTACGCGGTCGCGGGCATGACGTGGTGGCGGTGGACCTGCCGGTCGAGGACGAGAACGCGGGCCTGCTCGACCACGCCGACACCGTGGTCGAAGCCGTCGGGGGCCGCCGCGACCTGGTCGTCGTGGCGCATTCGTGGGGCGGGTTCGTCGGGCCGCTCGTCTGCGCGCGGACGCCTGCCGAGCTCCTGGTGCTGGTCACGGCCATGGTCCCGGTCCCCGGCGAGCCGCCGTCCGAGTGGTGGGGCAACACGGGATTCGAGCAGGCGGAGATGGACACGGTCGAGCTGTTCCTGCACGACGTGCCCAAGGAGCTCGCCGAGGAGTGCCTGTCCCGGGGGCGCTCCCATGCGGACAAGGCGGTGCTGGAGCCGTGGCCGCTGGGCGCGTGGCCGGACGTGCCGACCAGATTCCTGCTGTGCCGGGACGACCGGTTCTTCACCCCCGAGTTCATGCGCCGGGTCGTGCGCGACCGGCTCGGCATCACGCCCGACGAGATCGGCGGCGGCCACGCTCCCATGCTGGCGAGGCCCCGGGAGCTGGCCGACCGGCTGGAGGGTTACCTGACCGGGAGGTCGTAGACCCGGCGTACGCTGCTGCCGAGCCTGGCCACGTCGGCCCCGTACACGTGCAGCGACACCCCGACCTCCGCGCTGGTGTTGCGTACCTTGTGGATGTCCCCGGGCGGCGCGAACCCGCTGACCTCGCCCGGCCGGTTGTCGGCCCGCCCGATCTCCACGAGGTGGTCGCCCATGTCGCGGTAGAGCGTCTCGTGCTCGATCCCGCTGAGGATGCCGAACGTGCACCACGAGACGTGGTCGTGGATCACCGTGTCCTGGCCGGGCCGCCACACGACGCCGACGATGGAGAAGCCCTCCTCGGCGTGCAGCACGTGGCTGGCGTACCGGTCGGGCGAGCCCGCGCGTTCCTCGGGCGTCAGGATGTCGCGCCCGGGGAGGTGGTCGCGCAGCAGGGCGGCGACGGCGAGGGCGGTCTCGCGGCGGCCGAGCCGGCGGTCGACGATCCGCGACACCCCCGCCACGAGGATGCCGAGCCCGGGTCTGGTGGCTGTGGTTACGGCGACATTCATGGTATTCCCCTAGGGAAAATCAGCAATCGGCCTTCCCCTTTCACGGTCCTGCATTTCGACCGATAGGTCCAACAGAAGTCTTCTGGTCGATCTATAGATACGATTGATGAATGCTCGACGTCGTACGCCTGCGCGTCCTCGTCGCGGTGGCCCGCAAGGGCTCGCTGACCGCGGCGGCCAAGGAGCTGCACTATTCACAGCCCTCGGTCAGCCACCACCTGGCCCGGCTGGAGGCGGAGACCGGGGCCAAGCTCGTCCAGCGCGCCGGGCGCGGCATCCGGCTCACGGAGGCGGGGCGGCTGCTGGCCGAGCGGGCCGCGGAGATCATCGGCCGCCTCGACGCCACCGCCGAGGAACTGGCCGCGCACGTGGGGCTGCGCTCCGGGCGGGTGCGGCTGGCGGCCTTCCCGTCCGCGCTGGGGACGTTCATCCCCAAGGCGGCCAGGTTGCTGGCCGGCGCGCATCCTGGGCTTCGCCTGCAGCTCACCGAGACCGAGCCGCCGGAGGCGCTGCGGCTGCTGCGCGCCGGGCGGGTGGACGTCGCGGTCATGTTCCGCTACGACGACACCGCCCCCGAGGACAGCGGCATCCACATGGTGCACCTGCTCGACGACCCCAGCTACCTGGTGTCGAGCGGCCCCGCGGGCGGGCTGGCCGAGCACGCCGAGTCGGCCTGGATCGCCGGGTGCGACCGGTGCCGCAGCCACCTGCTCGACACCTGCGAGAAGGCGGGGTTCGAGCCGCGGATCGCCTTCACCAGCGACGACATCGTGGCCGTGCAGGCGCTGGTCGCGGCCGGGCTGGGGCTGACGATGCTGCCCGGGCTCGCGCTGGCCGCCCATCGCCACCCGGAGGTGGAGGTGGCGGAGGTGCCGGGGTCGACCAGGCACGTGTACGCCGCCGTCTACGGCGAGCCGCCACACCCGCCGGCCACCGAAGCGCTGCTGGCAGCCCTCCAGGAAAGCCTTTGACGCCACGCCTACCATGGCCCCATGCCGGACATTTCGACACTCGCCATATTCTGCGCGCTCACGCTCGGGTTGCTGGTGGTTCCCGGACCCGCGGTCCTCTACATCGTCACCCGGAGCGTCTCCCAGGGTCGCGGCGCCGGCCTGGTCTCCGTGCTCGGCGTCCACACCGGCTCGGTCGTCCACGTGGCGGCCGCGGCGCTGGGCATCAGCGCGCTGCTGGCGGCCTCGGCCACGGCGTTCACCGTGGTCAAGTACGTGGGCGTGGCCTACCTGGTCTGGCTCGGCGTGCGCCAGCTGATGCGCCGGGGCGACGGCGACGAGCCGATCGAGGTGAAGACGCAGTCGAGGCGGCGGCTGTTCTGGGAGGGGTTCGTGGTGAACGTGCTCAACCCCAAGACGGCCGTCTTCTTCGTGGCGTTCCTGCCGCATTTCACCAACCCGGAGGCGGGGCCGGTCGGGCCGCAGATCCTGCTGCTCGGGCTGTTGTGGATCGTCCTGGGCATGGCGTCGGACGGGACGTACGCGATGCTCGCCTCGGCCCTGGCGGGACGGGTACGCGGGTCGGCCCGCGTACGCCGGCGGCTGGATGTGGGCAGCGGGGTCGTCTACCTCGGGCTGGCGGCCTGGCTCACCACCGAGAAGGCCTGACAAGCCAGGAAATTTCCGGGCCATAGTGCGATAGTGAGATGAGATCAGACGCTGATCAGGGGGACGGCACGTCAGGACGTAGCTAAGAGGCGGACCTCATGGACACGCCACCGCACCGCCTCGGGCTCGAACGGGTCGTCGAGGTCTTCTCCGGTCACGCCGATCTGGTCGGCCTGACCGGTTCCGGATATGTGGTCGGTGCCGATCTGGTGCTGACCTCCGGTCACGTGATACGCCCTGGCGCGCCCTGCCACGTACGCGGGCCGGGGCCGGATCGGTGGGTGGCGGCCGAGCCGGTGTGGCGGGGGCGCGGCGGCGCGAACGCGGTGCTGCTCCGGGTGACCGAGCCGGTATGGGCGGACCTGCCCGGCATCGAGCGCACCCGATTCGCCAGGCCGGCGACCGGCGGAGCCCATCGCCTGCGCTGGCTGGCCGGGGGCTTCCCGCAGACGGGGCAGCGAGAAGGGGCGCGGAGCCCGGAGACGCTGGCCGGCCTGGTGGACGCACCGATGGGCGCGGTGTCGAAGACCCTGGCGGTCAGCGTGCTGAGCCCCGAACTCGAGTCGATGCCGGACTCGCTCTGGCACGGCATGTCGGGCGCCGCCCTGCTCGCCGAACCCGCCGGCCAGCTGATTGGCGTGATCGCCACCAGCCCCTCCGGGCACGCCCAACGCCACCTCGACGCCATCCCCGTGACCGCCCTGCTGGCCGACGAACGCTTCCGCGAGCTGGCGGCCGTCGCCCCCGGCCCTCCCGAGACCGTCGCGGGCGACCCCTCGCCGCCACTTCCCACCCTCCTGCAACCGGCCCGCGTGCGGCTGCCCCAGGACCGCCCGGACTGGACGCTGCTGATGGCACGCCACGCGGTGGTGCCGTTCCTGGGCCGGACCGAGGAGCTGGCGGAGCTGCGCGCGTGGGCCGCCGACCCGGCCCCGCTGTCGATCGCGGTCCTCACGGGACGCAGCGGGACGGGGAAGACCCGGCTGGCCGGCGAGCTGTGCGCGGAACTGGCGGAAGCGGGCTGGGACACGGGCTTCCTCCCCCTCGACGCCTTGGCGGGCCTGCCGGCCGGGACGCCGCCCGGCCCGCCGAGCGCCGTGTCGCCCGACGCGCTGCGACCCACCCTGATCGTCATCGACCGTCCCGAGCCGTCCCTCCCCCTCGTCGGCGAGCTGATCCGCAGGCTGGCCGAGCACGGGCACAACCCCCGCGTACGCCTCCTCCTGGCGGCCAGAGAGCCCGGCGAGCCGGACTGGTGGCGGCGGCTGGACACGGCGGCGGGCGGCCGGCTCAGACGGTTCAACAGCACGACGGTGCAGCTCAACGCCCACCCGCTCACGCTCACCGAGCGGACCGAGCACGCGTCGGCGGCCATGAAGGCGTTCGCGCCGAGCCGCGCCGCCCTCCCCTCCCCGCCCCGGCTCGACGACCCGGAGTACGGCCTCCCGCTCCACGTCCACCTGGCCGCCCTGCTGCGGCTGTGCGACGCGGACGGCGACGCGATCGGGCGGGTGGGAGGCGGCGACGGCCTGCTCGGCCGGTTCCTGGCACGCGAACGCGATCAGTGGGCCCGCGTCTGGCCGGACACGGGGGAACGCCTCGACGACGTGACAGCGCGGCAGGCCGTGGCGGTCCTCACGCTCACCGCCCCCTCCCCGGCCGAACTCCCCGGCCTCCTGATGGCCGTCCCCGGACTTCGCGGCACACCTCACCTCCGGAACGCGGCCGACTGGCTGGGCCGCGTCTTCCCGGGCCGGCGTGACCCCGCGGGCGCACCAGGCGCTCCCGATGACGGACGGCTGAGCCCGCTGGGGCCGGATCTCCTGGTCGAGGAGTTCCTGGCCGGGACGGAGAGCCTGGACGCGCTCGTACTCGCCGTCCACGACCAGGATGGCCGCACGGTCGGGCATCTCGTGCGCATGCTCGACGTCCTCCGGCTGTCGGCGGGTAGGGAGCGGGCCAGGGCGGCGCTGTGGTCGCTGGTCATCAGCCGGATCGGGAGGCTGGTCGCGGAGGCCGTGACCAACCCCGCGAGCCGGCTCGGCGACGTGCTCGACGCCGCGCTGCGGCTGTTCGCCACCGACCGGCAGCTCGCCGAGGCCGTGGCCGCGCTGCCGGCGGTGCGGGTGGAGGAGGCCGGGCTGGGGTCGCGGGCACTTGCCGTGACGCTCGCCGAGCTGGCTGTCCGGCACCGGCGGGCTCGGGGTGGTACGCGGGTCGCGCTGGCGGGGGCGCTGGCACGGTTGTCGGACAGCCTGGCCGCCGTGGGCAGGGTGGGCGAGGCGGTGGTCGCGGCGGCGGAGGCCGTGGAGGCGTACGCCGGCGCTCCTCCGTACGAGGAGGCGGCCGGGCGGGCGGAGGCGCTGTTCGGCCTGGGGGCATGCCTGCTGCTGGGCGGTGAGGCGGGGGGCGCGCTCAAGCCCGCGCAGGAGGCGGCGGCCCGGTTCCGCATCCTGGCCGAGGACGATCTCCGGTATTCGGAGCAGGCCGCGCGGGCGCATTACAACGTCGCCTGCGCGCTCCTGGGGACGGGACGGCTGGAGGAGGCTGTGGCGGCGTTCTCGGCGGCCGGTGGTGACGCCGATTTCGCGGCGAACGTGACGGGCGTCCTGTCCGTACTGCCCGGGACGGCCGCTGACCGGCACCCGGACGGTGAGGCGGCCACGGTCCCGCGGCCGCGCCCGGGCACGTCCGGCGACCGCCTGCCGCCGACGGGTTCCGGGGCCGATCCACCGGCCAGCCGGCTCATGGCCGTCGGGCAGCCGCCGGAGGCGCCCCTCGGCAGGACCCGCATGCAGGCGCCGGCCGGCGAGTCCGGCGCGCGGTCGCCCGTGGGCGAGACCGGCGCGCGGGCGTTCGCCGGCGGGGCGGGCTCGGTGTTCGAGCCGTGGCGGCCACCGCCGGGCCGGGCGGCGGCCGCGGGTTCCGTCCAGGCGTCCGAGCGGGGTGTGGCGGCGGTCTTCGGCGAGGTGCCGGAGCCGCTCGCCGTACAGGTGCCGGAGCCGCTGACGCCGTTCGAGGGGATCGGGGCCGGCGCGGCGCTGCCCGAGCTGGCCGCCTGCCTGGCCGTCGCCGCCACGTCCGCCGCCAAGGGCGTCGCCCCGACCGACAGGGACCTCGCCCACCGCCTGCATCTGCTCGCCGGCTGGCTGGAGACGCACGGCAGGCCGGCCGAAGCCCTCGCCCCGGCCGCCGAGGCCGTCTCCCGGCTGCGGGCGCTGGCGCGGGAGGAGCCCGGCCTGCGGGCCATGCTGGCCTCCGCCGCGGCCGTGCTCTCCAGGCTGCACGCCGGCCTGGAAGACCTGGACGCCGCCGTACGGTCCGCCGCCGAGGCGGTACGGAGCCTGCGGGCCCTCGTCACGCTCGAACCCGACGAGCACCGCCCCGCCCTGGCCGGGCAGTTGCTCGATCTCGGCGAGCTGCTGCTGATCGACGACCGGCCGGAAGAGGCGCTCGGGCCGCTGCAGGAGGCCATGACCGTGGCGGCCGAGCGGGACACGGCGGCACAGGCCACGGGCAGGCGGCTGCTCGGCCTCTGCCTGGACGAGCTGGGCCGGACCGCCGACGGCCTGGCGCAGCTGGAGATCGCCGCCGAGCTGTACGACGTGCTGGGTGCCGAGGAGGCCCATCGGTCCGAGGTGCGGGCCAGGTTGCGCAGGAGGCTGGAAGCCGGCCCGGCCGCCGGGGAGGAGGCCGCCGACGGGCAGCCGTGGCTGCTGGATCTGGTCATGAGGCGCTCGGACGCGGCGGGCGGGCACGAGGGGGCCGTCGGGCGGGCTGAGCGGCGGCTGGCGGCGTGCCGGGAGGCCGTCGAGGGAGCCGGTGCGCCGGGGATCGAGCAGATTCACGCTTATCTGTCGGCGCAGGCCGTGCTCGCCCGGGCCTGGGCGGATGCCGGGCGGGCCGGGGAAGGGTTCGCGCTGGCGATGCGGGCGGCCGAGCTGCTGGAGCGGCACGCCGCGCCCGACGGGCCGCACGCGATCGCCGTCGGCATGGTCGCCGCTGCCCTCGGCCGGTCGCTGGTGGTGCTGGGGCGCCACAAGGAGGCCATCCCTCACCTGCTCACCGCCATCGAGTCCTACGAGCCGCACGCCCAGACGAGCGCCGAGTTCCGTACCGAGCTGGCGGAGCTGATGATCCTCGAGACGGTCGCCCTGTCCCGCGCCGCCTGCCCGTCCGACGCGGAGGCGGCGGCCGACCGGCTGGTCGAGCTGTACGCCAAGCTCGTGGCGGAGGGCCTCGAACGTCCCGTCGCCCTGGCCGGGGCGCTGCGGCTGCAGGGCGGCATCCGGTTCACCCGGCAGGACCCCGAAGGCGCGCTTCGGTCCGTCACCCGCGCGCTCGACTTCACCCCCTCGCCGCCCGGCGACGGGGACCGGCTGGTCGCCGCCACCTGCCTGGAGCTCGGGGGGCTCTGCCTGGCCGAGCAGCACGAGAGCGAGGCGACCCGGACGCGGCTGGCCGCGGGCACCTCGGCGATGGCGCGGCTCGGGCAGCCCGTCCCCCACGATCTGGCCGGCGTGCACCTGCTGGCGCTGGTCCGGCTGGCCAGGTTGCGGGTGGAGGAGGAGGGCCCCGCCGCCGGAACCGATCTGTACGCGCAGATCCTGGACCTGCGGCCGCTTCCCGGGGCGGACGCGCTCGATGCCCTCGTCGAGGAGCTCGCCGGCGCGGTGGAGGGAGCGGCGGCCGAGCTGGTGGGGCCGCTCACGGCGTTCACGGAGGAGCTGGAGCGGGAGGTGCCGCTGACGGGCGCGCCCGAGACGTATGACCGGTACGGCCGGTGCCTGGCCGCGTTCAGTGCCGCGGCGGCGGAGGCGGGTGACACCGCGAGCGCCGTGGCGGGTGCGGAGCTGGCCGTGCGCGTCTACCGGGGGCTCGCCGCCGTTTCAGGGGTCTATCGGGAGCACCTCGGATCCGCCCTGGCCCGGCTGTCCGCGCTGGGTTCCCGGGAGGCCGAGGGCGGGCCGGGCGGGGGGCTTGCCGTCGTCGAGCAGGCCATCGTGCTGCTCGGCGAGCGCGAGGACCGTACGCTGGCCGAGGCCCTCAACCGGTACGCCGCCGAGCTGCTCGCCCAGGGCCGCCCCGTCGAGGCGCTGGCCCACTGCGAGCGGGCCGCCGACCTCTGTGACGAGCTGGACGACCCGGCCGTCGCCGCCGTCACCTACGCCCAGCTCGGCTCCACCCTGGCCGCGCTGGACCGCTCGCAGGCCGCGCTGGAGGCGATCGCCTGGTCGCTGGCCGAGCTGGACCGGGCCGAGGAGGCGGGGCGGGAGCTGCCGCGGGTGCGGGCGCGGGCGGTTCAGGTGCGGGGGCGGGTGCTGCGGGCGTTCGGCCGGGGGCAGGAGGCGATGGCGCACCTGGTGGAGGCCCTGCGGCTGTTCGGCGGGCTGGCGGAGCCGCTGGCCGCCGCCGAGACCGCCGCGCTGATCGCCGACGATCTCCTGGCCGACGGGCGCCCGCAGGAGGCCGCCGAGTACGCACGGATCGCCACGACCGGCCACGAACCGGGCACCGTGAAGCACGCCCTGGCCACCCAGCGGCTGGCCAGGTGTCACATGATGCTCGGCGAGCTCGGCGAGGCCAACGCGCTCGTGGAGGGCCTGATCCCGCTGGCCCGGCGGGCACCGGACGATCCGACCTACCGGGCGATCCTGGCCGACTCCCTGGCACAGAGCTCGGAGCTGCTCCCCCTGCTGCGGCTGGACGGCGGCGCGGAGGCCGAGGCCAGGGCGCGCGAGGCCATCGCGATCTACGACGAGCTGCTGGCCGCGGGCATGAACGCGCACGCCCTGCACACCAGCCGCGCCGGCGCCTGCCTCACCCTGGCCTCCGCGCTCAGGATGCGGGAGCTGGCGGCCAAGGCGATCCAGCCGCTGCGGGAGGCGGTGGCGGCGCTGGAGCGGTTCTCGCCGGACAATCCGATGCAGTCGGGGCTGCTGTCCCAGGCGATGCTCATGCTGGGGGACGCGCTGATGGAGGCGGGGCGGGCGCTGGAGGCCGGGCTCGTCTTCCACCGGAGCACCCAGGTGACGCGGGACGCGCTGGCCAGGGCCGTGGCGCACGCCCGCCTGGGCTTCTGCCAGTGGGAGCTGGGCCGGGACGACGCCGCGGAGGCCGCCCTGCGGGTCTCCGCGGACCTGCTGCGCGAGCTGCCCGCGGCCGAGGGCGGGCAGGGGCTGCTCCGGGACGTGCTGATCGGGCGGCTGAAGCTGCTGGAGACGGCCGGGGGCAGGGGTGAGGAGGCGAGGGCGGTCGAGGCCGAGCTGCGCCGGCTGAGCTCCCAGCGCCGCCCGACCTGACCCCGATCGGCTGCCTCAGTCCGTGGCGGTGTTCTCGACCGTCTCGCGGGCCCACCGGTAGTCGGCCTTGCCCGCCGGCGAGCGCACCATCTCCGTCACGAACGCGTACGTACGAGGCACCTTGTACCCGGACAGAAGCCGCCGGCAGTGCCCGTCCAGCTCGTCGGCCGTGACCTCGATGCCGGGCCGCGGCTCGATCACGGCGGCCACCCGGTTGCCCCACCGCTCGTCCGGCACCCCGGTCACCACCGCGTCGAACACCAAGGGATGCCCCTTGAGCACCGCCTCGACCTCCTCGGGGAACACCTTCTCCCCGCCGGTGTTGATGCACTGCGAGCCCCGGCCGAACACGTTCACGGTGCCGTCGGGGTCAACCGTGGCCAGGTCACCGGTCAGCAGCCACCGGGTGCCCGCCTCGTCGGTGACGAACGTGCGGGCCGTCTTGTCCGGGTCGTTGTAGTAGCCGAACGCCACCCGCCCCGACCGCGCCACCGTCCCCATCTGCCCCGAGCCGGGTTCGACCGGGCGGTTCCGCTCGTCGAGCACGGCCAGCTTGACCACGGCGTTCGGCTGGTAGCGCAGGCCCGTCTCGGGCGAGGAGCCGGCCACGCCGGAGGCCGTGTAGCCGGACTCGGTGGAGCCGAAACTGTCCAGGATCATGACGTTCGGGAGCAGCTCCTGGAGGCGGTCGCGGACCGCGCCGGACAGGATGGCCCCGGTCGAGCTGATCACGAACAGCGAGGAGACGTCGTACGAGCCCTTCTCCAGCGCCTCGGCCAGGGGCCTGGCCATGGCGTCTCCGGTGATGTTCAGGGTGGCGACGCGCTCCCGCTCGATCGCCCGCCAGACCTCCGCGGCCTCGAACTTGCGCACGTACACGATGGTCGAGCCCATGCACCAGCAGATGAACGTGGCCATCTGCGCGGCCCCGTGCATGAGCGGCGGCGCGGCCATCATGACCATGGGGGTGGCCTTGATCGCCTCGTCGATGACCTCCTGCGGGGTGGCGCGCGGCTCGCCGTACGGGTTGCCGCCGCCGAAGCCCATGAACAGGTCCTCGACGTGCCACATCGCGCCCTTGGGCATGCCGGTGGTGCCGCCGGTGTAGATGATGTACACGTCCTGGCCCGAGCGCGGCGGGAAGCCCCGCTCCGGCTTGCCGTGTTCCAGGGCCGTCGCGTACGGCACCGCCGAGCCGAGCGACGGTTGCCCGCCCACCGCGATCAGGTGCTCCAGCAGCGGCGCGTCGCCGGCCACGGCGGCCACCCTGGGCTCGAACTCCACGTCGTAGAGCAGTGCCCGGAGGTCGGCGTCCCGGTAGAGGTAGAGCAGCTCGGCCTCGACGTACCGGTAGTTGACGTTGATCGGCACGGCCCTGATCTTGAGGGCGGCCAGCAGGCCGGCGACGTACTCGATGCCGTTGTAGAGGTGCAGGCCGACGTGCTGGCCCGGCTGGACGCCGAGGTCCATGAGGTAGTGGGCGAGCCGGTTCGACTCGGCCTCCAGCTCGGCGTAGGTGCGCCTTTCCTGGCCGCAGACGACGGCCGTCCTGTCCCCGATCGTGTCCGCGAGCCCTTCGTACAGGTCAGCGTGGTTGAACTCCATCAGGGTCTCTCCCGTCCGAGGATCCACATCGCGAAGAACTGGGCTCCCCCGCCATAGGCGTGGCCGAGCGCCGTACGGGCGCCCTCCACCTGGTGCTCGCCGGCCATCCCGCGCACCTGCAGCGCGGCCTCGGCGAACCTGATCAGCCCCGACGCCCCGATCGGATTGCTCGACAGCACCCCGCCCGAGGCGTTCCAGGGGGTGTCACCGTCGAGTGCCGTGGCGCCCGACTCGGTGAGCTTCCATCCCTCCCCTTCCGCCGCGAACCCCAGGTTCTCCAGCCACATCGGCTCGTACCAGGAGAACGGGACGTACACCTCGGCCACGTCGATCTGCCGCCGCGGGTCGGTGATGCCGGCCTGCTGGTAGACGTCCGCGGCGCAGTCCTTGCCGGCCTGCGGGCTGACCGTGTCGCGGGCGGCGCGGAAGATCGGCTCGGAGCGCATGGCCGTCCCGTGCACCCAGGCCGGGGTGCCGGTGACCGCCGACTCTGACGACAGCACCAGCGCGCAGGCGCCGTCGCTGGACGGGCAGGTCTCCAGGTAGCGGATCGGCTCCCAGAGCATGGGCGTCGACTCGACCATCTTCTGGTCGATGCCGGGGATCTTGAGGTGCGCGTACGGGTTCTTCAGCGCGTTCAGCCGGTCCTTGACCGCCACCAGCGTGCCGATGTGGCCGGGGGCGCCGGACCTGCGCATGTACTCGCGGATGTGCGGGGCGAAGTAGCCGCCCGCGCCCACCACCAGCGACGCGTTGAACGGCAGGTGCGTGGACAGCGCCCAGGTGGCGTTGGACTCCGACTGCTTCTCGAACGCGACCACGAGCACCCGCTCGTGCACCCCGCCCTGGATCAGCGAGGCGCCGACCAGGGCGGTGGAGCCGCCCACGCTGCCCGCCGTGTGCACGCGCATCATGGGCTTGCCCGCCGCGCCGAGCGCGTCCGCCAGGTACGCCTCCGGCATCATCACGCCCTCGAACAGGTCCGGCGCCTTGCCGATGACCACGGCGTCGATGTCCTTGAACGTCAGCCCGGCGTCCGCCAGCGCCCGCAGCGCCGCCTCGCGCACCAGCCCGGCGATCGAGACGTCGCGCCGCTTGGTCGTGTAGTGCGTCTGCCCGACGCCGATGACCGCGCACCGGTTGCCCATTGTTCATGCCTCCAGGACGGTGACGAGGTTCTGCTGCAGGCAGGGGCCGCTCGCGGCGTGCGCGACCGTGCGGCTCGCGTCGCCGTCGTGGATCCGCCGCGCGGCCTCGCCGATGCGGATGAGGCCCGTGGCCATGACGGGGTTGGCGGCCAGCGGGCCACCCGACGGGTTGATCACGGTGTCGCCGCCCAGTTCGAGCGCCTCCCGCAGGACGATCTCCTCGTGCGGGAACTGGGCGTGCAGCTCGGCCACCTCGACGGGCCCCTTCCCGACCCCCGCGGCCCGCGCGGCGTCGGCCGCGGAGACCGACCGGGCCAGGTCGCGCAGGCCCAGGTAGTGCGGCTCGATGCGGTGCGCGATTCCCCTGATGTAGGCGGGATTCGGGCACAGCCGGGCGGCCAGGTCCCCGGTCGCGAGCACGATCGCCGCCGCGCCGTCCGTGATGGGCGGCACGTCCGTCTTCCTGAGCGGTTGCACGGCGAAGTCCTCACCGTCCGGGTCGGGCAGATCGAGCGCGTACGGGTTGCTCCTGCCGTCCGCGCGGCTGCGCCGGACGATCTCGTCGAGCTCCCGCCGGTCCGCGCCGACCGCGTTGGCCTGGAGGGCGGCGTAGGAGAGCTGGTCGAGCCCGAGCGGGGCCAGGTAGTACGGGTCGAGCTGGAGCGTCATGATCGTGCGCAGGTCGCCGAGCGACGACTTGCCGAAGCCGTAGACCAGGGCCGAGTCGATGTCGCCGTGCTGGAGGCGCACCCACGCCTCGTACAGCGCCCAGGCGCCGTCCATCTCGACGTGGCTCTCGGAGATCGGCGGCCAGGCGGCCAGCGCGTCGAGCGCCGACACGAACGAGAACGGCGCCCCGGCCAGGTAGTCGCAGCTCCCCGAGCAGGTGAAGCCGAACCGCTTGAGCCCGGTCCGCTCCTTGACCTCGTTGATCACGGGCAGGATCAGCTCGGGCTCGGTCAGGCCGGTGTCCTGGCCGGTGTGCCGCGTCTGGGCGAATGCGACGATCGCTACGTCTCTCATCACAGCTCCACGTCCGGCTCGCCGGTGGGGGCGAACCAGCGGATGTTCGTCATGGACGCCGTCCGCTCGCCCTCCGGGACCCAGACGGCCTTGACGCGCATGCCCTGGCGCACCTCGTGTGCGGGTACGTCGCCCATCAGGGCGATCATGGGGACGTCGGCGCCGTCGAGCAGGATGTACGCCGACACGAACGGCACCTGCGGAGCCCGGGGATCCGGCAGGTTGTTGATGGCGTACGTGGTGATCGTGCCGGTGTCGGGGAGTTCGAGCGTCTCCGGGATGGCGCTTCCGCATTCGGGGCAGGCCGCCCGGTAGGGCACGTACACCTTGCCGCAGCTCCCGCACCGGCCGCCGAGGAGGACGCCGCGCTCGACGCCCTCCAGGAAGACGCGCAGCGCGCCGCCCGCCTGGAGGCGGTATTCGGCGCGCACGTTGGACACGATCTTCGTGACCTCGGGGGCGAAATGGGAGATGTCGGTGATGTGGCCGGTGGGCCGGTCGCGCCAGACGGGCCAGACGCGCGTCCCGGCCCCGATCGCCTTGGGGTTCTCGGCCTCCACCGCGTGCAGCAGGGCGGTGTCCGCGCCGTCGAGCTCGATCAGCGCCCAGGCGAAGGGGCGGTCGAGCGGGTGTCCTTCGAGCGGCTCGTCCACCCATGCCCACGTCGTGACCGTGCCCGCCGGGCCGACCTCGACGTACTCGCCGGTGACGGGCTCGCCGGTCGCGGGGTCGTACTCGAGGGGCGGGACGAGCACCCGGCCCTCCGCCGTCCGCACCCCGACGATGCGGCGGGCGCGTAACTCGCTCAGGAACCGGCCGACCACCGGTCCCGTCGTACGCGTGTAGCCGCCGGGGAACTCCAGGACGTGCTGAGCGACCAGCGGATCAGATGGCACGGTCGTGTCCCTCCCAGTACGGGGCGCGGAGCTTGCGTTTGAGCAGCTTGCCGTTGGGCTCGCGGGGCATCTCGGCGATGAAGTCGATGCTCTTGGGCCACTTCATCCTGGCCAGCCGCCCCTCCAGCGAGGCCAGCAGCTCGGCGGCCAGCTCGGGCCCCGGCTCGGTGCCCGGCGCGGGCTCGACGACGGCCTTGATCTGCTCGCCCCACTCCTCGTCCGGGATGCCGAACACGGCCACGTCGGCCACCTTCGGGTGGATCATGAGCTCGTTCTCGATCTCGGCCGGGTAGATGTTCGTCCCGCCGGAGATGATCATGTCGGCCTTGCGGTCGCACAGGTAGAGGAAGCCGTCCTCGTCCAGGTATCCGATGTCGCCGACGGTGAAGTAGTCCTTGAGGCGGTTCGCGGCGGTCTTGGCGGGGTCGCCCTTGTACTCGAACGGGACGCCCATCATCTTCATGTAGATCGTCCCGGGGGTCCCGGTGGGCACCGGCTCGCCCTGGTCGTCCGCGATGAGCAGCTCGCTGATCGGCCACGCCGAGCCGACCGTGCCCGGGTGGGCCTTCCAGCCCTCGGGCGTGGCGAGGGTGCCGCCGCCCTCGGTGGCCGCGTAGTACTCGTACACGCAGTCGCCCCACCACTCGAGCATGGCCCACTTGACCGGGATCGGACAGGGGGCGGCGGCGTGGATCATCCATTTCAGGGAGGAGAGGTCGTACTTGGAGCGGGTCTGCTCCGGCAGGGCGAGCAGCCGCTTGAAGTGGGTCGGGACGAGGTGCGAGTTGGTGACGCGGTGGCGCTCGCAGAGCGCGAGCATCTCCTCGGCGTCCCACCTGTCCATGTAGACGAGCGTGTGACCCATGTGCAGCGCCGTGCCGCCGAACTGGGTCACCGCCGTGTGGTAGCTCGGCGAGGTCACGAGGTGCGCGTTCGGGCGGCCGGGGGTGATGCCGAACAGCCCGAGCAGGAAGGTCATGAGCTCAGCGGCGTCGTCCGGGTCCAGGCCGCTGAGCTGCCGCCGGACGCCTTTGGGCTTGCCGGTGGTGCCCGAGGTGTAGTGCATGGTGGCCCCGGCGGTGCGGTCGGCGGGGGTCGTGTCGGGCTGCCCGTCGAGGAGCTCCGCCAGGGGCCGGAACTCCTCCGCCGTGCCGCCCATGCGGAAGCGGCGCTCGGGCGCGATGGCCTGGGCCCCGCGGGTGCCCTCGGCCAGGAAGCGCGGGTGCACGAAGAAGGCCTTGGCCTCGCTGTCGGAGACGATGTAGGCGATCTCGGGGCCGGTCAGGTGCCAGTTGATCGGGGTGTAGTACCAGCCGGCCTGCAGGGCGGC
Organism: Nonomuraea sp. MTCD27; assembly: GCF_041950495.1. Classification (NCBI taxonomy): domain Bacteria; kingdom Bacillati; phylum Actinomycetota; class Actinomycetes; order Streptosporangiales; family Streptosporangiaceae; genus Nonomuraea; species Nonomuraea sp. MTCD27. The sequence continues at coordinate 75,264 of NZ_JBGNUW010000009.1, read as the reverse complement.
CAGGTAGAGGACCAGGCCGTCGGCGCCGTTCGGGACCAGGCCGCAGATGCCGTCGCCGGGCTGGAGGCCGAGCGCGCGCAGCCCGTGCACGAGGCGGTTCGAGCGGGCGAGGAGGTCGCCCGCGCGGTATTGCGTGCCGTCCGGGTCCACGGCCGCGATCCACTCGGGATCCGCCTGCGCGAGCCTCCAGAAACCGAGCGTGCCCATCTGATCTCCTCAGCTCAGGGCGAGCAAAACAGGAACCTGTTCTCGTTTGCTGGTGGGAGCGTATCCCGGGAGCGAAGCCCTGAGCAAGCGCTTGATCCGCGAGGTATGATCGCGGCCTAACAAGCGCTTGATACAGCGACTTTGGAGGCATCCGTGGAGCTCCTGCCGATCAGCACCCCGCACTGCCGGATCGAACGCGACGGCCACGTCCTGACCGTCACCATGAACCGCCCGGAGGCCCGCAACGCGCTGTCCTCGGACATGCTGATCGGCCTGGCCTCGGCATGGGCGTACGCGTCGGCGGAGCCCGGCGTCCGGGTGGCGATCCTGACGGGCGCGGAGGGCACGTTCTGCTCCGGCGCCGATCTCAAGGCCATGGGCCAGGCGTCGACGGACCCGGAGGTCCAGGCCAGGGCCGCCCAGATGCCCAACTTCCACTGGAAGGGCCTGTTGCGCGAGGACCTGCCCACCAAGCCGATCATCTGCGCGGTGGAGGGCTACGCGGTCGCCGGCGGCACGGAGCTGCTGGTGGGCACGGACCTGCGGGTGGTGGCGGAGTCGGCCACGCTCGGCCTGTTCGAGGCCAAGCGGGCGCTGTTCCCCATGGGCGGCAGCGCCGTACGGCTGCCCCGCCAGATCCCGTACTGCCACGCCATGGACCTGCTCCTCACCGGCCGCGCGATCACGGCGGCGGAGGCCCTGTCGATGGGCCTGGTCAACCGCGTGGTCCCGGACGGCCAGGCGCTGGCGGCGGCCCGCGAACTGGCCGACGACGTGGCCGGTTCGGGCCCGCTCGCGGTGCAGGCGATCCTGCGGACCTACCGGGACACGCTGGGCATGCCGGAGGTGGCGGCGCTGAAGGTGTCGGACGAGCTGGGCTGGCCGGTGATCGGCTCGGAGGACGCCAAGGAGGGCACCCGCGCCTTCCGCGAGAAGCGCCCCGCGGCGTACGAGGGCCGCTGACCGAGGACCGCCGACCGAGGGCCGCCGACCGGGAACCACTGACGCACCGGCCCCGCGCGAGCGAGGCCGGTGCGCCCTTCGAGACGCGGACGTCTCAGTCGCCCGTGAGGCGCTGCAGGCGTTCCAGGGCCTCCGCGTACTCCTCCACCAGCCCGAACACCACGTCCTTGGCCGGCTTGACCTGGTTCATCATCCCGATGATCTGGCCGGCGGGGAACGTCGCCAGCTCCGAGGCGTCCGAGCGGCCGATGCGGCGCAGCGCGTCCGACACCAGCATGAACTGCATCGGCATCGGCAGCGTCCCCGGCGACTCCTCCGACTCCCACGCCTCCGTCCACTCGTTCCTGAGCAGCCGCGCGGGCTTGCCGGTCCAGCTGCGCGAGCGGACGGTGTCCCGGGAGGTGGCCTCCAGGATGCGGCGCCTGGCCATCTCCGGCGTGTCCGCCTCCTCGACCGTGAGCCAGATGGAGCCGGTCCAGACGCCCTCGGCGCCCAGCGCCATGCCGGCGGCCATCTGGCGGCCATTGCCGATCCCGCCGGCGGCCAGCACGGGCACGTCCACGGCGTCCACCACCTGCGGGATGAGCACCATGGTCGAGATCTCACCGGTGTGCCCGCCGGCCTCGGTGCCCTGGGCGACGACGACGTCCACCCCGACCTCCACCTGCTTGAGCGCGTGGCGCGGGGTCGAGGCGAGGGCGGCGACCTTGACGCCGTGCGCGTGGGCGAGGTCCACGACGTCGGCGGGTGGCGGGCCCAGCGCGTTGGCCAGGAGCGCGATCGGGTGGCGCAGCGCGACCTCCACTTGGGGGCGCGCGGTGGCGTCGGTCCAGCCGAGCAGCACCCGCCCGGCGTCCGCGTCCGCCGACAGCGGCGGCACCCCGTGCTTGGCCAGGAGGTCCTCGACGAAGGCCCGGTGGCCGTCGGGGATCATCGACTGCAGGCGGCCGACCAGCTCCTCGGGGGCGAACTCCGCGCCCTCGTACGAGGCCGGCATGACCACGTCGACCCCGTAGGGCCGGCCGTCCACGTGGTCGTCGATCCACTTGAGCTCCATCTCGAGCTCTTCGGGCGTGAAGTAGAGCGCACCGAGCACCCCCATGCCGCCGGCCCTGCTGACGGCGGCGACCACGTCCCTGCAGTGGCTGAACGCGAAGATCGGGAGCTCGATTCCGAACATGTCCGTGACACGTGTCCGCATGCCCCGACCATAAGACGCCCAGCTGTCAAACTGCAACGCGTTCTACTCTAGAACCTTTGCTCGGTCAGCCGAATGGAACGAGTTCTATCGCGGCAGCCTGCGCCAGAGGGCCCTGGGCAGCAGCCGCAGCGCGCCGAAGGCGGGCCCGAGCGCGCGCGGCACCCAGACCGAGGAGGCGCCGTCGCGCAGCGCGCCCACCGTGGCCAGCGCCACCTGCCGGGGGGTCGAGGACAGCGGGGCGGGGACGAGGCCCCTCGTCATCCGCCCGATCACGAAGCCGGGCCGGACGATCAGCACCCGGGCCCCGGTCCCGTGCAGGGAGTCGCCGAGCCCCTGGGCGAACCCGTCGAGCCCGGCCTTGGCGGAGCCGTACACGAAGTTGGCCCTGCGCACCCGCGCGCCCGCCACCGACGACAGCACCACGAGCGTGCCGTGTCCCTGGTCGCGCAGCACCCTCGCGGCGTGCAGCCCCACCGACACGTGGGCGGTGTAGTTGACGGTGACGTCCCGCGCGGCGGCCGCGGGATCGGCGTCGTAGTCCGCCTGGGCCCCCAGCACCCCGAACGCCGAGATCACCACGTCGAGGTCGCCGACCAGCTCCACCGCCTTGGTCAGGACCGCGCCGTGCGCGTGCACGTCCAGCGCGTCGAACGGCACGACGTGGACCTCCACGCCGAGCGCGGGCGGGACGAAGTCCTCCCGCGCGGCCAGCACCACCCGGCTCGCGCCGAGCCCCACGAGCAGCCGGACGATCTCCATGCCGATCTCGCTGCGCCCGCCGAGCAGCAGCACGGTGTCGACGGCGCCGAGCGCGTTCTTCACAGCAGAAGCCTCCTGGCCAGGTCGGAGCGGAACAGGCCGGCGGGATCGGCCTCGTCCCTGATCCGCCGCCACCGCTCCAGCTCGGGATACATCGCCGCCATCATGTCAGCGCGCAGCCGCGAGTCCTTGGCGAGGTAGACCCGTCCCCCGGCCGCGGCCACCCGCCGGTCGAAACCGCGCAGCAGGCCGCCCAGCCCGCGCTGCCCGGCCGGGATGTCCAGGGCGAGGGTCCAGCCGGGCATGGGGAACGACAGCAGCCCGCCGGAGCCGGGCCCGAACCTCTTGAGCACGGTCAGGAACGACACGGTGCCGTGCGCCGACAGCGACCCGACGATGCCGCGCAGCGTCTCCTCCGCGCCGAAGGGCACCACGAACTGGTACTGGACGAAGCCGCGCGGGCCGTACACGCGGTTCCAGCCCTCGACGGCGTCGAGCGGGTGGAAGAACGGCGCGAGGTCCTGCACGACGGTCCGGCGGCGCGGGGCCCTGCGGTACCAGACCTCGTTGAAGGCGCGCACGCTCAGCCCGTTGAGCAGCCCGCCGGGCACCCACGCGGGCGCCCGCACGAGCGGGCCGGGCGCGAAACCGGGCTCCCTCTTCTCGGTACGTCCGGCGTGGTCGCCCCTGGTGAGCACGCTGCGCCCCATCCGGCGGCCCCGGGCGAGCAGGTCGATCCAGGCCACCGTGTAGCGGTAGCGGTCGTCGGTGGCGGCCATGACCGCCAGCGTCTCGTCCAGGTCGCCGGTGCGCTCCACGTCCACCCGCATCCGCGCGCTCTCGACGGGGACGCAGGCGAAGGTCGCCTCGGCGATCACCCCGGTCAGCCCCATGCCGCCGACGGTGGCGTGGAAGAGCGGCTCGCCGGGGCGCAGGACGCGGGCCGTCCCGCCGGCGGTCACCAGGGTGAGCGAGCGGACGTGGGCGCCGAAGGAGGAGTCGCGGTGGTGGTTCTTGCCGTGCACGTCGGCCGCGACGGCGCCGCCGACGGTGACGTACCGGGTGCCGGGGCTGACGGGGAGGAACCACCCGCGGGGGACGAGCTCGGTCATGAGCTCGTGCAGGCTCACGCCGCCCGAGGCGGTGACCAGGCCGGAGGCCTCGTCGAACGTCCAGGTGTCCAGGCCGGTGCAGTCGAGGACGAGGCCGCCGGCGTTCTGGGCGGCGTCGCCGTACGACCTGCCCAGGCCGCGCGCCACCACGCCGCGCCGGGGAGCGTCCTCGACCGCCTCCCGCAGCTCGTCGAGGGTGCGGGGGCGGGCGAGCGTGGCCGGGGTGGGCGCCGTACGCCCCCAGCCGGTCAGGAACGTCGTCATGCGTAGATCCCCAGGCCCACCAGCACGACCAGCCCGGCGGTGAAGACCAGCGTCGGCCGGTCGCGTACGGCCAGCTCCTCCGGTTCCTCGCCCTCACCCCGGTTCACCAGCAGGTTGTGCCGGAGCACGAGCAGCAGGAACGGGATGATGCTGAGCCCGTAGAACAGGTCGTCGTGCGCGTTGAGCGCCCACAGGCAGTACGTCACGATCATCGCGCCCGAGCACATGACCCGGACCTGGGTCAGGTAGCCGGGCGGGTAGGCGGCCAGCGTGGCCCGCGTCCCGCTCACGCCCTGCGCCCGCAGCTCCACCTCGCGCTTGCCCGCCACCAGCTGCAGCGCGGCGAGCGAGACGACCATCAGGAACCAGCCGGTCACCGGCACGTCCACCGCCACGGCCCCGGCGTAGGCCCTGATCACGTGGCACCCGGCGACCGCGATGAGGTCCACGACCTCCTGGTGCTTGAGCCACAGCGTGTACGACAGCGTCAGCGCGACGTAACCGGCCACCACGGCGGCCGGCTGCCAGCTCCCGGTGAGCCCGGCGACCCCGGGCGCCAGGACCAGCAGGACGACACCCGTCGTCCGGGCCGCCCGCACGGACACCGCCCCCGACGCGACCGCGCGCCGCCGCTTGCGCGGGTGCAGCCGGTCGGCCTCCACGTCGGAGGCGTCGTTGATCAGGTAGGAGCCGCTGGCGGCCAGGCAGAACGCGGCGAAGACCAGCAGCGCCGCGAGCAGGCTGCGCGGCTCGCCGAGCACCCCGGCGGCCATGGGGGCGGCCAGGACCAGCAGGTTCTTCAGCCACTGGCGTGGCCTGGCCGCCTTGAGGAGGGCCAGCACGGGTGTGGCCGGACGGGACCGCGCGGCCACCCCCTGGCTCATGCGGTCCTGCGCCCGCGCAGGGTCAGCAGGAGGCCCACCACGACCAGCACGAGGCCGACGACGCCCACCACGATCGGCACCGTGGTCCTGATCAGCGTGATCTGGCTCTTGCCGTCCCTGGCGCTGTCCACGAGCCTCTGCACGGTGTCATCGGTCATCTTGGCCGTGGCCACGAACGCCTTGGAGCGCTCGACGCCGTCCTGGCTCTTGAGCACCTCGTTGCGCTGCTGCTCCTGGCGCACGGGCGCGCCGGTGGTGGGCTCGACCCAGTACGTGACGGTGCCGGAGTAGTAGCGGTCGAGCTGCACGTCGCCCGAGGTGCCCATGCCGAACCAGGCGGCGGGGGCGTTCAGCGTCTGCGTCTTGGTCTCGGGGACGGCCTGCTCGAACTTGTAGGTGTCGAGGCCGTTCACCTTCTCCTCGCCGACGAACCTGGCCTCGTACGCCTTGCCGGTGCTGGAGTTGAAGACCAGGTAGGTCTTCTTCTCGGCGTCGAACGGGAACTTGTAGATCTGCCCCTGGAGCTGCACCGGAGCCTTGTCGATGTTGACGCCGCAGCAGTTGAGCCCGACGCCGGAGCGCTTGTCGAAGGCGCTGCGCCGCTCGGTGAAGTCGATGCCGGCCTTGCTGTTGGTGACGTCGTTCACGGCGGTGAACTCGTCCCACACGACGCGGTCGCCGGCGGCCTCCTTCACGTCACCACGGGTGGTGACGATGATGTCGAGGTCGGCGGTGAGCACTCTGCCGTCGGGGACGCTGAAGTATTGTGCGCCGGCCGCCCGCAGCTTGGTGATCCCGTAGTAGTCGCCCGCGGCGGCGCTGAGCGCGGGTGCCACTTGGAATCTCAGCAGGGGTGCCAGAACAATGAGGAATGCCCCGGCGGCGATCAGGACGCTGCCAACGACGACCCGGTTCATGGACCCTCCATGCTGGGTGACTGTGACTGGAACTAGTTCTACTCGCCGGTAATGTTATTGCGGTGAGTGACCAACGTCACCAGGGATGCGGAAACGTGACCGAAACAGGTTCTACATCGGCGGCCGTGCCGGTCGTGTCGGGCCACCAGACCTCCCTCGACGGGATCCGGGCCGTGGCCGCCTTTGCCGTGCTGCTGTTCCACGTCTCGATGGAGACCGGGACGGCGCTGGAGCCCGGGTTCCTGGGCGGCGTGCTGGCCCGGGGCGAGATCGGCGTGCCGATCTTCTTCACGCTGTCGGGGCTGCTGCTGTACCGCCCGTGGGCGGCGGAGGTGCTGACCGGCGAGCGGACCCCGGACACGCGCCGCTACCTGTGGCGGCGCTTCTTCCGCATCATCCCGGCGTACTGGCTGGTGGTGGCGGTGGCGCTGCTGCTGTGGGGCGAGGCGCACGCGTCTGACCCGTGGACGTGGGCGCAGATGTTGTTCCTGGTGCACACCTACGACACGAACCCGTGGTGGTTCGGGCTCGGGCCGAAGGGGCTCGGCCAGATGTGGAGCCTGGCGGTCGAGCTGAGCTTCTACCTCACGCTCCCGCTGATGGCGGCCGTGCTGCGGTGGTTCGCGCTGCGCGCCGGACCCGACCTGCGGGCCAGGGCCAGGCGGCTGCTGATCGGGCTGGCGGCCTTCGGCGCCGTGTCGTACGCGTACACGATCGTCGAGTACTTCCCCGAGTTCCGGCCGTGGATGAACGTGTGGCTGCCGCGCTCGTGGACGTTCTTCGTGCCGGGCATGGCGCTGGCCGTCCTGACCGTCTGGGCCAGGGAGGAGGACGGCCGCGTCCGGCGGCTGTGCGCCGCCCTGGCGTCGTCGTGGGGCTCGCTGTGGCTCATCGCCGGGCTGGCGTACCTGATCGCCTCCACGCCGCTGACCGGGCCGCGCCTGGTCGGGCTGGGCAGCATCTGGACCGCCTTCTCCGAGCAGGCCCTCTACACGCTCATCGCCTTCTGCCTGGTCGCGCCCGCCGCCCTGGGGAGCGAGCGGGTGCACACGCTGCTCGGCGGGCGGCTCATGAGCTATCTCGGCCAGATCTCCTACGGCGTCTTCCTGTGGCAGTTCGTGGTCCTCTACCTCTGGTACGACTTCACCGGCCAGCAGCCGTGGACCGGCAACCTGCCGCTCAACCTGGTCGCGGTCAGCGCGCTGACGGTCGGGCTGGCCGGGCTCACCCACCGCTACGTGGAGGAGCCCGCCAGGCGGCTGATCCGGTTCGTGCCTCAAAGGGCCGGCGGGGCCGGTCCCGGCTCGCCGAACGCCACCGCCCTGAGGCAGAACGCCTGACCCTGGCCGCCCGCCGCGGTGATGCGCATCCCCTTGCCGGCCCCGTCGTGCGGGACGTAGTACAGCGCCCCCATGGCACCGGTCGCGGGCAGGGTGGCCGCCCGCTGGACCTCGCCCAGGTCCAGCACGACCTGTACGGGCCGGGGGCTGGTGTAGGCCATGGCCACCACCATGCCGGGCCCCCCGTAGGACTCGACCGGGAACGACTTGCCCGCCGGATAGCACTTGGCGCCCTTGACCGCGTCGAAGAACGGGGTCACCCGGCCCACCAGGACGAGCTTGCCGGTGGCGTCGAAGACGTACGGTTCGGCCGTGGGGCGCGGGTTGCGCATGCGCTCCCGGGTCTCGGCGTCGGCCAGGGGCGCCAGCACGTACGAGGTGAGCCGGCGCGGCCCGTTCCAGGGCAGGACGATCTCCGGCGGCACCGGCCGGGCGTAGATGTCGGCGCCCGGCGCCGCCGTGGCCAGCGAGTCACGGGCGTTGTCCAGATAAGTCCGGACCCGGTCTCCGCTGAGCGTGTTGCCGAAGGCGTTGATGGAGACCAGCGACACCGCCACGAAGGCGGCGGTCAGCGTGCCCGCGGCCAGCGACAGCCCGCCCGGCACGGGCCGGCGCACGACGTCCTCCTCCCCCTGCGCCGGCAGCCACGCCAGCGCCAGGCAGAGGGCGAACAGCACCGCGGCGTCGGCCACGTACCTGGTCTCCGCGCCCACGAGGTCCCAGGCCGTGGCCCGCGCGATCACGGTGGGCACCGCGTCGGCCACCACGACGTAGGCCGCCAGGATCGCCCACGCCCGCCAGGCCCGCCTGCGGTACGCGCACGTGACCACGACCAGCAGCGCGATCACCACCCATGACGCGATCACGGTGGCCGGGGCCGGGTCGGCCAGGCCGCCGGTCGTGGTGACCCCGCCCCAGCGCAGCGGGCCGCCGACGGCGCCGGTGGGGAAGGTCTCGCCCAGCAGCCTGCGGACGAGCCCGGGGACCACCTCCGCCTTCGGCCCGGTCAGCGCGTCGGAGCCGGCGGTGTCGCGGCGCAGCAGGTAGAGCACGGCGTACCCGGCCAGCAGCAGGCCCTGCGCCCACCAGCCGGGCCGGCGCAGCTCCGTCAGGACCGCGCGGAGCCAGGGGCCCTTGCCGAGGTAGGCGCTGGTGACCCCGAGGATCACGAAGGGGATGAACACCCCCTTGGTGGAGAAGGCCATGCCGACGGCGGTCCAGATCAGGGCGTGCCAGCGGCCCTTGCCCTCGCGTACGTACCTGATGTGCGCGGCCAGCGCGGCGACCAGGGCGAGCTGCAGCGGGACCGCGTTGAGCGCGGCCGACCACCAGCTCATGGCGGGCACGGTGAGCGGCGAGAAGACGAAGACGGCCAGCGCGGCCAGCACCCCGGCGCGGTCGCCGAACAGCCGCCGCAGCAGCACGAGGAAGACCACCGAGGCCGCCGCCTGGAGGGCGACGGTCACGAAGGAGACCAGCGCCCAGTTGTACGGCGCCACCGACGTGAGCAGCCACACCAGGGCCAGCGCGCCGGGCATGAGGTGCCCCTTGTGCACCCGGGTCAGGTATTCCCAGGTGAGCCCGCTGTCACCGGCGCCGGCCACGAAGAGGAAGTCGTCCTCCACGAAGTACGCCTTGCTGAGGATCCCGGCCCTGAAGACCAGCGACACCAGGATGAGCAGCAGGCCGACACCCATGATCGGCCCGCCGCGCAGGGCGGGCAGCGTGATCTGTAAGGGCTCGGAGCGCTTGACGTCTTCAACCATCGCGGTCTCCTTCCGCTGCAGTAAGCTCCGCGCCGTGGACACCCCCGAACCGTTCCGAGCGGATCTGAGCAGATCCGTCCGGCTGCTGCGCGCTTTCCGCGTCGAGCAGAGCGATCCGGACTTCTTCTACGGCACCCTGGCCAGGGACACGGTCGCCCAGCTGGCGACCTACACGGACCTGGCCGGCGCCACGGTGGCCGACGTGGGGGGTGGTCCCGGCTATTTCGCCGACGCGCTGCGCGCCGCCGGGGCGCGCTCGGTGTGCGTGGACTGCGACGCCGGGGAGATGCGCCTGCGCGACGGCGTGGCGCCGCGCGACGCGATATTGGGCAGCGCGCTCGACCTGCCGCTGGCCACGGGCTCGGTGGACGTGTGCTTCTCGTCGAACGTGCTGGAACACGTGCCCGACCCGCTCAGGATGGCGGACGAGATGGTCCGCGTCACCCGGCCCGGCGGGATCGTCTACCTGTCGTACACGATCTGGCTGGGGCCCTGGGGCGGCCACGAGACCTCCCCCTGGCACTACCTGGGCGGCCACTACGCCGCCCGCCGCTACGCGCGCAGGCACGGCAGGCAGCCCAAGAACGTCTACGGCGAGAGCATGTACGCCGCGAGCGTGGCCAAGCCGCTGGCCTGGGCCCGGCGGTGCCGGGACGCGGAGGTCCTGGACGCGATCCCCCGCTACCTGCCGCGCTGGGCCCGCCATGTCGTCCACCTACCTGGCATCCGCGAGCTGGTCACCTGGAACCTGCTGCTCGTCCTGCGCCGCAGGTGAGCGCCGTCGCATGAGCCCGAGGGCGGTCACCACGCAGGCCGCTCCGAGCACCCCGCCGGCGATCGGGGCCACGGTGCCCAGCAGCAGGATCCAGCGGCTGTAGGCGGAGGCCGTGTTCAGCGCCGCGGCGACGTCGGCCTCCGTCGTGGTGAACCTGGCGTCCAGCGCGGTCAGCCGTCCCCGCCCGTCGGCCGTGACCAGCGTCTCCTTGACCTCGTCCACCGTCTTGACCGGCTGGCCGCTGACCGGCTCGACCCAGTACGTACGCCGGATCTCGGCGTGCCTGGCCAGGCCCACGTCGCCCTTGCCCGGCAGCCCGACGAGGGCGCGCGGCAGCGGCGGCGTCTCCCCCGGCACCAGCCGGCGTGGCGTGCGCTGCACGTAGCGGTAGGTCTCGACCCCCCGCACCCGCTCCACGCCGTCGAAGGCGGCCGTGACCGGCTGGCGCAGCCGCAGGTCGAACAGGGTGTAGTCGCGGCGCTGGGCATTGAACGGCCAGCGGAACGCCAGCCCCGACTGCTTGATCGAGGCGTCCTCGTCGAGGTACTCGCCGCAGCAGTTGATGATGGCCCCGGTGCGCCGGTCGAAGGCCAGCCGCCGCTCGTGATAGTCCAGCCGCTCGTCCTCGCGCGTGGACACGGAGATCGACTCGCCCCACACCGCGCGGTCGTCGTCACCGGCCAGCACGTCGCCGAACAGCCACCGGGTCTGCACCAGGTCCCCCACCGCCGGTCGCATCGTGGCCGGGTCCAGGTAGGTCGCCGACTCCGCCACGGACCTGGTCATGCTCTGCTGCTCCAGCGGCGTCTTGAGCACCTGGGCGGACACGTACAGGCGGGTCAGGGGGATGAGCGTCAGCAGGAAGGCGCCCACGCCGGCCAGCAGCAGCGCCAGGTTCCTGCGGGTCATGACGTTCATGGTCGCGGCACCGCCTGACCCGGCGTGACGTCGCCGAAGCACACGCCCGTCGGCACGTCCTGGACCACGATGCGGTCGGCGCCCGGCACCGCGAGCAGGAACACCTGGCCCAGGCCCGCGCGCAGCCGCACGTCAGTGGCGCGCTCGCCCATCCACAGCGTGACCTCCGCGTCCGTGCGGGCCGCGTACCCGAGCCGGACCAGGGTGCCCTCGACGCGGCGGGCCCGGTTGTCCAGCGGCACCTGCACGGTCCCGCCGGTGACCGGCCAGCAGCGGTCCTTCGTGGTGGGGGCGAGCGGGACGCCCTGCACGTCCACCGGCCGCAGGCGGCCCCGCTCGTCGAAGACCAGGCCGTCGAGCGCCGCGGGCGGCGCCTGCATCCTGGCCCTGAGCCGCGGGGAGGCCATCGCGCCCAGCACCCTGGAGGTCAGGCTGTAGGTACGGTAGCTGTTCGGCAGCACCTCGGACGGCACCAGCCGGTCGTAGATCACGGCGTCGGGCGGCGTCCTCGCCAGCTCGGCCCTCGCCGTCTCGATGTAGCGGTGACGGCGGTCCGCGCCCAGGTAGCCGGCGAAGAGCGTGACCGACACCAGCGACGCCCCCACGAACAGCCCGAGCGCCGCGCCGAGGACCCCGCTCACCCGCTCCCTGGCGGGCAGTGCCCTGCGGTACGGCTCCGCCTCGCCCTCCACCGGCAGCAGCACGAGGCCCGCCACCAGGGCGACCAGCGGCACGGCGTCGGCGACGTACCGGGTGTCGGTGCCGACGAACGAGCCCAGCAGGTGGACCCGCCCCCACAACACGGGCAGGGCATCGGCGACGAGGACGTATCCCAGCAGCATCGCCCAGGCCGCCCCGGCCCGCCTGCGGTAGTGCGAGGTGACCAGCACCACGGCCGCGAGCGTGACGAGCGAGGCGATCACCACCGCCAGGGGTGGCGAGGCCACCCCCCAGTCGCCGCCCGCGAACCACCGCCACGGGCCGCCGAGCACGGTGGTGGCGAACGTCTTGCCGAGCAGCTCCCACAGGAAGCCGGTGGCCTGGTCGAAGATCGGCAGCCCGCCGGTGTTGGGCGCGGAGAGCGAGCGCTGCACGTAGAGTGCCCCGAAGGCGAGGACGACGGTCACGTACGCGGCCCAGGCCGGCAGGTGTCTGCGCAGCGCCGTACGCAGGCCGCCGTGGTAGATCGCGGTGAGGGCGAGCAGCAGCAGCGGCAGCGCGAAGCCCTTGACGAACCCCAGCAGCCCGAACAGCACCCAGAACGCCGCCGCCAGGGCGTGCCGCATCCGCCCGGTACGCAGGTGGTGCCAGTGCGAGGCGATCGCCATCGGCAGGGCGATCTGCAGGAAGACGGTGTTGAGCGCCGCCGCCCACCACACGAGCGCGGGCACGGCGATCGGCGCGACGAGGAAGATCAGCAGTGGTGCGAGGATGGCCGGCCGCCGGCCGAACACCACGCGCAGCATGCGCAGCACGGCGAGGGCGGCGAAGGCGTGCAGCACCAGGATCCCGCCCGCCGCGTACCCCCAGCCGAAGGGCTCCAGCCGGGCCGTGAGCCAGGCGAGCAGGAAGCCGCCCGGCATGAACTGGCCGAAGTGGATGCGGGTCAGGTAGTCGAAGGAGAGCTCGCTCTCCATCGCCCTGGCCACGAACTCGAAGTCGTCCTCCTTGAAGTAGGAGGACGAGACGATGGCCGCCTTCCACGCCAGGCTCGCGGCGATGAGCACCAGCGCGGCCAGCAGGACGCCGCGCCCGCGCGCCCACCGGGACACGGCCCCGGCCAGGCGCGCCATCGGGGCCGGGACGGTCAGGACCATCCCGGTGCGCGGCTTGGTCGTCTCGGTCACGGGACACTCGTCATGGTCGGGCCGCCGGCGGCGACGGGGACGGGAGCCGGGGCCTGCCTGCGCGGGGCCCGCCGGGCGGGGATCTCGGCGAGCAGGTGCGCGAGCAGGGGCAGGCAGAGGAGCTGCGGCCACAGGCCGTCCATGCCGGCCGCCACGCAGGCCGCCGCCACCAGGTAGAGGACGATTCCGGCCTGGGGGCCGAGCAGCAGCCGTACGCGGGGGCCGACGCGCGCGTGCTCGGCCCCGCGCAGCGGACGCAGCCACGATCCCAGGGCGCAGACCGCGCCGACGACCACCGCGCCCGCCACCCCGCCGGTCCAGAACCCCAGGGCGACGGCGAAGGGCAGGACGGCGCCCGCGCGCAGGCGGGCCGGCCGCACCGGCGCGAGGTGCCGCGCGGGCGGGCCCGTCCTGACCAGGGCGAGCACGGCGACCAGCAGCGCGAGCCCGCCACCCGCCGCCAGGCGGGCGCGGTAGGACTCGTCGGGCTCGTAGGTCAGGGTGACGGTGCCGGCCGTGTACGAGGGCAGGAACCATGCCTGCCGCCACCCGTCCAGCCGGACCGGCTTCAGCTCGGTGGTCCCGATGCTGGCCCGCCACCCGGTGTTGAAGTTCTCGTTGACGACGAGGTAGGAGTCGTCGGTGACGCCGACCTTGACCACCCGCTCGCCGGCCTCCCACGAGTCCACGGACACCTCGCGCATCTCCACGGGCGCCGCCTGACGGGCGTCGGAGCTCGGGCCGACGACCGCGGACTCGATCCGGTAGGCGTCTCCCGTCCGCACCGTGATCCGGCCCGGGCCGGCCTCCAGCCGCAGCGGCTCGCAGCTCGTGAACGCGACGGGCTTGCCGGTGACCACGTCGTTGAGCGTGCCGTCGACGACCTCGGTGTGCACGGCCTGGCCGTTCACGGTGAGCGTCGGGCCGTACCCGCAGGGCAGCCTGAGCGGGAAGCCGGTCAGCGCGCCGAGCGGGCGGACCCCGGGGAAGGCGACGTCGCTGATCTCGACGGCCCGGCCGCCCGACGCCCCGAACTCCAGCCTGACCTTCCGGGCGGTCATGGCCGGGAAGCGGATGAGGCCGTCCTTGCCGACCCAGCTCTGCCTGACCCCGCCTTCGGCCCGGATCGTCACCCGGATGGGCGGGGCGCCGACGTAGGAGTCGGGCGTGACGACGCGGATCTGCGACAGCCGCGTCCTGCGGGCGAGGTCGACGCTCAGCGTGGGCCGGGGGTCGAGCGGGTCGGCGAACCAGGCGGTCTTCGGGTCGCCGTCGAACGCCCACCGGCCGCCGGCCGCGCCGTGCTGCACGGAGGTCGAGGACGCCGCCACCTTCATGGAGTCGCCGGGCAGCGCGCTGAGCCGCTCCATGGCGGTGCGGTCGGTGAGCACCGTACGGCCGGAGACGTCGTAGGAGCCGTCTTTCCTGATGGTGAACGTGCGGTCGAAGCCGTTGCCGTCGTCGCCCAGGACCTCGTGACTCTGGGCGCAGCTCCAGGCCACCGAGCCCTTGACGCAGCCGGGGACGTCGCCGGTCCGGCCGACCGAGATCGTGGCCGGCTCGGCCGCGCCCGCTTGGGGGTCGGGCACGGTGATCGTGCGGCCGGCCTGCACGCCGGGGACGGTCAGCTCGGTGATCCCGACCCGGCCGCCGAGCCTGCCCGGCTGCTCGCCGGCGGTGGCGAGCACCTCCAGCCGCAGCCGGCTGATCGGGCCCTTCGGCACGACCAGCTCCTGGGGGTCCGAGGTGGCGCGTACGCGCTGGCGCAGCGAGCCGGTGTCCGTCTCCACCGCCACCTCGGTGGGCGCGGGGCCGATCGGCGAGTTCTCGAAGGCCACGTGGATCGTGGGGACCGTCAGGGGCGAGCTGAAGGTGACCTCCAGCCATTCGCCCTCCGCGCCGTTCCAGCCGGTGGAGCGCCAGCTCGTCCGCCGGTCGCCGTCGAGCGCGGCGAACGGCTGGTGGCCGGGCTCCCTGCTCCCGGGCGCCGCCGTGACATCCGCCTCCGAGGTGGACGCGGTGACGTTCGCGATCCCGGTGAAGCCCGCCGTGGCCAGGTATTTCGTCCACGAGGGGTCGAGGATGTCGTTCGACGGCGAGGAGCCTCTGAACGGCTCGCCGGCCGTGAGCGTGGCGCTGGCGTTGCGGCGCAGGTCGGGGTAGGAGAGCTCGCGGCGGCGCAGCGTGTCGGTCAGCACCGTGTCGTGCGCGGGCACCTCGACCTGGCCGGAGTCGTCGTTGAGCAGGACCGGGCGGTCGTCGTCCACGAGGCCCTGCTCGGCCAGGTCGAGCACGGCCTCGGGGGCGCCGCCCACGCGCAGCGGGCGGGTGGCGTCGACGGTGCCCACCAGCGGCGCGGCACCGGCCACCTGGTAGATCTCGACCGCGTGGTACGGCTGGTCCAGCCAGGCGGCGGCCCTGCCGTACCGGCCGATGCCCACGCCGGGCCCCATCTGGGCCGCGAGCGAGATGCCGGGCGAGTCCTCCAGCGCCTGGTGCACGCGGGCCGGCCAGGCGGTGCCGATCGTGGCGCGGTCCAGGTCGTTGCGCACGACCAGGTACGACACCCCCATCCGGCGCAGCGTGGCGGTGAGCCCCGCGGAGCCCTTGCCGGTGGACAGCCGCTCGTCGATGGCGGCCATGACCCGCGAGATGCCGGCCGACCCCCACGGCACGATGGTGTGCGTGGCCCAGCGGGTCTGCGAGAGCGCCTGCAGCGGCTCGTCCAGGGGGCGTCCCCAGAGATACTCGCCGCGTTTGGCCCCGGGCACGGCCAGCACCATCCCGTTCCCGGCGTTGTTCCCCAGCCAGGAGATGGCCTGCTTCCAGTAGTCGGGGATCGCGGTGAAGCCACCGGTGGGCGCGAGCCCCGCGTAGAGGATCGGCAGGCTCGACAGGGTCATGAGCCCGGCCGCGGCGACGGCCAGCGGTCTGCGCCAGCGCAGGTGGGCCAGGGAGAGCAGCCCGGCGACGCCGAGCGCCACGGGCAGCCTGATCAGGGCGTCGAACTTGTGCAGGTTGCGGAAGGCCGCCAGCGGCCCGTCCAGCAGGTCCACCATGAGCTCGTGGTGGGGGGTGCCCGGATGGCCGGTCGTGATGACGGCCAGCCCGCACAGCAGGCTGATCAGGAGAAAGGGCCGCTCCGGCATCCTGCGCAGGGTCAGGCCGGCGAAACCGAGCGCCGACACGGCCGCGGTGACCACGACCAGCCAGGGGACCGTGGCCTGCTGGTGGGCGTCGGGCAGCCAGGTCTGCCCGTCCACGGTCAGGAAGCTGAGCCAGCTCGACGTGCCGCGCAGGGCGTTGACCAGCGAGGTCACGCCGGTCGTCGCGCTGGCGGTCTCGATGAAGGGCAGGAAGGAGAAGATGTAGCCGCCGAGCGTCAGCAGCGGCGCGGCCCACCACAGCGAGGCGAGCGCGATGAGCGGCAGCCACCAGGCGATCAGCCGGCGTTTGCCGGCCCCTGATCTCCTGGTCAGCAGGTAGAGCAGCGGGACGACGAGCACGGCGGCCTCGGCCACCGCGTTGACGCCGCCGCAGAACAGGAAGGCGAGCGCGGACAGCGCCGCCGCCCGGTACGCGGGCAGCTCGTGCCGGGCCCCTTTGACCAGGGGGAGAACGATCCACGGCAGGACGGCGCTGGGCAGGAACTCCGAGGAGTTGATGCCGACCAGCGCCTGCGCGTGCGGGGCGAGGGCGTACACGAAGCCGGCGATCACCCGGCCGTACGGGCCGCCGATGCCGAACGCGCGGGCGAGCTGGACCACACCGAGGAACGCGGTGCACAGCACCAGCGACATCCACAGCCGCTGCACCGCCCAGGACTCCATGCCGAGCTTGAGGAACAGCGCGTAGAACGGTCCCATCGGGAACAGGTAGCCGTACGCCTGGTTCTGCAGGTGGCCGAAGTAGGCGCCGTCCCAGAGGTGCAGGGCCCGGCCGAGGAAGCCCAGCGGGTTGACCGCCATGTCGAGCTTGGTCTCGGGGATGATCTTCTCGGTCGAGGTGTTGAACGCGATGGCCCCGAGCAGGAGGCAGGAGGCGAGCAGTCGCAGCCTGTGTCTGATCCGTGCCTCGTAGCTCTCGGCTGTGGACTCCGCGAGCTCCCCCCGGAGTCCAGACGAGGCTTGGGTCACTGATAGACTCCGCCGCGATCTTGGAGTTTCGCCAGGATAAGTCCGGTTATGCTAGCTCCAGTTCGGTTCCACGTAAATTCGGCCGCCCAGGCCCGGCAGGCGCCGGCCATCGCGGCCCTGCGGTCCGGGTCCGCCAGTTCCTTCAGCGCACGTTCGACCACGTCCGCCAGGCTCTCCCCGTCGCGCACCAGCCAGCCGGTGACGCCGTCGCGTACGGAGTCGCGCAGCCCCGCCACGTCGTAGGCCACGGTCGGCACTCCGAGCGCGGCCGCCTCCATCACGGTGAGCCCCCACCCCTCGAACTCCGAGGCCGTCACGTTCAGCCGCGCGGCGCCGAGCAGCGCGTTCTTGCGCGCCTCCGGCAGGAACCCGTGCAGCTCGACCCGCCCGCCCAGCTCCATGGCCGCGATCCGCCGGGCCAGCGGGCCGTGCTCGGGGCCGCGCCCGACGACGTGCACCCGCAGCCCGGGCCACGCTTCGCCCAGCTCGGCGGCCAGGTCGACGACGCGCTCGATGCGCTTGTGACCGACCAGGCGGCCGGCGTACACGATCGACGGCCCGTCCTGGCCGGACTCCCGCGCGGACCGCACGGGCTCGACGCAGCCGTTGGGCACGACCGTGATCGGGGCGAGCCAGCGCAGCTTGCGGCGCAGCTCAAGGGCGGACGACTCGGACACCGTGATCGTCAGGCAGCGGCGGTAGAGCAGCCGGGCGACCGGCCCCTCGACGAAACAGCCGATCCTGGCCAGCCACCGGGGCAGGAAGGCGTGGAACTGCCGGTTGTGCACGTGGTGCACGAGGCAGAGCACGGGAGTGTGGCGGCGTACGACCAGGGGGGAGAAGAACGGGATGCCGTTCATCGTGTCGATCACGGCGTCGACGCTGCGCCGGTGGAACAGCAGCCAGAGCGGCACCAGCAGGTAGACCAGATAGGGGTTGCCCATCCTGCGCAGCTCGATGTCCTCCAGGACCTCGGCGCGGCGCTGCCCCCGCTGGCGGCCGGTCACGAAGACGACCGAGGCCCCCTGGGCCAGCAGGTGCCGACTGACCTGCCAGGCGTACTCCTCCGCGCCGCCGGCGGTGGACTGCCGGGGCTCGCGGAAGTTGAGCATCGCGATGCGGACGCCCGTGAGCGGGCGTTCGCCCCCCTCTTCGCCGCGGGTGCGCGGCGCGGCCAGCTGGGCCGCCTCCCCCCGGTGCTCACCGGTAAAGACCACCGTCACTCCTCGTCAGCGAGCATGCGGGCATGGCGGAGCCACCCTCCGTGCTGTCGAGCTGGGATGGCCCCTTAAGCGGGAAGGATCACCTGGTGCCGTAGTTGTACAACGGCTGGTTCGGCGGGGTCAGAGAGGGCGATGCCACGTTGACCACCGCGACGGAGGCTCCGACCGCCAGCAGAGCTCCGATGGCCAGGGCCACGAGAAGTCGCAACAACAGAGCACTCCCTTCCGATCAGTGGCGCAGTGTGCCGAGACTAGAACGTGTTCCGGCTCGAATCCATAACATTGGTCAAACCGTGATAAAGCAAGTTACTCTCCGGTATATCACAAAACAGCCGGTCAACGCCGCAGCAAGTGGAGCTCTTTTCCGCGGAAAATGGTCTTCCAGCCTGCCTGAACGAGTAGGAACCCGTTCTGACTTGCCGGCATCAGCACGTACCGGGCCGGGAGCCGCGCGTAGTCGCCCGCGGCCAGGAGGTCGCCCGCGCGCCGGTTGAGCGGGTCCTCGCCGCGCACCCGCAACCGCCCGCCGTCCGGCAGCCCGACGTAGAGCGTGTCGTCCCAGAGCACCCGTCGCTCGAAGAGCTTGGTGGCCGGGTCGAGCACGATCCGCCCGCCGTTCCAGGCGAAGGACCGGTGCGCGCCCCACGGCAGCGACAGCAGCGCTCCGGGTGCGGGATCGCCGTTGACGATCCGCTGCACGGCCACCCAGTCCGGCGGGTACGTGACCGCCGCCAGCCGGCCGAACGCCCCGAACGCCAGCGTGGGCAGCACCAGCACCGGCGCCAGGATCCCCACCACGGCGGACGCGCCCGACCGCAGGACGCCGGCCAGGCCGACCGCGACCAGCAGGGCCAGTGGCGCGAGGTAGACCTGGCCGTCGCGCAGCGGCCCGAACCCCGGCCACAGCGTGATGAGCCACCTGAGCGCCGCTCGCCCCGCCGGGAACGCCCCCAGCGCGGCCACGCAGAACCCGCCCGCGGCGGCCACGGCGAGCCCGCCCCACCACTCCGGCCGCTCTGACCGGAGCCTCGCGTACCCGTAGAGGCCCGCGGCCACGAGGAGCAGCCGCGCGGTGGCCGTCCACCAGGTCTCCTGGCCGGGCAGCCCGGCGTCGGCGCTCCAGATGCCGCCCAGGGAGAGCAGGCTGCCGAGCGCGCCGAACGGCCCGTCGGCCCGGGCGGCGAACGCGTCCACCCCGGCCGGGTCCGTGACCGCCCCCGAGCCGAGCGCGGGGATCGCCCAGGGCAGGCTGAGCAGGACCAGGACCCCGGCCGTCACGAGCGTCCTGCGCCGGGCGACGGCGACCGGCAGCAGGGTGAGCGCCGAGACCAGCATCGCCTGGAACCCGCCGATCGCGGCCGGGATCAGCGCGAGGAGCAGCCGGGCCGGGCCCCGGCCGGCGGCCCGCACCGCCCACGGCAGGCCGGCCACGCCGAGCAGCAGCGCCCACTGGCCGAGCATGAGCCGCTGCGCGAGATAGAGGTTCCAGGCATAGCAGGCGGCGGCGACCAGCCGCGCGAGCCGGCGCTCCGGCGGCACCAGCGCCGCCGCGCCGGACGCGGCCAGCACGAAGATCGCGACCAGGAACCCCTTCTGCACGATCTCCACGGGCAGCACCCGCGACAGCAGCGCCGCGACCAGGTCGCTGGGCACGGCACGGGGAAAGCCGCCCCGGTCCGGCAGCAGCGGGGCGCCGGGCACGAAGAGCAGGTCGTAGCGGAGCACCAGCCCCCAGCCCAGGGCGGGCCCCAGCGCCAGCGCCGCCAGGCCGGCGCCCAGGAGCGCGGGGGCCAGCCGCGCGAGCCACTCCCTCCCGCGGGTCACGAACACCGCCTCTCCCCTGCTCCCGGACATTCCAGGCACAGGGGAGAGTAGCCGCCGCGGGGTCACATGTGTTACTTGCCGGGCTCGGGGTCCCTGGGCAGGCCCAGCATGCGCTCGCCGATGATGTTGAGCTGCACCTCCGTGGTGCCGCCGTAGATGGTCATCGCCCTGGTCGCGAGCACCGCCCGGTTCCAGTAGCCGGCGTCGCCGAGCTTCATGTCCGCGGCGATCACGGCGGCCGGGCCGAGCAGGTCCACCGCGGTCTCGGAGACGTGCTGGGCGTGGGAGGTGGACAGCAGCTTGCGTACGGAGGCGTCCGCGCCCGGCTCGCCCCCGGCGAGCTGCTTGAGCGTCACCCGCAGCGACAGCGCGTTGATCGAGTGGCCCTCGCAGACCACCTCGGCCACCTGCTGCGCCTCCACCGGCGTCAGCTCCCGCCCCAGCCGGCCGACCAGGCCCAGCAGGTCGGGCACCGACGCGCCGGTGCCGCCCGAGCCGGACGACAGCGAGACGCGCTCGTTCGACAGCGTGTTGCGGGCGACCTTCCAGCCCTCGCCGACCTCGCCCACGACCAGGTCGTCCGGCACGAAGACGTCGTCGAGGAAGACCTCGTTGAACAGGTTCTCGCCGGTCATCTCGGTCAGCGGCCTGACGGTGACGCCGGGGGCCTTCATGTCGACCAGGAAGTACGTGATGCCCTCGTGCTTGGAGCCCTCGTTCGAGTTGCGGGCGATGCAGATGCCCCACTCGGCGACATGGGCGACGGAGGTCCAGATCTTCTGGCCGTTGAGCCGCCAGCCGCCCTCGACCTTCTCCGCCTTCATCTGCAGCGAGGCCAGGTCGGAGCCGGCGCCGGGCTCGGAGAAGAGCTGGCACCAGATCATCTCACCGCTGAGCGTCTTGGGCAGGAAGCGCTCCTGCTGCTCGGGCGTGCCGTACATGGCGATGGACGGCACCACCCAGGCACCGATGATCATGGCCGGCAGGCGCACCTTGGCGGCCTTGAGCTCCTGCGCGATCAGCACCTGCTCCAGCGGCTTGGCGTCGCGGCCCCACGGCTTGGGCAGGTGGGACATGACGAACCCGCGGCCGGCCAGCGCCCGCTTCTGCTCCTTGCCCTCCAGCTGGGCGATCTCCGCGATCTCGGCGCGGAGCGACTCGCGCAGCTCCTCGGCGTCCTCGGGCAGGTCGATCTCCATCTCGCGGGAGACGCCCTGCAGGGACAGCGCGGTCACGATGGCGGCCCACTCGGCGGAGGAGCCGAGCAGGGCGCGCAGGGTGAGCGCGCGGCGGTAGTAGAGGTGTACGTCGTGCTCGAAGGTGTAGCCGATGCCGCCGAAGGTCTGGATGGCGTCCTTGGCGCACTGCACGGCGGCGTCGGGCGCCATGACCCCGGCCACGGCGGCGGCGAACTCCAGCTCCTTGCCCTGGGCGCGGGTGGCGTCCCACACGGTGGCCCCGGCCTGCTCAAGGGCCACGAGCATGCGGGAGAGCTTGTGCTTGATGCCCTGGAACTGGCCGATCGGGCGGCCGAACTGGACGCGTACCTTGGCGTAGTCGGCGGCGGCCGTGACGCACCACGAGGCCAGGCCCGCCGCCTCGGCGCCGAGCAGGATCGCGGCGATGTTGCGCACGTCGGTGCTCTCGACGCCGCCCAGGATGCCCTCGGCGGGGACGACCACGTCCGACAGCTCCACCTTCGCCACCGGCCTGGTGAGGTCGAGCGACTTCACCTCGGTGACGGTGGCCGAGGAGGCGTCGACGAGGACCCACTCCTCGCCGTCGGCCGTGGCGACCGGCAGCACCAGCGAGTCGGCCAGCGAGCCGCCGAGCACGGGCTCGGCCGTGCCGGAGACGATCAGGGAGCCGTCCTCCGTGCGGGTGCCGGTCAGCGCGCCGGTCAGCGCGACGGCGCCGGTCAGGGTGCCGTCGGCGAACGACTCCAGGTGCTCGGGGCGCTTGGAGGCGTTGATCACGGCGCTGGCCAGCACGGTCGGCACGTACGGCCCGGGGGCCATGCGCTCGGCCAGTGCCTCGACGGCCACGGCCGCCTCCAGCAGCCCGTAGCCGGAGCCGCCGTACTCCTCGGGCACGTGCAGGCCGAGCAGCCCCTGCTCGGCGAGGCCGGACCAGAACGCGGGGCGCCCCTCAACTCCGGCGCGCAGCGACTCCGAGGGAATGTTCCGCTCGGCCCAGCCGCTCACCGACTCGCGGAGCGCCTCGTGCTCCTCGCTCAACCCGATAGCCATTGCTCATCCTCCAGCCAGGTCTGGGTGCATGCCCAGAACCATATTCTAGAGGATGCTTCTGGCATAGTGGCCGGTTAGAGCGGACGAACCTGTTGCACGAGGGTGTTCAGGTCGCGCCAGCGGGTCTTGTTCGTCTCGGGGATCGAGGCCATGAGCATCGCCGGCTTGGTCTTGCCGACCTCGATGATCGTCACCATCGCCTGGGCCTCCTGCTCCTTGCCGCCGAAGGTGTAGGTGACCTTGTAGCCGAGCGTCCAGCCCTTGCCGACCGGGATCTTCTGCGAGGCGGTCCACTGGAGGGTGGCGCCCTTGGGGTACTGGGTGCGGATCGACCAGCGGGCGGCCTGGGTGGCGATGTCGCGGTAGTCGGCGTTCGAGCTGGGCTTCTTCTCGGGCGACTCGCCGGGGTACATCGCCGAGGCGATCACGGTGTGCGGGATGGCCACCTTGCCGATCCGCTGCGCGATCGAGAACGGCGGGAACGACTTGGCCTTCCACGGCGAGCCCAGCCTCGGATAGGTGATGCCGACGGTCTTGTCGGTGATGACACCGGTGACGAGGGACGCCGTGCCGGACAGCGTCGCGTACTTCTTGCTCGCCGGCACCGGGGGCAGCACGATCGGGCTCTCGGTGGGGGTCGGGCTGACCGACGGCGTGGGGGCCGCCGAGCTGCTGGGCACCGGCGCGACCGGGACCACCTGCTCGTCCGCCTGCTGCCGGGTCGGCACGTCGCCGGAGAACACCACGAAGACCAGCAGCACGGCCAGCACCGTGGCGAGGATGGCACCGAGGAGGTAGACGGCCTTGATCGGGATGTCGCCGAGGCGGCGCGGCGGCGGCGGGGGCGGCAGCGGCGCCATGGTCCGCGACGGGGGCTGCCCGAACTGCTGCTGCGGCAGCCCAGGCCCCGCACCTTGCCCCAAGCCGTTCCCAGGCCCCATACCGTGCCCCGCGCCGTTCCCAGGCCCCGCACCTTGTCCCGGCCCCGAGCCCTGCCCGGGTCTCGCGCCCTGCCCCGGCCCCGCGCCGGGGCCCGCGGTCTGCGTCGGGCCCGGGCCCGGGTTCGGCCCCGGGTTCGACCCCGGTTTGGGTCCTGACTGCGGGCCGGAGTTCGGACCCGAACCCGCGCCCTGGACGGGACCCTGCCCCGGAGCCTTGGCCGGAGGCTGCTTCGACGGCTGAGCGGGCGACTTGGCCGGTGACTGCGTCGGCGACTGGGCCGACGGCTGGGCCGGTGACTGGGCCGGTGACTGGGCCGACGGCTGGGCCGGTGACTGGGCCGGTGACTGGGCCGGCGGCTGCGTCGGCGACTGAGCCGAGCCCTTGCTCTGCGGCTTTACCGGGCTGGACGACTCCGGCGCGGGCGGACGGGTGATCTTGACCGTCTCCTCCGCGGGCAGGACGATCTTGCGGAACGGAGTGGTGGGTGATTCATACGTTCGTCTCTGGTCGCCGTCGTCCGCCATGGCCTTGAGGTTACGTCACGAAGGAGCGGGATAATTCCTCTATTCCCCCAGCAGAATCTAATTCTGTAAGGTCTGCCAACATGAGGGGTTTCTATGAGATCGCGGCCAACGACCCTGAACGCCCCGCCCTCCTCGGTGACGAGGGCACGACGTACGGAGCGCTGCTCGACCGGGTGAACCGGGCCTCCAACGGCCTGACCTCGCGCGGAGCCGGTCCCGGTGACTGCGTGGTGACCGTGCTGAAGAACGGGCTCGACGCCCTCACCATGATGCTGGCCACGTACCAGATCGGGGTCTACCTGGTCCCCGTCAACTGGCACTTCACCGCCGAGGAGATCGAGTACATCGTGGCCGACTGCGGGGCCAAGGTGGTGATCTCCCCGGACGCTCTCACGGTCGGCGAGCTCGTCGCGGACCAGCCCGCCACCGCGCCCGGCCACCGGCGGGCCGGGTCGATGATGCTCTACACCTCCGGCACCACCGGCCGCCCCAAGGGGGTACGCCGGCGGCTGCTGGACCTGACGCCGGAGGAGCTCTACCCGATCCTGATGCGCAAGAGCTGGCGGCACTTCGGGCTGCCGATGGGCGGGGTGCACCTGGTGTGCTCGCAGCTCTACCACTCGGCGCCGTACGGGCAGGCCATGATGGCGCTGCAGTTCGGGCACTCGATCGTGGCGCCCGACCGGTTCGAGGCCGCCGCCGCGCTGGAGCTGATCGAGCGGTATCGGGTGACGAACGCGTTCATGGTGCCCACGATGTTCCACCGGTTGCTGGCGGTGCCGGACCGGGAGAGGTACGACCTGTCCTCCCTCACCCACCTCTACCACGGTGCCGCCCCCTGCCCGCCGGCCACCAAGCAGGCGATGATCGACTGGCTGGGTCCCGTGGTGTGGGAGTACTACGGCTCCACGGAGGCGGCGGTGGCCACCATGGTGTCGTCCCAGGAGTGGCTGGACCGGCCGGGCACGGTCGGCAAGGCGCTGGACGGGATGTCGTTCACGATCGTCGGGGAGGACGGCGAGGAGGTCGCGCCCGGCTCGCCCGGGCTCGTGTACATCGGCGGGATCAACCGCTTCGAGTACCACGGCGACCCCGGCAAGACGGCGGCCGCCATGCGCGGCCGCGACTACACGCCGGGCGACATCGGCTACCTCGACGACGACGGCTACCTGTACCTGCTGGACCGGCGGACCGACCTGATCATCTCCGGCGGGGTCAACATCTATCCGGCCGAGATCGAGGCCGCCCTGCTCGAACATCCTTCCGTGGCCGACGTCGCGGTGATCGGCGTACCCGATCCCGAGTGGGGACACAAGGTCGTGGCCCTCGTCCAGCCGGCGGCCGGGATCTCGGGCGGGGAGGAGCTCACGGCCGAGCTGCTGCGGCACTGCGCGCCCCGGCTGGCCAGGCTGAAACATCCGCGGGTGATCGAGTACCGGGAGACCCTGCCCCGTACGCCGACAGGCAAGCTGAGCAGGCGAAACGTCCGGGAAACGTATCTTTCGAGCTGAGCTGGGCAGTCATCTCCCATGAGGGAGATCGTCGCGGGACTGGCCGCCGCAGCCGTACTGGTCGCGGGCTGCGGGCCTCCTCCCACGTCCACCGGCACCGCCACGCCGTCCCCCGTGCCCACCGCCACGAGTCCGACTGCCACGGGGCCCACCACCACGGGGCCCGCCACCCCGGGCACGACGCCGCCGGCCTCACCGACGGCCTCCCCTCAGGCGCTGGAGGCGGCGTTCGAGCGGGTCATCACGGATGTCCTGCCGTCCATCGTGCAGATCACCACGAAGGTGGGGCTGGGCTCCGGCATCGTGTTCGACTCCAAGGGCCACATCGTCACCAACGCGCACGTGGTCGGCCAGGCCAAGGAGATGAACGTCACCATCGCCACCGGCGGCGCCCCTCGACCGGCCCGGCTGGTCAAGTCCTTCGCCGCCGGGGACCTGGCGGTGATCAAAGTGGAGCGGCCCGACGGGCTGCGTCCCGCGCGGTTCGGCGACTCGTCCAAACTGCGGGTGGGGCAGATCGTGCTCGCCATGGGCAACCCGCTGGGCCTGTCGGGCAGCGTGACGAACGGCATCGTCTCGGCCCTCGGCCGTACAGTCACCGAACCGCAGAACCCCGGCTCTCCCGGCGCCACCATCGCCGGAGCGATCCAGACCTCGGCCGCGATCAACCCGGGCAACAGCGGCGGAGCCCTCGTGGACCTGTCGGGGCAGGTGATCGGCATCCCGACGCTCGCGGCCACCGACCCCGACCTGGGCGGGGGCGCCGCACCGGGCATCGGCTTCGCGATCCCGAGCAACACCGCCACCGACATCGCCCGCCAGATCGTCAAGGATGGCAAGGTCACCAACAGCCACCGGGCCGCGCTGGGCATCCGCGGCAGCACGGTCATCGGCTCTGACGGGCAGCCGAGCGGGGTCGGGGTGGTCACGGTCGAGGCGGGCAGCGGCGCCGCGAAGGCCGGGATCCGGCCCGGTGACGTGATCGTCTCGATCAACGGCACGAAGACGCCGACGATGGCACTCCTGGCCGAGACCATCACGACCCTGAGGCCGGGAGACCGGGCCCGGGTGGGGGTCCTCCGGTCGGACGGGACGACACAGACGATCAACGTACGGCTGGGGCAGTTGCAGGGCGACTGACGCCCGGCGGGGCGCTCACCGCTCAGGGGCCCGCCGCCTGGCGGGCTCACCGCCTGGCGGGCTCACTGCTTGGCGGTGAAGACGATCTCGACGCGGCGGTTCTTGGCCCGGTTCTTCTCCACCGGCTTGCCCTCGACCGTGTTGGGCCACTTGGGCCGGCTCTCGCCGTACCCGCTCGCCTCCAGGGTCACGCCCGCGGTCGTCAGCAACCCCCGCATGACCGTCTGCACGGCCTGCGCGCGCCTCTGCGACAGCGTGACGTTGTAGGCGTCGGTGCCCTGGTCGTCGGTGTGCCCCTCGATCTTGACGACCCCGCCCGCGGCCTCGGCCTCGACCTTCGCGGCCACCTTCGCCAGCCGCTGCCGGGCCTTGGCGGTGAGCTGCCACTTGTCCAGCGCGAACAGCACGTCGCTGGTCACCGCCACCGTCACCTGCCGCCCCTGCTTGGTCTCGCTCTCGGTGCCGTCCATCGACTCGACCTCGCCGATGATGTCCTCGACGGGCAGCACCAGGTTCTCCACCGCGCCCGTCGCGTCGGAGGGCGCGGACGGCACGGGGGTCGGGGACAGGACGAGGGTCAGCGCGACGCTAAGAGATCGGAACATCGGTGAGCACGCCGATCATCGGCATCTCGACATTGATCTTCGTGACGTCCGCCGGTGGCGCCGCGAACACCGCGTACAGCGTGACCGCCTCCCCCGACTCCAGGAACTGCCCCTGCGTGCCGGAGCAGACGCACTCCGCGTCCTGTCCGGTGCCGTTGCGGGCCACCCGGTAGCGCTTGGCGTTGACCGGGTCGATCAGGGAGACGCCCGAGACGGTGAAGTCCAGGACGGCACTGCCCATGCCGTTGTGCATGTTGACCTTGCCGTCGGTCGCGGTGACGGTCCAGTTGAGGCTGACCGTGCGCCCCTGGCGCTTGAGGGCGGTGATCTCCACCTTCGCCTTGCCGTACGTGTCGCCCGAGCCGGCCTTGACCTCGCGGCTGGCGATCACCTTGGTGTCCTGCGGGGGCGCGGTCTGCTGCTGCTCCGCCGGGGCGGTGGTCTGCTGGTCGGCCGGCTGACCCTCCGTCGCCGCGGCGGCCTGCGACTGCCGCTCCTCGCCGCCTCCGCCCTGCTGGCCGGGCATCATGCCGCATCCCGTCAGCGCGACGGCCGCGACAGCCAGCGCGATCGTCTTTCGCATTATGTGGTCACCTTCGTCGTCGGGAATGTGTCCCTCACCGTACGGAAGCGACCTTCAGGATGTGCATAGTCCGCTATATCCGCTGACCACGCCGCCTATCGGCTTCCCGCACGAGCCGTTCGGCCTCGGCCTTGCCGTGTTCGTCGCCGAGGCCGTCAAACTCTCCCATAGCTCGCATCAGGGTCTCAACCGCCCGATCTAGGTGATCGAGGTCGAGTGCGGCCCGGGCGAGCGCCAGCCGGGCTCGCGCCGCGCTCCTGCGGTCGCCGTACGCGGTGAACGTCTCCAGCGCCGCCCGCGCCGCCCCTTCGGCCGCCTCGGGGGCGCCTTCCAGCCCGGCGATCTCGGCCAGTACGAGCAGCGCCACCGCCTCCGGCAACCGGTCGCCGAGGCGGCGGTTGATTCGAAGGCTGCGCTCCACGCACTCGCGGGCCTTGGTGTGGCGGCGGGCGGCGAGATGCAGCCTGGCCAGCTCCAGCAGCGCTTCCGCCTCGCCTCGCGGGTCGCCCAGGTCCTGGTAGGCGGCCAGGCTCTCGCTCAGCGGGCCCTCGTCGCCGAGCAACGCGCCGAGCGCACGCAGGGCGTCCGCCCGCCCGCGCCGGTCCCCGGCCTCCTCGAAAACCCGCAAGGCCCGCACGAACGCCCGCTCAGCCTCCCGCACCCGCCCCGACCGCACACCCCCCGCACCCGCCCGTGCATCGCCCGCGCCCGACCCCGTGGCCCACTGCGGGTGCGGGCCGGTCGTCTCCCGGGCGTGCGGGCCGGTGGCCGTCGCGGCCTGGACCAGGCCCAGGCGGAGCGTGATGCGGGCCAGCTCCAGCCCCTCCACCAGCGGCTGGGCCGCTCTCAACGCAGCGGCGGCGGCCTCAAGACGGCCCTCGGCCCGGTGCAGGTCGGCCAGGCCGCGCAGCAGGAGCGCCTCCCCGTGCCGGTGCCCCGCCGCCCTGGCCGCGTCCAGCCCGGTCGCCGTCGTGGCGTGCCAGTCGTCGTGGTGGGCGCCCAGTTCCAGGAGCGGGGTCAGGTAGAAGGCCAGCCGCCACGCGGCCTCGTACAGCCGGGCCCGGAAGAAGTCCGCGACGGTGGCGACGAGGAACCGGCGCTCGGCGCCCAGCCACCGCGCCTCCTGCCGCAGCCACCCCGTCTCCAGCCCGGGACCCGCCCCCGTCGCCTCCCGCCAGAGCCCGTCCGGGTCGGAGGCGGGTTCGGGCGGGTGGACCTCGGTGCGGCCCGTGCCGGGTTCGGCGGGGAGGAGGGACGCCCAGCCCCGCCGGGCCCGGTCGAGGATCTCGCCCGCCCTGGCCGCCAGCACGCCGGCCGGACCGCCGTCCTCCTCGGCCAGCCGTTCGGCGGCGTAGAGCCGGGTCAGGTCGTGCCACCCGTAGCGTTCCTGACCCGCCTCGTCCAGGCCGCGCGACTGGAGCAGCCCCGCCTCGGCCAGCGGTTCCAGGTCCGCCCCGAACACCCAGGACGCGAAGTCGGGCGCGGACAGCGCGCCGAGCCCGCGCAGCAGCCGCCGCTCCGCCTCCGGCAGGCCCCGGTAGCCGAGCGCGAGGCTGCCCCGCACGGCCAGGTCGCCGGCGCTGAGCTCGTCGAGCCGGCGCCGCTCGTCCCCCAGCCGCCCCGCGAGGTGGTCGAGCGTCCAGCCGGGCTTCCTGGCCAGCCGGGACCCGGCGATGCGCAGGGCCAGCGGCAGGTGACCGCAGAGCCGGACGATGCGCAGGGCGGCCTCGGGCTCGGCGCGTACCCGCTCGTGCCCGGCCACCCCGCCGAGCAGGGCCACGGCCTCGTCCTCGTCGAGCAGCCCCAGCTCGTACGCCCGCGCCGCCTCCAGCCCGGCCAGCGGCGACCGGCTCGTCACCAGGGTGAGGCTGCCGGGCCCGGTGGGCAGCAGGGGGCGCACCTGGGCCTCGTCGGCGGCGTCGTCCAGCACGACGAGCAGCCGCTTGCGGGCCGTCGTGCTGCGGTAGAGGCGTACCCGGTCGTCCAGCGCGGGCGGCACCGCACCGTCCGGGCAGCCGAGCGAGCGCAGCAGATCTTCGAGCACGGCGCCCGGCAGCCGGGCCCCGAGGGAGGCGTACAGGCGGCCGTCGGGGCGTTCGAGCGCGGTGGCGGCGTGCACGGCGAGGGCGGACTTCCCGCAGCCCGGCGGGCCGTGCAGGACCAGGTGTACGGGCGCGGAGGCGCGCTCACCGGCCATCCCGGCGATCCAGTCGAGCACCGGCCGCCGCCCGGCAAAGTCGGAAATGTCGGGCGGCAGCTCGTCAACCGGCGAAACCCGCCCGCCCGTCCCGTCCAGCACCCGCTGGTGGGCGGCCGCCAGCTCGGCCCCCGGCTCCAGCCCGAGCTCCTCGACCAGCGTCCGCCGCGCCTCCTGATAGGCCCCGAGCGCCTCCGACCTGCGCCCGGCCTGGTGCAGGGCCTCGATGAGGCGTACCCAGGCACGTTCGCGCAGCGGGTGCGCCCCGACCAGCGCCCGCAGCTCGCCGACCACCTCCGCGCCCCGGCCCAGCTGCAGGTCGAGCTCCACCCGCTCCTCCTGCGCGGTCAGGCGCAGCTCCTCCAGCGGTACGCCGTGCGCCCGGAGCAGCGCCGACGACTCGACGTCGGCCAGCGCCCGCCCCCGCCACAACCCCAGCGCCGCCCTGAACCCGTCGGCCGCCTCCGCCACCCGGCCCGCCGCCCGCGCCCGCCGCGCCTCGGCGACCAGCCGCTCGAACCGGTGGCAGTCCACGTCCTCCCGCTCCACGTCGAGCAGATAACCGCCGGGCACGGTACGGATCCCGTCCACGACCTTGCGCAACGCGCTGACGTACACCCTGAGCACCGACTCCGCCGACGCCGGCGGCCGGTCGTCCCACACCACGGACAGCAGCCGGTCGACCGGCACCTGCTCGCGGGCGGACAGCAGCAGCGCGGCCAGCAACGTACGGTGCTTGGCCGGGCCGGGTGCCTGCCCGCCGTCGATCCGCAGCGGTCCGAGGACACCGAATCGCACGTTCACCGGCTCGCCGGCCTCACGCGCCGGTCGCCGGTCTGACGGCGAAGGACTCGAAGCGGACGCGGATGGGCTCACCCGTGCCCGAGGCCGCGTGCACCCCCGCCCGATCGGGTCCGTAGGGGGCGTCGGTGTCGGACACCTCGGCGACCAGGCGTTCGTTCAGCCACATGCGTAGGCGCACCCCCTGACCGCTCTGGCCGCACTCCGCGACGATGCGGTTGGCGGCCGTCCTCGGCGCGTCCGCCGGGCCGTACAGGGCCTTGCCCCCGGTGCCCGTACGGCGCTTGACGATCGAGACCTGGCCCGCGCCGCTCACCCCGAACTCGTAACGATCTCCGGAGCTCGCCGAGCCGTGGCACCACACACCGTACTCCCCGGCGCCCTCCTCCAGGGTGGCCTTCGCGCTGACGATCACGCCCTCCTCCGGCTCCCGCACCGGGGCCGACTTCCACAGCCGCCAGCCCTGCTTGACGGTGAGCTCGTAGCCGGAGCCGTCCAGGCGCGCGTCACCGCCGCCGGACGCGCCGACGGACCAGGAGTCGCCGAAGCCCGCCTCGTACGGCCAGGTCTCCTGCGAGAGCACCGGCACCGTGACGGCCGCGACCACGGCGACCACCAGCACGGCACCCCCCGCCACCCACGGCCACCGCCGCCCACGCCGCACCGCACCGGCTCCCGCCCCGGCCTCCTGCACACCCACACCCGGCGGTCCGTCCCCGGCCTCGCCAGGATGCCGGCTCGGAGCAGCGGCACCGGGCCGACCGGGACGCGGGTTCGAGGGGATGGCCCCGGGCTCGCCGGGACGCGGTTCCGGGGCGGTGACGCCGGGACGCAGGTCGGCTGTGATGGTGCCCGTCCACGTGCGTTCCACCACCTCGGTGGCCGCCGCCAGGCGGGTGCCGCCCACCAGCTCCCCCAGCAGCTCGTGGGCCGTCGGCCGCGCCCGGGGATCCTTGGCCAGCGCCCGTTCCACCACTCCCCGGATCCCCTCGTCCAGCCCGTCCAGCCAGGGCGCCTCCTGCGCGATCCGGTACAGCACCTCGCCGGGCGCCCCGCCGCCGAAAGGCAGCCGCCCCGTCCCCGCGAATGCGATCACGCCGCCCCACGCGAACACGTCGGCGGCGGGAGTGAGCGGCTCCCCGCGCACCTGCTCGGGCGCCATGAACGCGGGCGTCCCCAGGATCGCCTGGCTGGCCAGGCTGTCGTGGTCCACGAGCTGCGCGATGCCGAAGTCGATCACCCGGGGCCCGAGCGGCGAGAGCAGCACGTTGGAGGGTTTCAGGTCGCGGTGGATCACGCCGGCGCCGTGGATGGCGCTCAGCGCGGTCGCGATGCCCACCGCCAGCGCCTCCAGGTTCCCGCCCGACAGGGGCCCCTGCTCGCGTACGGCCTGGGCCAGGTCGGGCCCCTTGACGTACTCGGTGACCAGGTAGGCGACACCCCCGTCGATCCCGGCGTCGAGCACCGGCGCCGTGCAGAACCTGGCCACCCGCCGGGCCGCCGCCACCTCCCGCTCGAACCGCCGCCCGAACGCCGGATCCCGGGCCAGCGCCGGGTGGATGAGCTTGACCGCGGCCAGCCCGCCGGTGGGCGTGGTCGCGAGGTGCACCTCGCCCATGCCGCCCCGGCCGAGCAGGCGCCGCAGCGCGTACCCGCCAATGACCCGGTCACCGTTCATCGCAGACACATTAGCCAGATCGCGGCATGTCCCATCAGACCAACCGGTTCACCCGGCCGCCTGCGTGAGGCGGTAACGGGAGGGCGGGATGCCGTACCGGTCGATGAACGCCTGCCGCAGCGTCTCCGCCGTGCCGAACCCGCAGCGCACCGCCACCGCCGCCATCGGTAACGAGGTGGAGGCCAGCAGGTGGGCGGCGGCCTCGGTGCGGGCCTGCCGGACGTAGCGGCCGGGCGTCTGCCCCAGGTGCTTGAGGAACAGCCGGGTCAGGTGCCGCTCGCTGACGCCCGCCTCCGTGGCCAGCGCGGAGGTGCTCAGGTCGTCGCGCAGGTGGGCGCCGATGTATTCCAGGGTGCGCTTGACCAGGCTGTTCGTCGGCGAGGGCGCGCTGACGAACATGCTCATCTGCGCCTGGTTGCCGGGCCGCTGCAGGTAGGTGACCATGTTCCGGGCCACGGCCCTGGCCAGCTCGGTGCCGTTGTCCTCCTCGACGAAGGCCAGCGTGAGGTCGAGGGCCGCGGTGATCCCCGCGGACGTGGCGACGTTGCCGTCGCGGATGAAGATCGGGTCGGGGTCCACGACGACGTCGGGGTAGCGGGCGGCCATCGTCTGCGCCAGGTTCCAGTGCGTGGTGGCGCGCCGCCCGTCGAGCAGGCCGGCGGCGGCGAGCACGTACGATCCCGTGCAGACGGACGCCACCCGCCGGCTCTCCCGGGCCAGCCGGCGCACGTGGCCGACCACCAGCGGGTTGTCGGCGGCGTCCTCGTGGCCGATGCCGCCCGACACCAGCAGCGTGTCGAGCGGCCCGGTGACCCGCTCCAGGGCGAGCTGGGCCTCCAGGATCAGCGCGGTGCCCGTGGTGATGGGGTGGCCTCCGGGGGTCGCCACGCGGTATTCGTAGTACGGTTGCGCGCCGTGCCAGTTGGCGCTCTCCAGCGTCGTGGTGACGCAGGCGATGTCGAGCAGTTCCGCCGCCTCGTACGCCACCACCACGACCCGCCGCACATCCATGCCACCGACTGTAGGGTCGAAGGACGCAGAACCCAAGTTTCCGGACCTCCTCGGCCGACTCCCTTGGCTCCCCGCGGCCCGCCCCGACACAGTCGGAGCATGACAACGACAACCACGAACACCGGTCGCCGCTGGGGCAGGTTCGCCCTCCACTACGTCGAGATGATCATCGCGATGTTCGTCGGGATGTTCGCGCTCGGCGCGCTCCAGTCCGCCGTCGGCCTCGGCGTCTCCCACGCCGAGCAGCCGGAGCTCTGGTATCTCTCGATGGCCTTCAACATGTCCGTCGGCATGGCCGCGTGGATGCGCTTCCGCGGCCACGGCTGGGCCCCGACGCTGGAGATGTGCGCGGTCATGTTCGCGCCCGTCGTGCCGCTCTTCCCCCTGCTGTGGCTGGGGGTCATCGACGGCGGCGGGCTGATGATCGTCTCGCACGTGGCCATGTTCCCGCTCATGCTGGTGGCGATGCTGCGCCGTCTCGACGAGTACGCCGGGTGCGCTCACTGAGCGCCTTGCGGTAGCCGTCGAGCACGTCTTGCCGCAGCAGGTACCCGAACCCGGCCCGCTCCAGCCGCACCCCCAGCTGGGGCACGCTGGTCCGGAGAGCGGCGGCGGTGTCCGGCAGGCTCCAGCCGTTCGCGGCCAGCTCGCTCAGCAGGTGGCCACGCCGGCTTTGTGCCTCCGACAGCCGGAACGTCTTCAGGTACGCCAGCCGCCCGTCCCCGTCAGTGATCGTCTCCCCGATGTGGTTCTCGCTCTTCCGCTCGAACGACGGCAGGAAGCGGCTCAGCGTGTACCGACCCATCCGGTAGACCTCCTCCACCCGCGCGGGGGCGCGGAGGAGCCCGGCCGCCATCACCGAGTCGTGGAACCCGGCCCACTCCCGCTCCTGGCGCTCGGCCTGGGCCCGCAGGTCGGACAGCGAGGAGACCTCCGTCTCGTCGATCACTGCGGGGAAGTCCCTGGCGGGGTAGAAGAGGGCGTACTCGTGGACCAGCTCGCCGTACAGGTCGCGGATGAGCATCGGGTGCAGCGCCCGGTAGTCCTCCGGATGCGGCACCACGAAGGCGCTGGCCAGCGTGTCACCGGTGTAGAGAAGCAGCCCGCACTGCCCCGGGTAGATCTCGAACACCTTGAGCGCGTCGTCCAGCCCGCGCACCTCGGCACCCGTGTAGGCGTCCTCGGCCCACGGGGACAGGCCGTGCGCGATCGCCCGCCGCGACCATTCCTCCCACGCGATCTCGGGCCCGCCGAAGTGCAACGCGAGGAAGCCCTCCACGGCCAGGTGCAGCGGCAGGAACCGGAGCCGGTTCCGGTCCACCCGGCGGGCCATCCGGCGCCGCGTCCTGACGCACATGTGCCGCAGCGGCTCCCCGAGCTGGGTCCCGTACGCCGCCGCCGGGGTGCCGTCGCCGGTCCACGACGCGACGAAGGCGTGCGGCACGTACGCGATGTAGTACGTGCGGTCCGGCAGGGACACCACGGACACCTCGTCGCCGTACACCTTGGCGTGCAGCCGCAGGTCCTCGACGGGCTCGCGGCGCACGAGCGGCACCAGCCGCATCGCGCCCCAGGTCTGCGCGGGCCGCGTGTCCAGCCCGGCGAGGTCGATCATCATCCCACCACCCGATCCACCCCGTCCGCCCGATCCATCCCGTCCGCCCGATCCACCCGCGCCGCCGGATCCACCCGATCCGGCCGAGCCTTCCCATCCGCCCGAGCCGCCCGAGCCGCCTGATCAGCCGGGACCGCGCGGTCCGCCAGGTAGGCCCGCAACTCCCCGAGCCCGGTCCGCCCCTCCGCGAACCTGGCCAGCTCCACCAGCGCCGGCAGGTCCTCCGCGTCGCGGATGCCGGCCGTCGGCACCATCGGCGACAGCCGCCGCACGTCGAACTGCCCGGCGTCGTAGACCGGGTTCACGTGCACGATGCCGACCTCGCCCGCGGGGTCGAGCTTGCGCCGCCAGACGCGCAGCACCTCGGCCGCCAGCCCGGGCGGCGCGTTGTCCCAGCCGTCGGAGACGATGACCAGCAGGTCGGGGCGCTCGTCGAGGGCGTCGATGATCCGGCTCCCCAGCGGCGTGGGCCCGGCCGGCCGCGCCTGGAGCGGATCCACGCCACGCGACAACCACAGCCCGCGATAGCGGCCGGCCAGCGCCTTCAGCAGGTAGTGGCAGGCCAGCGCGACCGCGAGCGGCCGCCGGCGTTTCACCGGCGAGCCGAACGAGGAGAAGCTGTCGTCCAGCACCGCCGCCACGTTCCCCCAGGTGCCGGTCCGCGCCCCGGCCGCCCGGGCCGCCGCGGCCCGCAGCGCCGCGTCCAGTTCGGCCCGCCGAAGCGCCCGCACCCCGGCAGCCAGCGACAGCACGTACGAAGCCACCCTGACCAGCGGCAGCGCGGCCAGGTCCGCCTCGGTGCGGACACCGTCGCGCTCCGCCGAGTCCGCCAGCCGCAGCCGCTCCAGCCGGGTCAGCCTGGGCGCGATGCCCTCGAGGAAGATCTCCCGGCTGATGCCGTGCCGGGCGGCGAAGCCCTCGGCGACCGTGTACGGCAGCTCGTAAAGGGCGCGCTTGTCGTAGTGCGCCCGCCGCCACGCCTCCAGGACGGGCGTGTCGTACCGGGCCCGGCTGAACGGCGCGAACAGGAAGTCCCCCAGTTCGCCCGCCGGGCGCAGGTGCGCGTGCCGCACCGCCGACTTCACCGCCGCCCGGTACTTCACCGCGTCGAAGGCCAGGTCGGGCCGCCCGGCGAGCCAGTCGCGGATCAGCGCCCGGGTGCGCCGGTTGTTGACGCCGTCACGCCGCAGCCGCTCGAAGAGCCGGTAGGCCCGGGGCGGGCTCATCCGCCCCAGCCGCCACGCGATCAGCCGCCCGTCGTCCGTGCCGCCCTTCTGCCTGAGCAGGTTGGCGATGATCAGGGCTGCGTTGTGGTCGTTGATGTCGAGCGCCAGCGTCGCGGCGTACAGGTCGGGGTAGTTGCCGTGGATGTAGCTGTGCAGGAAACCGAGGGAGAGCCGCTGCTCGCCGGCCGCGCTGTGGAACTCGCGCTGGCCGGTCGAGGTGATCGCCGCGTTCGCGAAGAGCAGCAGGTCCTCGCACTCGATCAGGTCCGCGTAGGTCTCCATCGGCTCCCCCGGGGGTCGGGGACTGGCCGGGGAATGGGGGCACGAGCTGCGAAGCATCGCTTTCAAGGCGGTTTCCGGAAGTCGTACCGGAGTCCCGCGGCCAGTCTGGTTCCGGACCTTACCGGGGCGTTCACCCCCACGCGACAAGATTTACGCGGCGGCGCGCCCGCGGTCGTTCGCCCGCAGGAACTGCTCCAGCCCCGCCAGGTCGTCGGTGTTGATGTGGTCGACGTCCGCCGCGACCAGCTCCCGCCACAGCGCGTCCCTGGCCGGCCCGGCCACGTCGGGGGTGGCCCAGAAGCGCACCCGCTGACCGTCACGGTGCGCGGTCGCCACGATCTGCCGCAGCTTGTCCCGCTCGGCGGCCGGCATCTCGCCCGTGCCGGTCCAGGTGAAGTGGTTCGTCCAGTTGTCGCTGATCAGCGGGATCAGGCCGGGGTTGCCCTGGCCCAGGTCGGCCATGCGGCCGTCGTAGAAGGCGTAGCGCCGCTCCTGGGCCGCCATGAGGTCGCGCGGCCGGTCGCCGCTGATCACCACGGTCACCGCCCCGGGCTTGACCTTGCCCTTGTGGTAGGTGGTGAGCAGCTTGCGGTAGGTCCGCAGCACCTTGTCCAGCTCGGTGTAGGTGGCGGCACCGTTGTTCTTGATGTCGACCAGGAGCTGGAGCTGCTGACGGCTGCCGGGGAAGACGCTCCCATGCCGTACGAGCCGGGCCAGCGGGTCGAGGTAGAGCGACTGCAGCGTACGTCCGGGCCGCAGGTCCTCGGGGTCGTGCCCGACGCGCAGCTCGCCGTCCACGAGGTAGATGTCGGCCTCGACGCTGGTGAACCCGTGGTCGAGGGCGTCCAGGAGCGGGCGCTCGTGCTCGTAGTCGTTGTGCGCGTGGGCACGGGGAAGGGGCTGGACGGCCGCCGAGGCGGGAACGGCCGTCAGGAGCAGGGCTCCGGCGGCGACCAGCACACCCATGGCGCGACGCAACATCGCATCTCCTTAAGGGGGATATTCAGGACGCGTGCCACGCTATGGGGGAAAAGTGTGACAGGAGTGACGTTCCGCTGAACAGCCGACGTGCCCGGCTCGCCCGGCGGGTCACCGTTCCGGCACCGGAGGGCGTACGGACCGGGTCCTGATCCGGCCCAGCGCGGCCCGCCGGTCGCGGATGTCGGAGATCAGCACGTGCGCGACCAGCAGCAGCCCCAGGCAGAGGACGTCGGCGGCCCACCAGGGGATCTCGGCCAGCAGCAGGTAGCCCTGGCCGTCGCTCAGGGACCTGATCACCACCGTGACCACCGCCACCACCACCGTGACCATCAGCCAGCTGCGCAGCCGCGGCAGGCTGCCCTTGTTCCACAGCCGCACCCGCCAGTTCATGAACACGGCCAGCACGCCGAGCAGCGCGCAGAAGCCGATCAGCCACCAGGGCAGGGCGAACGCGGTCTGGTCGGCGATCTGCTCCCGCGTGGCACGCAGCTCGGCCTCGGCCTGCCGCTGCGCCCGTACGGCGGCGTCCAGCCGGCGCTCCAGCTGGGCCACGCTCTTCTGCCGCTGCGCGGGTGGCGCGGCGTCCTCGGTCGGCAACATCCGCGCCACCACCGTCAGCATGATCGCCACGAAGGACAGCGCCAGCACGATGGCCATGAACAGGTCGATGAAACGCAGGTCGAGCGGTGGCGCGAACGACCTGGGGGGCCGCCTCCTCACGACTCCCTCACCAGGGTGTACTTCTGCGGCCGGCTCTCGGCGGCGCTCAGCCGATCCATCGCCGTACGCAGCGCGTCCAGACCCTTGACCAGCTCCTCCGTCCGGTCCCTCGACAGCGCCAGCTCCTGCGTGAGCCCCTGCACGTGCGCCAGCTCCCGCGTGAGCCCCTGCGCGACGGGCCCTGCCTGCCGCGCGGGAAGGCGCGCGATGTAGATCAGGAACACCTCGTCGGCGGCCACCACGGCGGCCCGCTCCGCCCGCTCGACCAGGGCCATCGCGCCGAAGGCGAGCACGCTCAGGAACAGCGCGATCATGGTGACGCCGAACGCGGAGGCCAGCTCGGGCAGCACGTGCTGCTTGAGCGCGGTGATCAGCACACCGGGGTCGCCCCGGCTGTCCAGCGCGTTCGAGAACGAGCCCACCATCGCGGCCATGGTCAGCGCGGTGCCGATGAACCCGAAGACCGGCAGGGCCCAGATGAGCGCGTGGTCGAGGTGGTGCCGGTTGGCCATCTCGCTCTCGTCCAGCGCCGAGCGGGCGCTCAGCACCGACTCGCAGTCGTTCCCGGCCTCGGCGGCCTCCTTGAACAGCTTGAGCCGCCGCGCCACCAGCGTGTCCCCGTCCGGGTCGACCCCGCCGACGTTCGCCACGGCCCGCGCCGTCGCGGCGCTCTCCCGCCGGATGTCAGGTACGGCCCTGACGATCCTGAGCACGGTGGTCAGGAACACCGCGATCACGAGCGTCACCACGAGCTCCGCGGCCACGGGCGCCGTCGTCGCGCCCACGAACTCGAGCACCGCCTCCACCGCCCCGGCCAGCAGCAGCACGGCGGACACCAGCAGCGCGACCACGGGCGCGAACACCGAGTGACGCCAGTCGTACCTTGACACCCTTCAACCCCACTCCGCCACAAGAAATGTCAAAGCAATACCTAAGCACATGTATGGCGCCTACGGTCACACTCTGGGCATGAAACCTCTCGCCGCGTAACGCCGGGGGCTCCTGACACAGGAACGTTGCGATCTCAGTGACGGTTGGTCAACTGTCCCTCATCCTCTGTTATGGTCCCTACTTGTCCAAAAATCAGGACAACCTTTAACCCCCTAGGAGGATCATGAGGCGCTCACAGAGGATGGTCGCCCTCACCACGGCACTCGCCGCGGCCACCGCTCCCCTGCTGGCCATCGCCTCCCCGGCGGTCGCAGAACCCGCCAAGACCACCGCAATCCACACCACCAACCACAACCTGCCGCTGGACTGGCTCAGCCTTGACGCGCTCAGTGGCACGCAGCTGCTGCAGAAGGTCAAGCAGCTTCTCGGCAAGGGCTACGTTCCCGCCGCGCTGAGCGTGACGAACGCGGCCAACCCGCAGTACTCGTCCGTGTGGGTCAAGGACACCACCCGCAAGGTGAACGTCCTTCAGGGCCTCTCGGCCACCAACCTGCAGAAGACCGTCGCCGAGCAGCTCAAGGCCGGCTTCCGGCCCGCGATGATCACCGGCACCGGGACGGGCGCGAACGCCGTCTTCGCCGTGGTCTTCGAGCAGGTCAAGGGGCTCGCCAAGTCGGAGCTCAGCCTGACCAAGGAGACCTTCACGAAGGTCAACGCCGAGCTCACCGCCGCCGGCTACAGCCTCGCGTCCCTCGACGTGTACGGCACGGTCGAGAAGCCGCTCTACGCGGCCGTCTGGATCGTGGGAGCCGCCACGGGCACCGTACAGGTGACCCTGGGGCAGACCGTGGAGCAGCGCGGGCAGGAGCTCCTCGCGAAGGCGAAGCAGGGCCTGCACCCGGTGCTCATGGCCGTCGAGCCCGGCAAGCTCTACACCACCGTGTGGAGCAGGACGGGCACGGCCGGCAAGGAATATCTGAACCTGTCGCGCCTGGCCTACGCGGCCAAGGCCACGCAGATGAAGGTGCTGGGCTATCGTCCGGCGATCCTGGACACCGAGGGCGGCGTCTTCGCGGCGATCTGGCGCAAGGGCTAGATCGGGCCATCGGGTGCTGAGTCCGGCACAGGATCAGTGTGCCGGACTCAGCACCACGATAGTGCAGGTCAGCGGGGACCGCTGCACGCGCGGCCGCAACGCAAAAACGGCGGTGTCCACATGGACACCGCCGCTGTTGGTGGAGGTGGCGGGAATCGAACCCGCGTCCTTCAACCCCAAGTCAGGGCTTCTCCGGGCGCAGCCTGCTGTGTTTTTCTCAGCCCCGGCGATCACGCAGGCGAGTCGCCGACGGGCTCAGCCACTGTTTAGTTTCCCGATCTTCCCCGTGGCCGGGTCGAACGGTTGAGCCTTCTAGCGATGCCAGACCCCGGGCCGAAGGCACTCCCGGGCTGACAGTGGTTTCGCTACTTAGGCAGCGAGGGCCAGGTCAGACCTGGCCGCCACAGTGCTCTTGGAATTGGCACTTGTTGTTTGCGGTCACAGGATTAACGAGGTTATGTCCGCAGTCCTCGGCCCGCTTCACCTGAAATGCAAGGTCAAAGTCGAAGCCAGTCACCCCCTGTGCAGTTGTCAACCCATCCCCCCGAGAGGGGAAGAGCAACATGAATGTACACGGGACAACGCCCTCAACGCCAACTTAATTCCCCGTGGCCGGACGTGGCGAAACCCCCGGGAGCGCGGCACAGCAGCACGCGCTCCCGGGGGCCGACCGGCAGGGTCGAGCCGGTCCGGACGGCAGGACTTCCCCCGAGATGAAGTCCTGATCTCATCACGGCGACTGGAACCGCAACCCCCCGAGCGGGCCCAGTCATTGAGTAAGACGCAACCGGAGGTCCGGATGGTTGCTCAGCGTCGCGACAATTTCACGATGCGTTGCCCAGGCCCGCGAAGAAGCTCCCGGCCACAGCTCCGGCGTTGTAGTTCTTCGCCAGGACCGCGATCGCCACGTCGCCCTGCCAGCCGACGAACCAGCTCTGCTGGTTGCCCGCCGTCGCCGTGACGCCGTAGACGGTGCCCTTGCCCGCCTGGGCGGGCGTGCCGACGGCACCGGCCCGCATCATCGCCGTCAGCGCGGTGCGGACCTCCGGGCTCATGGCCACCGGGGCCGGCTGGGTGGCCGGCGTGGACTGGGCCGCCGGGTCGGGCGACTTGGGGTCGGTCACCAGCACGGGCGGGCGCCAGGTGCCCGAGGCGACCGTCGCGGCCACCAGCGCCATGCTGAGCGGGCTCACCTCGACGTTCTGGCCCGCGATGGCCTTGGCCTTGTCGGCGTCGCTGGCCAGCTGCGGGAGCGAGCCGCTGAACGACTTGAGCGGCAGCCGCCACGGCTGCCCCACGCCGAACGCCTTGGCGCTCTTGGCCAGGTCGTCGGCCGTGACGCGGCGGGCCAGCGAGGCCAGCGCGGTCACGCAGCCCTTGGCGAAGTTGTCCTGGAACGTGGCCGACGTCGTGGCGGTGGACTGGCTGGTGTGCACGAACTTGGCCCCGCCCACCGTCCGCTCCTGCGGGCAGGCCAGCCGCTGCTTGGTGCTCACGCCCTCCCTGAGCAGCGCGTCCGCGGCCACGATCGAGAACGCCGTCCCGGCCGGGAACTTGCCGGCCAGCGCGTCGCGCTCCTGGTGCAGGCCCTTGGCGCCGACCGCGAGGATTTCGCC
This sequence comes from Nonomuraea sp. MTCD27, assembly GCF_041950495.1. NCBI lineage: Bacteria > Bacillati > Actinomycetota > Actinomycetes > Streptosporangiales > Streptosporangiaceae > Nonomuraea > Nonomuraea sp. MTCD27. The sequence continues at coordinate 33,460 of NZ_JBGNUW010000009.1, read as the reverse complement.
GGTGTCGCGCTGCACCGCCACCAGCGCGCTCGTCTCCGTGTCGGCCACCGCCTGCTCGGCCGCCGCCTGGGCGCCCCGGTCGATCGTGGTCTTCACCGAGACGTTCTGCCGGCCCGGCCACTCCTTGAGCTTGGTGACCTCCTGGCCGGTCTTGAGGTCGAGCGTGATGACCTTGGTCGCCGTGGAGCCGGTCAGATAGTCCTGGTAGGCCTGCTGCAGCCCGCTCTTGCCCACCGAGTCACCGGCCCGCTGCGGCCCGCCGAGCTTCTGCTCGGTCTCCGGGGTGAGCGCGCTGACGCTGCCCACGATCTGCCGGGGCGCGTCGGGATTGACCGGCTGGTTCTGCGGGTTGACCTCGATGCCGTCGATGGCGTCGAGCTTCGCCCGCATCGACTGGTAGCGCGACCGCCCGAACGTCACCAGCTGCACGAACGTGTCGGGCGGCGACGACCTGACGCGGCTCAGCAGCCGGTCCTGGGCGTAGCCGGTGACCTCGGACAGCTGCGCGACCACCTCTTCGGCCTGGTCGCCCAGCCTGCCGGGGACGACGCCGGCGACGTAGAGGACGGTGTCGGTCTGCAGCGCGTCGCCGGTCCTGTCGACCACCGGCATGCGCGGCTTGGGGTCGGTGGCGACCGCGAAGCGCTGCCCCTCCTTGAGCTGCGGATGCAGCACGGACGGCGACCAGCGGACCTTCCACACCCCGTCGACCAGGTGCAGTGGCAGCACCCCGTCGTATTCCCACAGAGGGTTGTTCTCCCCCAGGTCCACCTCGGCGTGGAAGTTGGCCTTGGACTCGTCGCCGGTCACGCCCACGCTAGTGATCTTGAAGCGGAACGAGGCCGCGTCGAGCTCGAGCTTGGCGTCGGCCAGGGCCTTGCGCACCGTCGCCAGGTCGCCGTCGGTGCGACCGGCGGCCAGGTCGTAGTCCTCCGACTGCCAGCCCACGAGGAAGTCGCGCACCGCGTCGTGCGGCGAGGGCTCCTCGAAGCAGCCGGTCAGCGTGGTGCTCGCGACCGCCAGGGTGGCGGTCGCGGCCAGAATGCGGCGGGCGCGTCTCATCGGTCAGGGTGCCGCCGCTCTCATCGGTTGCGCTGGCGCAGAGCCCGGGCCATCTCACGCTTGGCCTGCTGCTCCGCCAGCGACTGCCGCTTGTCCCAGTCTTTCTTGCCTCGGGCCAGGCCGATCTCGACCTTGGCCCTGCCGTCCTTGAAGTAGAGGACCAGCGGCACGATCGTGAGCCCGCCCTCCTTCGTCTTGGCGGCGAGCTTCTCGATCTCCTTGCGGTGCAGCAGCAGCTTGCGCTTGCGCCGCGCCGCGTGGTTGGTCCACGTCCCCTGCGAGTATTCGGGGATGTGGACGTTGAGCAGCCACGCTTCGTTCCCGTCGATGCTGGCGTAGCCGTCGACGAGCGAGGCGCGGCCCTCGCGTAGCGACTTCACCTCGGTGCCCTGCAGCACGAGACCCGCCTCGAAAGTGTCCTCGACGTGGTAGTCGTGCCGAGCACGTTTGTTCTGGGCGATGACCTTCCGCCCGGTCTCACGTGGCATGCTTCTGACTTTACCGGCGACAGGGACGATGACGACCCATGCGCACGGCTAGACCCTGAGGTAGCGGCGCAGCGTCACGAACGAGGCCAGAATACAGATCACGACACCGATGATCATGGTGAGCGTGATCGTCTGGGCCAGGTCGTTCCAGCCGAGCGCGGCGGTGGCGTCGCCGAAGAAGCTGACGACCTCGTCGAACAGGAAGACCTTCGCCATGATCAGGATGACCGCGGCGAACACGCCGCCGACGAGACCGGCGATGACGCCTTCCATCACGAAGGGCAGCTGGATGTAGAGGTTGGACGCGCCGACCAGCCGCATGATGCCCGTTTCCCGGCGCCGGTTGAACGCCGACAGCCGGACCGTGTTACCGATCAGCAGGGCCGCGGCCAGGACCAGGACGATGGCCACGGTGAGGGCGGCGATCGCGAGCGTGTCCAGCAGGCTGAAGAACGGGGCGATGAGCTGCTTCTGGTCCATCACCTGGGCGACGCCGGGCTGACCCGTGACGGCCTGGATGACGGGCTGGTAGTTGTCCGGATCTTCGAGCTTGATCCGGAACGACTGCGGCAGGTCCTCGACCTTGGTGGCGTCCACGAGGGCCTTGTTGGAGGAGAAGGACTGCTTGAAGTTCTCGTAGGCAGTCGTCTCGTCCTCGAAGAACACTTCCTTGACACCCTGGGTGTTGGTGATGTGCTCCTGGAGCGCCTTGGTCTGCGCGGGCGTGATCGCCTTGCCGTTGCAGGCCGGCATGGCCGTCCCCTTTTTACAGAGGAAGACCGAGATCTCGACCTTGTCGTCCCAGTAGCCCTTCATCAGCCCGACCTGGCTGTTGATCATCAGGCCGACGCCCAGCATCGCCATGCCGACCGCCACGGTGATGATCACGGCGATGGTCATGGTCAGGTTGCGACGGAGGCCGATCCAGACCTCGGAGAAGATGAAATTCGCCCGCATGTTGTGTCTGCAGCTCCCTGTCAGTACGCCTGGCCGTACACGCCACGCGACTGGTCACGGACGATCTTGCCGTCCTCCAGCTCCACCACACGCTTGCGCATGGAGTCGACGATGGCCGCGTCGTGCGTGGCCATGACGACCGTGGTGCCAGTCCTGTTGATGCGGTCGAGCACCTTCATGATGCCGATGCTCGTCGCGGGGTCGATGTTGCCCGTGGGCTCGTCGGCCAGCAGGATCATCGGCCGGTTGACGAACGCGCGGGCCATGGCGACGCGCTGCTGCTCGCCGCCGGACAGCTCGTCGGGCATGCGGTGGGCCTTGCCTTCCAGGCCGACCAGCTCGATGACCTCGGGCACCACCTTGCGGATGAACCGCCGGGGCTTACCGATGACCTCGAGGGCGAACGCCACGTTCTCGTAGACGTTCTTGTTCGGGAGCAGCCTGAAGTCCTGGAACACGCAGCCGATGCGGCGGCGCAGGTGCGGCACCTTGAAGTTGGAGAGGCGGGCCAGGTCCTTGCCGGCGACGTGGATGGCGCCGGAGTTGGGCCGCTCCTCTTTCAGGATCAGGCGCAGGAACGTGGACTTGCCTGATCCCGAGGGACCGACGAGGAACACGAACTCACCCTTGTCCACGTCAACGGATACGTGGTCGAGGGCGGGCCGGTTCTGGTTCGCGTAGACCTTGGTGACATTATCGAAATGGATCACGAGAGCATCACGGCATGCCAGTCTAGGGGTCAGGACGGAAGCGAGGGTGGCACATGCCCACTTCCCGCCACCGGCCGATCGGGGGCGTCGTCTTTACTGATGATCGACGTTCCGATTGGCCAGACGACAGTCTAGGGGGAAGACTGGCATGGAACGTCCATAACGGAAACAAAACGATTGTGCGGCTAGACTTGGGGCTGACATGAGTTGTGAACACCTCGTATGCGCGCAGTGCGCCCACCCCGTGATCGAGGGCCGCTGTGCCCTGTGCCGCGCCAACAGAGAGCGGATGCACAACCACGGCTTCGCCGGGCTGTCACCCGCCCTCATCATCCTGCTCCTGCTGGCCCTGCTCTTCCTGACACTGGCGGTCAAGCACCTGGGCGGCCTCTGAGCCTAGGCGGACTAGGCGGACTCAGACTCCTGCCGCCGCATCCAGCGGATCTCCGACTCGATGAACCCGTCGATGTCGCCGTCGAGCACGGCTGACGGGTTGCCCGCCTCGGTGCCGGTGCGCAGGTCCTTCACGATCTGGTAGGGGTGGAGCACGTAGTTGCGGATCTGCGTGCCCCACGACGTGGTGGTCGCGCCCCGCAGCTCCGACATCTTCTCCGCCTCCTCCTGCCGCTTGCGCTCGAGCAGCTTGGCCTGGAGCACGTTCATGGCCGTGGCGCGGTTCTGCAGCTGCGAGCGCTCGTTCTGGCAGGAGACCACGATGCCGGACGGGAGGTGCGTGATGCGCACCGCCGAGTCGGTCGTGTTGACGCCCTGGCCGCCGGGGCCGCTGGAGCGATAGACGTCGACGCGGATCTCGTCCTCGTTGATGTCGATGTGGTCGGTCTGCTCGACGACCGGCACGATGTCCACCCCGGCGAACGAGGTCTGCCGCCGCCCCTGGTTGTCGAACGGGCTGATGCGGACCAGCCGGTGGGTGCCGTGCTCGCCCCGGAGCGTGCCGTAGGCGTAGGGCGTCTTGACGGTGAAGGTGGCCGACTTGATGCCGGCCTCCTCGGCGTAGGAGGTGTCGTAGACCTCTGTGGAGTAGCCCTTGCGCTCGGCCCACCGCAGATACATCCGCAGCAGCATCTCCGCCCAGTCGGCCGCGTCGACGCCGCCCGCCTGGGAGTTGATCGTGATGAGCGCCTCGCGGGCGTCGTATTCGCCCGACAGCAGCGTGCGCACCTCCAGCGCGCCGATGTCGGACTTGAGGGACTCGAGCTCCTTGTCGGCCTCGGCGCGCGTATCGTCGTCGCCTTCCTCGGCCGCGAGCTGGTAGAGGACCGTCAGGTCGTCGAGACGGCGCGCGACGCCGTCGACACGGTTGAGCTCGCCCTGGAGGTGGGAGAGCTTGCTGGTGACCTTCTGGGCCTGCTCAGGGTCGTCCCACAGGTCTGGGGCGGCAACCTGCTGCTCCAGCTCCTCGATCTGCTTACGCATAGCGTCGAGGTCGAGAACGTCCTGGATGCTGCGGAGCGTGCCCGCGAGCTCGTTGATCTCTTCTGCCGGATCGATGCCTGCCACGTCTCCCAAGGGTACGCGACCCTCGCGGGCCCGAATAACATGGCCAGGTGCGTGCATACGGTCGGCGAGGGGTGCTGGCGCTCGCCGCCGGCCTGCTCGCCGCGGTGACCGCCTGCACCGGCAATGCCCAACCGGCGCCGACCAGGTCGGCCGCGGCGGCCTCCGCGACCGCGTCGCCCTCCCCCGCGCCGCCCGCCGTCACGCGGGCCGAGGCGGCCGAGGAGTTCTCGGCGATCATCGCGACCGACGACGCGCTGCGGGTGAAGGGCCCCCTGGAGGGCCGGCTCGACATGGTCAAGAACGACGTCACCACCGGCGGGCAGTCGCAGATCGCCGTGGCCGCCTTCCTGGCGACCGGCTACGCGCCGCCGCGCTTCCGATGGGGCGCGCCGACGCTCTACGTGCCCAGGTTCGCCCAGGGAGAGCGGGCGCCCTGGTTCAGCGCGCTGGTGACGCGCGACGGGCGGCCGGCGCTGCTGACGTTCACCAAGTCCGATCGCTGGCGGCTCAGCTCCGCGGCCGAGCTCCTGCCGGGGCAGGAGCTGCCGAAGATCAAGCTCGACGCCGAGGGCTACGCCTCGGTCGTGGCGCCCGATGACAAGACCGTCACGATCAGCCCGCAGTTCATCGGCCCCGTGCACGCCAGCGTGGCCGAGACGGGCACGGCCGGGGTCACGGCCGGCCTGCTCGCGACGGGGCCCTACACCACCGACGTGGCCGAGCAGATCGCCTCGCAGCGGGAGAAGGCCAAGAACGACGGGTTCAGCTACGACTCGATCTTCAGCGCCGACAACTACCCGGTCTACGCGCTGCGCACCGAGGACGGCGGGGCGCTGATCCAATACTCGCTGACCCGCACGACGACCACGACGACCAAGACGGCCGAGGACGACTACATCCCGGTGCCGGAGCAGGCCAGCTGGGCCATCACCACGCCGGTGCTGCGCCGCACGCTCAAGCTGATCGAGACGCACCAGTACGCCACCGCGGTCCCCCCGCTCACCACCCCCGCCGCCGCCCCGGTCATCGCCCACGACGGCGCCCTGACCCGCGCCTCCGGCCAGTGACCGACCCCTGTCGCCTTTGGTGGGGAATCGCCGGGCTCCATGTGCCACGGAACCCGGCCGGCGATGCGCTCCGTAACGGCGGCGCGCCACTGACCGGTCAGCGGGCGTTTCCCCTGGACAGACGCGAGCCGGGGTCGGCGGGTGGCCGGCCCCGGCAGCGCGTAAAGGAAGGCCGCCCGCAGGGGCCGGCGGGTGGCCGGCCCTTGCGGCGCGTGACTATGCCTCCGTGTGGGGGAGGTTGCTGGCGGCGACCAGCGTGCGGATGGCGCGCAACGCGACCGACAGCGTGGCGAGGTCGAAGTTGTCGCTCTCCCAGATCTCCGACAGCGTCTGCCGGGCCCGGGACACCGCCGCCGAGTTGGTCTCCGACCACCGCGCCAGCCGCTCCTCCGGCGGCAGCCCCGGCTTGCTGTGCGCCAGCACGTCGCGCGTCAGCGAGGCGTGCGCGGCGTACAGGTCGTCGCGCAGGGCCGAACGCGCGATGGAGTTCCACCGGTTGTCCCTCGGCAGCGCGATGACCCGCTCCCGCAGCCGGGACAGCTGCAGCCGGTCGGCCAGGTCGAAGTACACCTCCGCCACCTCGTTGACCGGCCGCCCCGTCAGGGACGAGATCTCCACCAGGTCCAGCGTCGAGTACGCCGGCACCATCGCGGCCACCCGCTCGGCCAGCTCCATCGGCACCCCGCGGGCCGCGAACGAGTCCCGGCGCTCCTCGTAGGCCGCGATGTCGGGCCCGGTCAGCAGCTTCGGGATGTGGGCGACGAGGCCGTTGACCCCCTTGACGAAGAAGCTGACGGACCCCGCCAGGTCCAGCGGCGGCCGGCGGTTGACCAGGAGCCAGCGGGCGCCGCGCTCGGCCAGCTTGCGTGCCTCCAGCAGCATGGCGATCTGGACGTCCGTGCTCACCTTGTTGTCCAGCGACTCCACGGCCCGGTAGAAGCTCGGCAGGTCGAAGACCTCCCGCGCCACCAGGTACGCCCGCACGATGTCGGGCGTCGAGGCCCCGGTCTCCTCCCCGAAGCGGAACATGAACGTGGTGCCCGCCGAGTTGACCAGCTCGTTCACCACGCAGGTGGTGATGATCTCGCGGCGCAGCGGGTGCTCGTCCATGTACGTGCGGAACCGCTCCCGCAGCGCCGACGGGAAGTAGGAGACCAGCCACGAGGCGAGGTACGGGTCGTCGGGCAGGTCGGAGCCCAGCAGCTCGGCGTCGGCCACCAGCTTGGTGTAGGCCAGCAGCACCGAGAACTCCGGCGCGGTCAGCCCCAGCCGGGCCTGCCGCCGCTCGGCCAGCGTCTTGTCCGAGGGCAGGAACTCCAGCTCCCGGTTGACCAGCCCGTCCCGCTCCAGCTTGCGCAGGTAGCGGGCGTGGATGTGGAGCATCTCGACGGCCTGCGTACGGGCCGCGGCCAGCACCACGTTCTGGGCGTAGTTGTCACGCAGCACCAGGTCGGCGACCTCGTCGGTCATCGAGGTGAAGGTCTGGTTGCGCTGCTTGTCGGTCAGCTCCCCGTCGCGTACGACCTGGTCGAGCAGGATCTTGATGTTCACCTCGTGGTCGGAGGTGTCCACCCCGGCCGAGTTGTCGATGAAGTCGGTGTTGACCAGCCCGCCGTTGAGCGCGAACTCGATCCGGGCCAGCTGCGTGAAGCCCAGGTTGCCGCCCTCGCCGATGACCTTGCAGCGCAGCTCGGAGGCGTTGACCCGGAGCCCGTCGTTGGCCTTGTCGCCCACGTCGGAGTTGGACTCGGCGCCGGCCTTGACGTAGGTGCCGATGCCGCCGTTCCACAGCAGGTCGACCGGGGCCCGCAGGATGGCGCTGATCAGGTCGTTCGGCGCCATCGAGGCGACGCCCGACGGGATGCCCAGCGCCTCGCGCATCTGGGGCGTGATCTGGATGGACTTGGCGGTCCGCGGGAAGACGCCGCCGCCGGCCGAGATCAGCTTGGCGTCGTAGTCCTCCCACGAGCTGCGCGGCAGCTCGAACAGCCGCTGCCGCTCGGCGAACGAGCGGGCGGCGTCGGGCGACGGGTCCACGAAGATGTGCCGGTGGTCGAACGCGGCGACCAGCCGGATGTGCTGCGACAGCAGCATGCCGTTGCCGAACACGTCACCTGACATGTCACCGATCCCGGCCACGGTGAAGTCGGTGTTCTGCACGTCGACGCCGGTGGTGCGGAAGTGGTACCTGACCGACTCCCAGGCGCCCCGGGCGGTGATGCCCATGGCCTTGTGGTCGTAGCCGATCGAGCCGCCGGAGGCGAAGGCGTCGCCCAGCCAGAAGCCGTACTCCTTGGCCACGCTGTTGGCGATGTCGGAGAAGGTGGCGGTGCCCTTGTCGGCGGCGACCACGAGGTAGGTGTCGTCTCCGTCGTGCCGCACGACGTCCGGCGGGGGCACGACCTTGCCGTCCACGAGGTTGTCGGTGATGTCGAGCAGCCCGGAGATGAACATCCGGTAGCACGCCACGCCCTCGGCGAGCTGGTCCTCGCGGGAGCCGGACTTGGGCGGACGCTTAACGACAAATCCACCTTTAGACCCAGTCGGCACAATAACGGTATTTTTCACCATCTGTGCCTTCACCAGGCCGAGAATCTCCGTACGGAAGTCCTCCATCCGGTCCGACCACCGCAACCCGCCCCGCGCCACTTTCCCGAACCGGAGATGCACGCCTTCGACCCGGGGCGAGTAAACGAATATCTCGAACTTCGGCCGCGGCAACGGCAGCACGCTGATGGCCTGAGGGTCGAACTTGAGCGAAATGTACGGTTTGCGGCGTCCATCCACGGTTTGGAAGTAATTAGTGCGCAATGTCGCCTGAATCATCTCCAGGTACGCCCGCAGGATCCGGTCCTCGTCCAGCGAGGCCACCTCGTCCAGCGCCCCGAGGATCTCCTCGGTGAGCGCCTCCACGAGGTCCACCCGCACGTCCTCGCCCCGCCGCGGGTCGAGCTTGGCCTCGAACAGCCGCACCAGCAGCCGCGCCAGCCGCACGTTGTCCTTGAGCACCTGCTCCATGTACGGCTGCGAGAACGTGCTCCCGGCCTGCCGCAGGTATTTGGCGTAGACCCGCAGGATCTCGACCTGCTCCCAGGTCAGCCCGGCCGCCAGGATGAGCGCGTTGAAGTCGTCGGCCTGCACCCGGCCCTGCCACAGCGCGGTGAGCCCGTCCTGGAAGAGCCGCTTGAAGTCGTTCCTGTCGACGTCGTCGGAGGGGGTGTAGCGCAGCCCGAAGTCGTAGATCCAGGCGTTCTTCGTGCCGGGGTCGTTGTCCCGGTCGACCTCGTACGGCCGCTCGTCCACGACCTCCACGCCGAGCCGCTGGATCAGCGGCAGCGCCTGGGACAGCGAGATGGGCGAGCCGACCTTGTAGATCTTGAGCCGCCGCTCCCCCTCGGCCGCGTCGTACGGCTCGTAGAGGTTGATCCCGACCTCCTCGCCGTCGCCCCGCTCGACGAGCTGCTCCAGCCGCCGGAGGTCGACCACGGCCACCTTGGGCGGGAAGTCCGCCTTGTAGCCCTCGGGGAAGGCGGAGGCGTACCGCCTGATGAGCGTCGGCGCCTCCTCCTCCGAGGTCATCTCCCCCAGAGCGGTGGCCAGGTCGTCCTCCCAGGAGCGGGTGATGGCGGCCAGGCGCGCCTCCAGCTCCTCCACGTCCACGCTCGGCGGCGGGAGCGGCCTGCCCCGCTCGCCCCGCACGACCACGTGCAGCCGGGCCAGCACCGACTCGCCGATCATCGCGCTGTAGTCGAGCGACCGGCCGCCCAGGGCCTTGAGCAGCACTTCCTGCATCTTCAGCCGCACCTTGGTGGTGTAGCGGTCGCGCGGCAGGTAGATCAGGCAGGAGATGTAACGGCCGTAGTCGTCGCGCCGCAGGAACAGCTTGACCTGCTTGCGCTCGCGCAGCCGCAGCACGCCCATCGCGATCGGCAGGAGCTGGTCGACCGAGGTCTGGAACAGCTCGTCACGCGGGAACGTCTCCAGGATCTCGATGAGGTCCTTGCCGTCGTGGCTGTCGGGCGCCAGCCCGGCCTGGTCGAGCACGTCGGCCAGCTTGCGCCGCAGCACGGGGATCCGGGAGATCGACTCGTTGTAGGCCACGTGCGTGAGCAGGCCCAGGAAGCGCCGCTCCCCGATCACCTCGCCCTCGGGCGAGAACAGCTTGACCCCGATGTAGTCCAGGTAGGTGGCCCGGTGCACGGTGGCCCGGGAGTTGGCCTTCGTGATGATCATGAGCTGCTTCTCGCGCGCCTTGGCACGCACCTCGGCGGGCAGCGCCGCGAAGCTCTCGGAGCTCACCTTGTCGTCGCGCAGGATGCCCAGGGCCGCCCCGGGCAGCGCGCGCAGCGCCTCGCCCTCGTCGGTGTCCTCCAGGCGGTATTCCCGGTAGCCCAGGAACGTGAAATGCCCGTCGGCGAGCCAGCGCAGCAGGTCGAGGCTGTCCTCGACCTCCGCGGGCTCCAGCGGCGGCGGGTTCATGCTCAGGTCTTCCGCGGTCTGTACGGCCAGCGCCCGCATCTTCCTGAAGTCCTCGACCGCGTGGCGCACGTCGGAGAGCACCCGCTGCAGGTCGGCCTCGATGGCCTTGAGCGCCGCCGAGTCGGCCTGGCGGTCGATCTCGATGTGGATCCAGGACTCGACCAGCATCTGGCCGGTGACGTCCTCCTGGCCGCGGCCCAGCATCCGGCCCGTCATGTCGCGGCGCACCCGCATCTGCGGGTGGACCAGCAGGTGGATGCCCAGGTCGTGCCGGTCGAGCTCCATCGTGACCGAGTCGACCAGGAACGGCATGTCGTCGGTGACCACCTCGACCACGGAGTGGCCGGGGTCCCAGCCGTTCTCCTCCAGCGTCGGGGTGTAGGCCCGGACCACCGCCCTGCCCTGCGGGCGGACCTCGGCGAGCTGCCTCTGGGACATCGCGGGGCCGTAGACGTCAACGGGGTTGCGGTCGAGCAGGTCCTCCGGCGCGACATGTCGATAGTAGAAGCGCAGGAAGGACAGAGCCTCCTCGGTGCTCACGTGCTCGCTGCTCACCGCGCAACTTTCGGCGGCTCGCTGGAGCAGCTCATCCTTGGCCTCGTCGAGCGGCATTTCGCTCTCACTCCTTTGTGAGGGTTCGCCATGGCTGTTCATAGCCAGGCCCTAAGTTCCCACAGCAGCGGGAAGTAGTGCAGGCGTGTCCTACCGCGCAGGTAGGGAGCACCTGTCGAGCCGCCTGTGCCCGACTTGGTGCCGATCTGGCGTTCGACCATCTGGACATGACGCATCCGCCACAGCGCGGCGGTCTCGTCGTGCGTCAGCAGGTCCTCGGCCAGTTGCCACAGGTCGTCGTAAGACCCGCGGTCCCTCGCCACGGCCAGCAGCGAGCCCATGATCTCGTCGTCCGAGACCGGCAGGCCACGCTGGGAGAGGGCGGTGAGATAAGCATCCCACAGCGTGGGCTCCGCGAGCCTGCGACGCAGCCGGGCGAGCTCCTCCTCGCCGGCATGCCTGAAGGTGCCGAGATAGCGCTCGTCCTTCAGCCCCGACAGGAACTCCAGCTCCCGGAACTGCACGGACTGGAACCCGCTGGCGGGCGACAGCTTGGCGCGGAACTCCAGGAAGTCCTGGGGCGTCATCGTCTCCAGGACCTCGACCTGCTCGATCAGCACGCGCTCGACCGAGTGCACCCGCCGGAACAGGTGCCTGGCACGCCAGAGCTCGCCGGCGAACAGCGCCTCGCGGGCACCCTCCAGCTCGTGGAGCAGCAGCTTGAACCACAGCTCGTAGACCTGGTGGATGGTGATGAAGAGCAGCTCGTCAGGAGCCTGCGACTGCGGCTGCTGCTGGGCGAGGAGCTCGGGCAGGCGAAGATAGCCGCCGTACGACAGCCGGCCGCCTTCCTCGCCGAACTGCCGACGCGGGGGCCCGGGCGCATCACCGTCGATGCCCACCGAACACCTCCCCCTGACCGCCCGGCCACGCATGACCGGGCGCAACGCCTCGCCGTACCGATATCACCCGAAAAGGGCACAGACGTCAACGTGACATCGACATCGGGGGATCGTCGCCGGAAGTCGAGGAGGGGTCGTGTTTGAGCTCGTCGAGCTGATCCGGCAGCTCGGCAAGCTCAATCAGCTCCGCCTGGCATCGCTCGCATGTGTCGAGGTGGCGCTCGAAGGCCTCGTGCTCCTCTTCATCGAGGACGCCGAGGACGTAGGCGGCCACCCCGTCATGCATCAGCCGGCTACCCCCTTGTCCCGCAGCAGCTCGCGGAGAGCCCGGATCCCGTAGTAGAGCCGGGACTTCACCGTGCCCGGCGGGATCCCCAGAATCTCCGCCGCTTCACTTATCGTACGGTCTCGGAGGTAGGTCTGCTCAATGACTTCGCGGTGTTCTTCGGACAGGGATCGGAGAGCGTCCGCGACGACCATCGCCGACAACGCTCGCTCCGACCCATCTGGCACCGACATCATGTCGACTTCGGGCGGCTCGACCTCCTGCGGCCGGACGCTCTTCCGCCGACGACCATCAATGACAATGCGGCGGGCCACTGTCAGTAGCCACGCCCATATGAGGCTTGGTTCCCATTGCAGTCTTGCCGAGTTCCGCCAGGCCCGGACGAGCGTCTCCTGCACTACGTCTTCGGCCCACTGAAGGTCATTACCTGTGGATTTGCGGACGTGTCGCAGCAGAGGGCCGCCGAACTCCTGGTAAAGCACCGCGATGCGATGCTCCGCCTCGGCATCCGCACTCTCGAACCTGCCGTCGAGGTGACCTAGCACGGGGCATATCTTTACACCTTCGTTATCCAAGCGGTAGCCACTCCGATAACTCCAGTCATTTCTAACTATCTCCGGCCATACGTGAACCCCAGCCGGTAGGCCCGCGTACCTCCGACCATGCACAGGCTTTTGCGCGGCGAGCTGTTCATGCTCGGCGGCTTCGTCGTAGCCGCCGCCGTGACGATCGTGCTGGTCATGCCGCCGGCGATCGACCCCGCGGCCGCCCAGTGGACACAGACGTCGTCGGGGCCGCTCACGGCCGCCGACCGCGACCTGCTGGTCAAGGTACGCCAGGCCGGGCTGTGGGAGATGCCCGTCGGCGAGTACGCCAAGACCCGCGCCGAGTCCCAACGCGTGAAGGAAGTCGGCCAGCTCATCATGAAGGAGCACATGGAGCTCGACCTGCTGACCCGGCAGGTCGCCAAGAGGCTCGGTGTGGCCCTGCCGGATGAGCCCAATCCCGACCAGCAACGCTGGATGGCCCAGCTGGCGTCGGAGAGCGGACCGGCCTTCGACAAGGACTTCGCGAACCTGTTGCGTGCCGCGCACGGCAAGGTCTTCACCGTCGTGGCGGGCGTACGGTCCGGGACGCGTAACTCGGAGATCAGGAAGTTCGCCCAGGAAGGCATCAACTACGTGATGCGCCACATGGCGTACCTGGAGTCCACCGGACTGGTCGACCACAGCCAGTTGCCCGAACCCCCGACGCCCTCACCCGCTCCACCCGTCGCAATGGCGGTCGAAAAGAGGAGACACACATGAGGAGATCCAGACGCATGGCCGCGGCCGTGTCCGCCCTGGCCGTGGCGGCCGGCGGCCTGGTGTCCGCGGCTGTCATAGGCGTGGGCACCCCGGCCCTCGCCGACCACTGCGACCCCGCCGAGGCGACACAGACGCCCCAGGCGCGACAGTCCCAGCAGCAGGACCAGAACCAGGAACAGAACCAGGAACAGAACCAGGAACAGGACCAGGGCCAGGGCCAGCAGCAGGACGAGCAGGGCCAGGACCAGCAGGGTCAGCAGCAGGACCAGCAGCAGCAGGCGCCCGAGCAGAACACCGATCAGCAGGAGGGCGACCAGCAGGCGCCCCAGGGCGGCGGCATCGCGCTGGACCCCGCGCAGTCCCCCGAGGCCCAGTCCCCTGACGGCCAGTCGCCGGAGGCGGAGGCCCCCGAGGCCGCGCCGGAGGAGAGCCCCACGGTCCAGTCCCGCCGTCGCGGCGGCAACAACGGCAACCAGTCCCCGAGCCCGAGCCCGAGCCAGAACCCCGATGACGGGGGCACGGCGTCGCCTTCGCAGAGCCCCACGGGATCCCCCTCGCCCTCCCCCACGGGGACCGGCGGCGCTGAGGAAGAGTGCGCCGACCTGGGCCCGTTCCCCGAGGACTTCGTGGACATCCGCCAGGTGCAGGGCAACGGCGGCCTGCTCAACCCGCGGATCGGCAGGAACGGCTCGCGCGGCACGTTCGTCTCCCAGTGCGGTACGAACCGCAACGGCCACAACAACCCGGACAACTTCATCGTCGCCCCCGGCGTGAGCAACGGGGCGCACCACCTGCACGACTACGTGGGCAACCTGTCGACGGACGCGTTCTCCACCGACGAGAGCCTGGCGGCGGCGGGCACGACCTGCCGGCTTGGCGACAAGTCCACGTACTTCTGGCCGGTGCTCAGGGACCGCAAGTCGGACGCGAACGCCAATGACCCGGACGGCAACGTCGGCCAGGTGCTGCGTGCCCGCGCCGTGACGCTGCAGTTCCGCGGCAACGCCACCTCCAGGGTCGTCGCCATGCCGAGGTTCCTCAGGCTGATCATGGGTGACGCCAAGGCCGCGACGAACGGCGGCGCGAACGCCCGCGCGGCGTGGAGCTGCACGGGATTCCAAAACCGCATAACTCCCGACAAATACCCGCTTTGCCCGCGCGGCAGCCAGGTGCTCCGTATTCTGGACTTCCCTAGCTGCTGGGACGGCCAGAACACCGACAGCGCCAATCACCGCACGCACGTGGTCTTCCCCGACCAGAGTGGTGCCTGCCCGCAGGGCACCAGGGCGATTCCGCAACTTCGCATGACCCTCACGTACTCCGTGCCTCAGGGTCCGTCGTACGCCCTGGACGCCTTCCCGGAACAGAAGCACAACCCGGTCACCGACCACGCGGACTTCGCCAATGTGATGCCCGACCGGCTGATGCAGTTCGTCGTCTCATGCATCAACCGGGGTCGCCGTTGCTGATCTGAACACCTGCCCGCACGGGCACCCAGCCTTCCGAGTCGCACCCTCACTCGACCTTGGAGGGAAATACATGCTCCACAGACGAAGCCCTCGGCACGCCCCCACCAAGCTGGACACCAGGAATGTCCGGCTGGGGGCGAGTGCCTCGATCGCCGCGATCGTGCTGTCGGTGTTCGCACTGACCAGGACGGAGCGCGGGATCGGGCTGCTCGGCCAAGGCATCGGCTTCCTCGAGTTCTACGCCGGCGTGTTCGCCCTGGTGCTGCTGACCGCGACCGTCGCGCTCGGCCTGCTGACCACCGAACGCGTCTTCCTGACACCGGCCAACCGGGTCAGGGCCCAGCTCGCTCACCGGGCCACCGCGCTCATCGGGCTGGCGTACCTGGTCACGCACATCACGCTCATGATCAGCCTGGGGCACGTACCGCTGGGGGCTGCGGTCGTGCCGGTCGCCGGAATCTACGTGGGGCTCGGCGCGCTGGCCTTCGACCTGATGGTCGTGGCCGTGGCGACGGGAATGGTCAGAGGCCGGTTCGCGGTGCGGAGCAGGCCGTGGATGTGGCGGATCTTGCACTCCGCCGCGTACGTGGCCTGGCCCGTCGCCATCATGCACGGATTGACGGCCGGCCGCCCGCCGGCCGGTTGGGTGGCCTGGTCCTACGTGGCCTGCCTGGCGGCGGTCGGCGGCGCGCTGATCGTCCGCGTGCTGGCGACCGTGCGCCGGCCACCCGTCATACCCGAGAAGGTCGCAGGACCCGCGGTGACCGCCGCCGCCGCCGTGGGAGTCCCGTCAGAACGTCCTCAGAAGGCCCGGCCTGTCCCGGCCGGCGCCGCGGCGGCGACGGCGACGGCCGCCAACGCACCCGTGAGCCTCGCCGAGGCCCGGCGCAGATATCGGGAGGCCGGATGAGCCCGCTCGCAGTCCCCCTGCTCACGATCCCAAGGGAGAGGCCGTGATTCCGGCTCGAGTGCCACGGGTCTTACGCATGGGTCCCGCCCGGCTCACCGCCGGGCTCGACCACTGCCGCCGGCTCGACCTGCCCGCCCACCGCACACTCCACGGCGTCGTGGAGCCGCGGGAGCTGGGCGAGCTCATGTCGTACGCCAACGAGGTGGACATGCGTGGCCGGGGCGGCGCGGCGTTCCCGTTCGCCCGCAAGCTGAAGGCCGTGGCCGACGCGGCCGGCTCGGGAGAGAGCGTCGTGCTGGTCAACGGCGCCGAGGGCGAGCCGGCCAGCTCCAAGGACGCCATGCTCCTCACCCGCAACCCGCACCTGGTGCTGGACGGGGCGGTGCTGGCGGCCGAGGCGCTGGGCGCCCGCGAGGTGGTCGTCGCCACGGCCGGTGGCGAGGTCGCCGAGGCGTCCGTCGCGGCCGCCGTGGCCGAGCGCCGCGCGGCCAACATCTCCGGCGGCGCGGAGAGCCGCGTCCCGATCCGGGTGGTCGGGATCAAGGAGCGGTTCATCTCCGGCGAGGGCGGCGCGCTCGTGCGCGCGGTCAACGGGGAGGAGGGCATCCCGCCGGGTAGGAAGAAGCGGGCCGCGACGAGCGGCGTGGACGGGCTGCCGACGCTGCTGTCCAACACGGAGACGTACGCGCAGTTCGCGCTGCTGGCCGAGTACGGGCCGGAGAAGTACGCCGAGGTGGGCACCAGCAAGGAGCCGGGCACGATCCTGCTCACCGTCAGCGGCGGCGCGGCCCACGGCGCGGTCATCGAGACGCCCACGGGCACCCTGCTGGCCGACGTGCTCGCGCTGTGCGAGGCGGAGGTCGGCGACGGCGTGCTCGTCGGCGGCTACCACGGCGCGTGGCTGTCGGCGGAGGTCGCAGAGACGGCGGTGATCTCGCGCGAGGGCATGAAGATGGCCGGCGCCACTCTGGGGGCCGGCATCATCGTCCCGCTCGGCGAGTCCACGTGCCCGCTGGGCGAGGCCGCCAGGGTGGCCTCGTACCTGGCGGCCGAGTCGGCCGGCCAGTGCGGCCCCTGCCGGCTCGGGCTGCCCGACGTGGCCCGGGCCATCTGCGCCCTGGCCGAGGGCACGGGCTCGGTGGACGCGGTACGCCGCTCCGTACGCGTCGTCGAGCGCCGCGGCGCCTGCTTCCACCCCGACGGGACGGCCAAGTTCGTGCTGTCGGCGCTGGACGCGTTCGAGACCGAGATCGCCACCCACCTGGAGCACGGCTCCTGCGGCCGGCCGGTACGCGGCGTGCTGCCGATGCCGGAGCGCGAGGCCGAGGCCGAGTTCCGGCTGGAGGTCGACTGGTCCCGCTGCCAGGGGCACGGGCTGTGCGCGCACCTGCTGCCCGAGTTCGTGGACCTGGACGACTACGGGTTCCCCTCGTTCAGGAAGATCCCCGGGTTCATGGCCAGGGAGGCGCGGCGGGCGGTCGACATGTGCCCAGCGCTGGCCCTGCGGCTGGCGCAGACCACCGGCGACGGCCCCCAGCCCGCCGGATCGCCGCTGCGGCTGGTCAAGGACGGGGTGCTCAAGAAGGCCGGGGAGAGCGCGCCACGGCTCAGCCGGGTGGGCGGCGTCACACGGATCACGAGAGTCGGAGGGACGGCCGGGTGATCCCGAAGTGATGCATATGTGACCAACCCGGCGGATCTCCGGCGCGTCTCACCCATGGTTCACACGTTCTACGGGAAGACAGCCCATGAACCGCCGGGATTTCCTGCACGCCACCGCGCTCACCCCGCTGGCACTCTCCGCACCGGCACCTGCTCTCGCCGGGCCACCGCCCGACTGGGCCAGGTTGCGGAGGCGGCTGGCGGGCACGCTCGTGCTGCCGGGGGATGCCGGATACGCCGCCGCCCGCCGCCTGTACAACCCGGCCTACGACGGGATCAGGCCGCAGGCGGTCGCCTACTGCGCGAACCCGGCGGACGTCTCGGCGTGCCTGGCGTTCGCGCGGGCCGCCGGCGTGCGGGTCACCAGCCGCTCGGGCGGCCACTCGTACGCGGGCTGGTCCACCGGTACCGGACTGGTGATCGACGTGTCCAGGATGAGCTCGGTCGCCTACGCCGGCGGCCGGGCCACGATCGGCGCGGGCGCCAAGCTCATCGACGTCTACGACCGCCTCGCCCGCCGTGGCGTGAGCATCCCCGCGGGCTCCTGCCCCACCGTCGGGATCGCCGGGCTCGCGCTGGGCGGGGGCATCGGCGTGGTCTCCAGGAAGTACGGGCTCACGTGCGACGTCCTCGAGTCGGTACGCGTGGTCACGGCCGACGGCCGGCTGCTGACCTGCGACGCCGGGCACCACGCCGGGCTCTACTGGGCCTGCCGGGGCGGTGGCGGCGGCAACTTCGGCGTGGCGGTGTCCTTCACGTTCAGCACGCACCCGGCCGGCGACCTCACCGTGTTCTTCCTGCACTGGCCGTGGGCGAAGGCGGCCCGGGCGGTGCGGGCGTGGCAGTCGTGGGGGCCGTCCGCCCCGGACGAGCTGTGGTCGTCGCTGCACCTGACGCGCTCGGCGGGCGGGCTGGACGTGCGGATCGGCGGCGTCCACCTCGGGCCCAGGTCCGCGCTGGACCGGCTGCTGGCCCCGCTCGTCGCCGGGATCGGCCGGCCGTCGTCCCGCTCGGTGCGCACGACCTCCTACCTGGACGCCATGAAGATCATGGCGGGCTGCTCGTCGATGTCGGTGGCCGAGTGCCGGCGGATGCCGCGGGCGGCGTTCTCGGCCAGGTCGCACCTGGCCTACCGGAGGTTGCCGGCGGACGGGGTGCGGGCGCTGGTGAACGGAGTGGCACGCGGCGGGCGGCACTCGGTGCTGATGGACGCCATGGGCGGGGCGATCGGCCGGGTCAGCCCGTCGGCCACGGCGTTTCCCCATCGGGCGGCGCTTTTCAGCGTGCAGTATTACGCGGAAGGGATGGGTCGAAGCTGGTTGCGTGGTTTGCATGGCGACATGTCCCGATATTTCGGGGATCACGCCTATGTGAATTACATTGACCCGGATTTAGGAAATTGGCGGAGCGCGTACTACGGGTCGAACGCCGCGCGGCTGGCGGAGGTGAAGGCTACCTACGATCCCGATCGCGTGTTCCGCCTGCCGCACGGTCTTTAGACCAGTCGAACCCGCCCCGGACGTACACGGGTTCGCCGATCTTCACGATCTCGTACAGGCGCTTGGAGGTCTCGATCGGCAGGCGTACGCACCCGTGGGAGGCCGGGCGCAGCGGCACCCTGGTCGAGCCGTGCATGGCGATGCCACCGGTGAAGTACAGCGAGTTGAACATCGACCCCAGCCGCCCCGTCGTCCAGCCCGGCGCCCGCCGCGACACGCGGAAGTTCCCCACCGGCGTGATCGCGTTCCCGCAGCGCCCGTCCTTGCAGTAACGCACCTCCGCGCCGGAGGAGATGTGCGAGAAGAGCACGGGCCTGCGGTCACGGTAGACGGTGAGGAGCTGGTCACGCAGGTCGATCTCGACCCGGTCCGGCCCGCCCTCCGGCACCAGGGGGCGCCAGCGGAACGGCCGGTCGAGCGCCCTCCACACCTGCGGCCCGATCTCTCCCTGGGGCATCATCCGCCGGCTCTTCTGCAGCGCCCACACCGCGAGCTTGGTCTGCTCGTCGTACACGCCGTGGATCCGCCCGTAGTAGTAGCGCCCGGTGTGCAGCCGCCGCTGCAGCAGCCTGACGGCCTCCCCGCGGTCCCCGGGCCGCAGCACGACCCCTTTCACCGCTTCCGTGTCCGTTGTGTCCGGCGTGTCCGCCGCGGCGGCGACCGGCAGGCCGCAACTGATGCCGGCAACGACGCCGAGGGCGACAATTCCCCGAAGTTTTGTCCTCATAAATCGACGCGTACCCAGGTTCGCCGAGAATTCATCTCATACAGAGGTTTTGGCAAGCAAAGTCCCGGCCTAATAAGCGAATCACGTTAAATATGGGCATTTCCCTTTTATGGCTGCACAATTGCGCGTCACGCGTCGCGCGAGCGGAGCAGCAGGCCGCCGCCCACCAGCGCCGCGGCGGCCCAGGCGGCGACCACGCCGAGGCCGGCCCACGGGCCGATGAGCATGCTCGGCAGGCTCGTGGTGGCCTGGACGGCCAGCCCGGCGTTCATCGGCGAGAGCCGCCACAGCCACAGCTGCAGATCCTGGTTCCTGACCATGAGGACGACGAGCGGGAAGAGGTAGAGCAGCCCCAGCACGGCTCCGGTGGCCACCGCCGAGTCGCGTACGGCCGTCGCCACCCCCAGGCTGATCAGCGCGACCAGCACGAGATAGAGCACGGAGCCGGCCGCCGCGCGCAGCGTGGGCCCGTCGAGCAGCGACAGCGGCGGATGGCCGTGCTCGGGGGTGAAGCCGTTGCCGGGCAGCAGCAGCCGCCCCGCCAGCACGGACCCGAGCACGGCCACGGTTCCGGCGGCCGCCGTCAGCCCGGCGAGCAGGCCCGCCCTGGCCGCCAGCCCGGCGATCCGGCGCGGCATCGCGGTGAGGCTCGTCCGGATCATCCCCGTGCCGTACTCCCCGCAGACCGCCACCACGGCCAGCAGCGCGACCAGCCCCTGGCCGAGCTGGACCCCGAAGAGGCCGATCCGGGCCGCGTCCTGCCCGCAGCCCGCCGACGGACATGTCATGACGGCGGCCGCGACCGCGCTCCCGGCCACGGTCAGCACGACCGCCCCGAGCAGCAGCAGGCCGGGGGCCGCCACCGTGCGCAGCTTCGTCCACTCCGCGTGCAGTTCCCGCCTCACGCGTCCCTCCTGTTCAGCCGGTGGACGGCCAGTCCGAGGGCGAGGGCCGCGTACGCGCACAGCACCGCGAACCCGCCCCACGGCGGCAGCGGGTAGTAGCCGGACGCCGGCGCGTAGTGCGAGATCACCTGCGCGTACTCCGGGATACTCTGCTGGATCGCGAAGCCGGCGGCGGGGGTGAGCCGCAGCAGCCACCGCGACGCCTCGTCCGGCAGGATGGACGCGGTCGCCAGCACGTACGGGACGACCAGCGCCAGGATCGCCACGATGACCGCCATCGAGCTGCGCCGGAAGAGCGCGCCGAGGGCGAGGGCGAGGATGGCGGCCACGGCGAGCAGGGCCGCGACGCCCGCGATCACCCGCACCTCGGTCAGCGTGCTCACCGGAAGGGTGAAGATGCCGTTGCCGCGCAGGATCCCGCGGGCGACCGGGAGCGTGACGGCGGTGGCCGCCAGCCCGGCCACGAAGGTGGCCGCCCCCACCACGGACGCCTTGGCCACCAGCACCCGGCCGCGCCGCGGGCTGGCCAGCAGCGTGGTGCGGATCAGCCCCCGCCGGTACTCCGCCGTGACGAACAGCACCGCCACCACGATCACCACGATGAGCGCGACCAGCGTGCCGGTCAGCGTGCGCTCGATGGTGCCCTCGTGTGTGTTCGGGGCGATGTCGCCGGTCCCCGTGACGGCGAACGTGCCGCCGTGCCGGATGTGCGTGCCGGGGTGGTGCACGTTCCCGTCCGGGTTCACGTCGGCGCCGATGTCGTCCCCGCGCCACGTGCCGCCGGGCGCCGCGCCACGCACGCCGACCTGGTCCATGATCGCGGTGACCTCGGCGAAGCGCGAGGCCGCCGCCGACCCGCCGAGCGGGTTCCGCGTCACCCGGACGTCGCCCGGGGAGGCCGCGAACACGCCGATGCGCACCTTGGCCGGCAGCCCTTCCAGGCGGGCGGTGCCGATCCTGATCCACGTCCTGCCGTCGCGCGACTCCTCGCCGATGATCGTGTCGGCGGCGCGGGTCAGCCGCAACCAGCGCGGGGCTCCGGCGGACACGCCCTCGGGGCCGCCGGCGACGTCCTCGGTGAAGTCGTGCTGCATGCGCACGCCGTGCGCGCCCGTGACCATCACCGCGGCGTACGCGGCCCCCGGCTCGGCGCTCTCCTTGACCATCACCCCGGCCTTCGCCCACGGCACGACGCCGGAGACGACGTTCCGCACGCCCGGGGTCTCGTCGGGCAGGCGGATCTGGCCGCTCATGGAGGTCACGCGGGCGGTGATGAACCCGTTCCCGTTCAGCTCCTGGCTGACGAAGTAGAACCGGTCGTCGACGGCCACGCCGTTCGGGCCCAGCGTGGGCCAGGGACAGGGCACCTCGATCGGGCCCTGGCTACACGAGGAGTTGCTGCCGGTGGCGAAGAGCAGGCCGAGCCCCACGATGAGCAGCGAGGAGGCCACCAGGCCGGCCACCCACCCGCGTACCGTCCTGAGCTTGGTCCACTCGGCGCGCAGCAGGCGGGTCATCGCGCCGCTCCCCGGAACTCCACGGCGTCCCTGGTGAGATCCAGGTACGCCTCCTCCAGCGTCGCCCGATGGGCGCTCACCTCGGAGAAGGGCACCGACTCCGCCCCGAGCAGCCGGACGATTTCCCCCGCGGGCAGGCCGGAGACGACCAGCGCGTCCCGCTCGCCGGCCGCCACCGTGGCCCCGGCCCGGGCCAGGGCCGACATGGCCGCCGAGCGTGCCCCCGTACGCAGTGTCACCCGGTCGCGGGACGCCGAGGTGATCAGCTCGTCCACCCCGACGTCCGCGACGACCCGGCCGCGGCCCACCACCACGAGATGGCCGGCGGTGTCCTGCAGCTCGCTCATCAGGTGACTGGAGACGAGTACGGCGCGGCCCTCGGCGGCCAGCGACCGCAGGAAGCCGCGGATCCACACGATGCCCTCGGGGTCGAGCCCGTTGAACGGCTCGTCCAGCATGAGCACCGGCGGGTCGCCGAGCAGCGCGGCGGCGATCCCCAGCCGCTGGCGCATGCCCAGCGAGTAGCCGCCGGCCCGGCGCCGCGCGGCCGTGGCCAGCCCCACCTGCTCCAGCACCTCGTCCACGCGCCGGACCCCCAGGCCCTGGGAGTGGGCCAGCCACAGCAGGTGGTTACGCGCGGTACGGCTCGGCTGCAGCGCGGCCGCGTCGAGCAGCGCGCCGACGTGGCTCAGCGGACGGCGCAGGCTCCGGTACGGCCGCCCGCCCACCAGTGCCCGGCCCTCGTCGGGCGCGTCCAGTCCGAGCACCACCCGCATCGTCGTGGACTTGCCCGCGCCGTTCGGCCCGACGAACCCGGTCACCTGCCCCGGCAGCACGCTGAACGTCATCCCGTCCAGCGCCGTCGTCCCTCCGAACCGCTTGCGCAGCCCGCTGACTTCGATGGTCGCTTCCATGCCAGGCAGACTAGGCAGCGGTGGCGGGCACGATCGTCACGCCGGGGAGCGATCCTCGCCGTCGCTCGTGCCAGCGAGAACCCGTCCCTCGTACGAGGGATGCCAGACGGGGGGACGGCGGGAAACAATGATGGCCGTGGAGTACGACCGGCGTGGCAGGTGGGCGGGCCCGGTGGGGTGGATCGTCCCCTACCTGCCGATCGTGATCGTCGCGCTGCTGACACTGCTCGCCGTGGCCGAGTCGATCGCGCAGTCCGGGCACGCGGCGAGCCTGTCGTTCTCGGAGACGGTCGTGGCACCGGCCGGCGATCCGACCTCGCAGCCCGGCGGTGTCCCGGCCGCACGGCCCGGCGACGCCCCGGCCGCGCAGGCCGGCGGCGACGGCGCGATTCCGCAGGTCGTGATCTTCCCGCTGCTCGCGCTGGCCACCACGCTGCCCCTCGTCCTGCTGTGGAACCAGCCGGCCGTGGCCGGGCTCCTCGTCACGGCGGCGAGCCTGCTGTCGATCGGCGCCTTCCACACCTTCACCGCGGCCGGTCTGGTGGCGCAGCTCGTCGCGGCCTACCGGCTCGGCGGGGCGGCGTGGCGGGCCGTGCTCATCACCGTCCCCTACCCGCTGCTGGCGGTGGCGCTCGAACGCGCCGGCCTGCCGGGAGGCACGACCCGCCTGCTCATGCTGCTGCTGGCCTGCCTGGTCCCGGCGGCGGCGCTGGCCGGGATCGCCCGCCGCGCCCGCGGCCAGGCCAGGACCGACACGGCCGCCCGGCAGGTCATCGCCGACAGCCTGCTGGAGCACGCCGCCCGAGGCGAGCGCGCCCGTATCGCCAGGGAGCTGCACGACGTCGTGGCGCACCACATCTCCATGGTCGCCGTGCAGGCCGAGACGGCCAGGCTGGCGGTCCCCGGCATGCCCGCGGCCGGGGCGGAGCGGCTGTCCGCGATCGGCGACACCGCCAGGGCCGCGCTGACGGAGATGCGGCGGCTGCTCGGCGTGCTGCGCGAGGACGCCGAGGCGGAGCCGACCTGGCGCCCGCAGCCCGGCCTGCGGCTCGACGAGCTCAACGAGCTGCTCGACGAGGCGCGGGAGGCGTCGGGGAGCGGGGTGCGGCTGATCCTGCGCGGCGCGCCGGTCGAGCTCGATCCGGGGGTGGAGCTGGCGGCGTACCGGATCGTCCAGGAGGCGCTCACCAACGCCCGGCGGCACGCGCCGGGCGCCGCCGTGGACGTGGAGCTGGACTACACCGGCGACACCCTGCACCTGGCCGTCCGCGACAACGGCCCGGGCCCGCGCGCCACGGGGGCGGGCGGCGCGGAGGTGGGGGGTGGGCACGGGTTGTCCGGGATGCGGGAGCGGGCGACGGCGGTCGGGGGCGAGCTGCGCACCGGCCCCGCACCGGGCGGCGGTTTCCTGGTCGAGGCCCGGCTGCCCGGGAAGAGCGCCGCATGACGGCGGCGATCAGGGTGGTGATCGCCGACGATCACCTGGTCGTGCGCACCGGGTTCGCCGAGCTGCTCGACACCCAGCCGGACTTCGAGGTGGCCGGCACCGCCGCCGACGGGGCCGAGGCGGTCCGGGTCTGCCGCGAGGTGTCACCGGACGTCGTGCTCATGGACGTACGCATGCCCGGCATGGGCGGCATCGAGGCCACCCGGCTGCTGGCGGGTCCAGAGGGGCCGCGGGTGCTCATCCTGACCACGTTCGACCTCGACGAGTACGTCTACGACGCCCTCCGGGCCGGCGCCAGCGGCTTCCTGCTCAAGGACGTCACCGCCGAGCGCCTCTTCGACGCCGTACGCGTGATCGCCGCCGGGGAGGCGCTGCTGGCCCCGGCCGTGACCCGGCGCCTCATCAGCGAGTTCGCCCGGCTGAGCCCCCGCCCGCCGGCCAGGACGCTGTCCACGCTCACCCCGCGCGAGACGCAGGTCCTGCGCCTGGTCGCGGAGGGCCTGTCCAACCCCGAGATCGCCGCCCGGCTGATCGTCACGGAGGAGACGGTCAAGACCCACGTGAGCCGCGTGCTGAACAAGCTCGGCCTGCGCGACAGGACCCAGGCCGTCGTCACGGCATACGAGACCGGCCTGGTCGTACCGGGCGAACGAGGCTGACCCCGGTCCGGACGCGCGAATCGGCCGTCAGGCTGCCGGTGCCGGGCAGCCGTCGCGCCGGTAGCGGCCGGGCGCCATGCCGTATTCCCGCTTGAACGCGTTGGCGAAGGCGAACTCCGACCCGTAGCCCACCTGGGCGGCGATCTCGCTCAGCGGCGCGTCCGTCTCCTTCAGCAGCCGGGCGCCGGAGGCCAGCCGCCACCACGTGAGGTACGCCAGCGGCGGCTGCCCCACCAGCGTGGCGAACCGGCGGGCGAACGCCGCCCGCGACAGCCCCGCCCGCGACCCGAGCTCGGCCACGGTCCACGGGTGGGCCGGGTCGCGGTGCATGGCGTCGAGCGCCGTGCTGATCTCCGCGTCGGCCAGCGCCGCCGACCAGCCGGACACCTCGCAGTGCCCGTGCTCGGCCGTGAACCAGGCCCGCAGGATGTACAGCAGCAGGGTGTCGAGCAGGGACGAGACGATCGTGTCGGCGCCCAGCCGGGGATGGTGGATCTCGGCGCCCAGCAGGTCGACGGCGGCGCGCACCTCGGGGTGCAGCCCGGGGCCGGCCGGCAGGTGGATCATCTCGGGCAGGTCCCGCAGCAGCGGGTGCGCCCGGCTCGGGTCGAGCCGGTAGCCGCCGCACAGCAGCACCGTGGCCGGGCCCTGCCCGCCGATCGACGCGGAGGCGAACAGCTCGGCGTCCTCGGCCGGGTCGCACTCCGGCTCGGCCACCGGCGTCCCCGGGCTGTCGGCCATCGCGTAGCCGTGCCCGTACGGGAAGAAGACCACGTCGCCGGCGGACAGCATGACCGGCGGGCCCCCCGGTGGCAGCAGCCAGCCCGACCCCTGCAGGACCACCTGGAACGCGGCCGACCCGGGCGAGGAGGGGAATCGCTGGCCCCAGGGGGCACGCCACTCGACGCGCGCCGAGCGGGGCCGCCCGGTGCGCATGATGGCGATCACGTCGCTGAGCACATCCACACGAGGACTCTAACCCGAAAGACGCTGGCGTATGAATGGAAGACATCAACGCATTGGCCATCTCTCATCGCTCCCCTACGGTTCCAGGAGAGGAAAGGAGAGCGACTATGGGACGGATTCTGGTGACCGGGGCGACCGGCACGGTCGGACGGCACGCGGTGGCGCTGTTGCGGCAGGAGGGGGCCGAGGTCGTGGCCCTGAGCAGCGGCACGGGCGATCTGCGGGACCCGGGTTCGCTGCCGCTGGACGGGGTGGGCGCGGTGCTGCTGGTGTGGCCGTTCGCCACGGCCGAGGGCGCGCGGGAGGTGGTGGCGGCCATCGCCGGGCAGGCGCGGCGGGTGGTCTACCTGTCCTCCGCCGCCCGGCGCGATCATGAGCGCGAGATCGAGCGGCTGATCGAGGCGTCGGCCCGGGAGTGGACGTTCCTGCGCCCGCACGCCTTCGCGGCCAACGCGCTGCGGTGGGCGCGGCAGGTCAGGGCCGGAGTGGTACGCGGTGCGTACGGGGCGGCCGCCATGCCGCCGGTGCACGAGCGGGACGTCGCGGCCGTGGCCGTACGGGCGCTGCTGGACGAGGGGCACCACGGCGCGGCCCTGCACCTGACGGGGCCCGAGACGATCACGCAGGCCGATCAGGTGCGGACCATCTCCGAGGTCACCGGGATCCCGGCCCGCTGGGAGGAGCTCCCGCCGGAGCGGGCCCGCGCCGGCCTGCCGGCCGAGGGCCTGCCGGCCGGCGTGGTGGACGAGGTGCTGCGGGCCCAGGCCGGGCTGGTGACCGAGCCGGCCCCGGTCACCTCGACGGTCGAGGAGGTCACGAAGGTCCCGGCGAGCACGTTCCGCGAGTGGGTGGCGGAGCACGCCGGCGCCTTCCGCGACGTGCCCCCCGCGCCGCCCACGATGCGGGCGGCCCGCATCCACGCGTTCGGCGACGCCTCGCAGATCCGCGAGGAGGAGGTGGACACGCCCCGGCCGGGGCCCGGGGAGGTGCTCGTCGAGGTGGCCGCCACGTCGTTCAACCCCGCCGAGGTCGGCCTGCGGTCGGGGCTGCTGCCCGAGGTGTTCGGCACGGACCTGCCGCGGACACTCGGCTGGGACGTCTCCGGCACGGTCGTCGAGACCGGCGCGGGCGTCACCGGCCTGGCGCGGGGCGACCGGGTGTTCGGGGTGGTGAGCGGCGCGGCGGCCGGATACGTGGTGGCCGCCGCGGACCTCCTGGCCCGGGCGCCGCGCAGCATCCCGCTCGCCGACGCCGCGGCCGTCCCCGTGGCCGGGCTCACCGCCTGGCAGGCCATCCACGAGCACGCCCGCATCACCCCGGGGCACCGGGTCCTGATCAACGGCGCGGGCGGCGGCATCGGCCTGTTCGCCGTACGGCTGGTCAAGCTGATCGGCGCGCACGTCACCGCCACGGCGAGCCCGCGCAGCGCCGATGCGGTACGCCGGCTCGGCGCCGACGTGCTGGTCGACTACACCGCCGAGCCGCTGCCCCGCGACATGGACGTGCTGCTCAACCTGGCCGCGATCCCCGGTGACACGGCCGCCGAGCTGGCCGGGCTGGCGCCGGCGGCCGTCACGGTCGCCACCCCGATCGAGGGCGCCACGCACTTCGTGACGCGCGACGACCCGGAGCAGCTGGCCCACCTCGCGACCCTGATCGACGAGGGCGGCCTGGTGGTCGAGGTCGCGGAGTCGCATCCGCTGTCCGAGCTCCCCGAGATCCACCGGCGCGCCGAGGCCGGCGACACCCGCGGGAAGATCACGATCCACCCCTGAGCCGGCTCAGGGCGTGAAGTGGCGCAGCACCTCCGGGTTGGCCATGGCATCGGGGTTGGCCGCCTGCTCGACGGGGGTGCCGAGGAGGATCTTGCGTACGGGGACCTCGAGCTTCTTGCCCGACAGCGTGCGCGGGATGCCGGGCACCACGCGGATCTCGTTGGGCACGTGGCGCGGCGACAGCTCCGTGCGCAGGGCGGCGCAGAGCTCCCGCTCCAGCGGCTCGGTCAGCTCGGCGCCCTCGGCGAGGGTCACGTACAGGAGCAGCCGCCCCTCCTGCCCGAGCTGGCCGGTGTCGATCACCAGGCTGTCGGCGATCTCGTCGAACCGCTCGACCACCCGGTAGAACTCGCTGGTGCCCATCCGCACGCCGCCCCGGTTGAGCGTCGAGTCGGAGCGGCCGTAGATCACGCAGCTGCCGTCCTCGTTGATCTTGATCCAGTCGCCGTGCCGCCACACGCCGGGGTAGACGTCGAAATAGCTCTCGGTGTAGCGCTCGCCGCCGGGGTCGTTCCAGAACATCACCGGCATGGACGGCATCGGCCGGGTCAGCACCAGCTCGCCCACCTCGCCCACGACCGCCTCGCCCAGGGGGTCGAACGACTCCACCCGCGCCCCCAGCGACCGGCACGGGATGATCCCGGCCCTGATCGGGTGCAGCACGGTGGCCCCGACGAACCCGGTGCACACGTCGGTGCCGCCGGAGAACGACCCCAGCGGGACCCCCGGCAGCGCGGCCGCCACCCAGGCGAACCCCTCGGGCGGCAGCGGCGACCCGGTCGAACCGACCCCGCGCAGCCTGTCGAGCCCCTCGGGGCGGATGCCGGCCTTGAGCGAGGCCATGATGTACGGCGCCCCGACCCCGAAGTAGGTCACCCTCTCCGAGGCGGCGATCCGCCAGAGCGCGGCCGGCGAGGGGTGGGTGGCCGCGCCGTCGTACAGCACGGGCGTGGCTCCCACCAGGAGGGCGCCGATGAGGTAGTTCCACATCATCCAGCCCGTGGTGGTGTACCAGAAGAACACATCGCCCTCGCCCAGGTTCTGGTGGAAGGCGAGCGACTTGAGGTGTTCGAGCACCACGCCGCCGTGGCCGTGCACGATCGGCTTGGGCAGCCCGGTCGTGCCGCTGGAGTAGAGGATCCACAGCGGGTGGTCGAACGGCACCCGCTCGAACTCCAGCGGCCCCTCCTCGGCCCGCAGCCCCTCCCAGCCGATCACCTCGCCGTGCGGCATCTCCTGGGTGCGCGCCGGGGCGGGCTCGGCCTGCTGCGGCGGGCGGCCCTCCTCGGCCGCCGTCAGGTAGGGGATCCACACCGTCGCGCGCAGCGAGGGCAGCTCGGCGGCGATCTCGTTGACGGCGGCCGAGCGGTCGTAGCTCTTGCCGTTGTAGTGGTAGCCGTCGACGGCGATGAGCACCTTGGGCTCGATCTGCTTGAACCGGTCGACGATGCTCGGCACCCCGAAGTCGGGCGAGCCGGCCGACCAGATGGCGCCCAGCGAGGCCGTGGCCAGGCAGGCGATCAGGGCCTGTGGGATGTTGGGCAGGTAGGCGGCCACCCGGTCGCCGCGCCCGACGCCGAGGCGGACGAGCCCGGCCCTGACGCGGGCGACCTCATCGCGCAGCTCGGCGCGGCTCAGCTCCTGCCGGGCGCCGTCCTCGGAGACGAACACCAGGGCGGTGCCCTCGGTGTGGCGCAGCGCGTTCTCGGCGTAGTTGAGCGAGGCGCCGGGGAACCAGGTCGCGCCCGGCATCGTCCCCGAGAGCGCGGGCCCGTCGCCCCGGTCCCCGATCACCTCGAAGTAGTCCCAGATCGACGTCCAGAACTCCCCGGGCCGGTCGACCGACCACCGCCACGCGTCCTCGTAGTCGCCGGACCTGCCCAGCGACCTCAGGTAATGGGTCAGCCTCGCCGACTCGACGACCTCTTCGCTCGGCTCCCAGAGAAGCTCGCCCTCAGCAACCATGTGCCCATCCTGTCGCCCGTCCGGGGGAAAGTCATACCCGGCCTTCCCCATAACTTGCTACCTCCGTAGGTGGTCCACCGCCATACGTGCGGCCGTGCCGATCACCGCGTCGGCGCGCGGCTGGTTGAGCGCGGTGCTGAAGGAGCGGGTGAAGACCGACACCGCGTAGCGGCCGCCGTCGGGGTATTCGACGACGCCCGACTCGCAGCGCAGGGTCGGGATCGTGCCGGTCTTGCCGCTGACGGCCACGTCGTCGTACGGGAAGCCGGAGGCCAGCCGGTGCGGCCACACCTGCCTGTTGAGCACCGACCGCATCCAGGCGCACGACGGCTCCGAGGCCGCCTCGTCCCGCCAGATCAGCCCGAAGAGCCGGGCCATCTCCCGGGGGGTGCTGCGGTTGGCGCGGGCGGGGTCCAGCGCGCTCAGGCGGGCTATGTCGTCGGGATCCACGTACGGCCACCCGTGCCCGGTGTCGCGGCTCATGCTCTCGTTGATCTCCCCCGCGCCCTGCACCACACGCGTCCCCGTCAGCCCGAACGCGTCCATCGTGGCGTTGACCGCGTCGAACCCCACCCGCTCCAGCAGCACGTCGGCCGAGGTGTTGTCGCTCAGCGCGATCATCAGGTACGCCATGTCGCGCAGCGAGATCGTCACGTCGTCGAGCATCGCCGAGATCCCCGTCGGCCCCGTCGACCGCACGCCGGCCGGCACGGTGACCCGGCCGGTGACGTCGAGCAGCCCCGCGTCCGCCTGCCTGCAGAGCGCCACCAGCAGCGGCACCTTGAACATCGAGGCCGTGGGCAGCGGCTCGTCGGGGCCGTGGCCCACCTCGTGGCCGGTGTCGATGTCGGCCGCGTACATCCAGCCCGTCACGCCGGCCGCCCGGAACAGGCTCTCGAAGTCGGGCGCGCCCCGGCCCGCGATCGCGACGCTCATGCCAGCATCCCCGGCCTGCCCCGGACCCGCCGGGCGGGCCCGATCTCCGGCAGGGCGCCCTCGTCGGTCATCCCGGCGCTCTCCTTCAACGTCCGTACGGCCACGGCCGCGAAGTCGGTGAGCGGGTGATCCGTGGCGGCCGCCACCGCGCGCCAGGCGGTGGAGACCCGGCTCGTGATCGGCGAGCCTAGCAGCGGCCGCCACGCCAGTCCCGGCAGCTCCATCCTCGGCCCGAACGCCACCGCCGCCCCCGCCAGCACCAGCCCGAGCCCGGCGCCCTCGTGCACCTGCGCCGGTACGAACCCGTGGCGGCGGCACTCCGCCAGCACCTCGCCGTGCCAGCCGGGCTCGCCCTCCTTGGGCGGCATCAGCAGCTCGCGCCCCGCCAGGTCGGCCAGATGCACCTCGCCGACGCCGGTGAGCGGGTCACCCGAGGCCAGCAGCACGCCCTGCGCCTGCACCAGGACCTGGCCGAAGCGCAGGCCGGGCGCGGTGACCGGATGGCGTACGAGGCCGACGTCGATCGCGCCCTCGGCCAGGGCCGTCACCTGGTCGGCGGTCCAGATCTCGGCGGGCGCGAGACGTACGTCCGGGTTGCTCTCGCGGAAGGCGGCGACCAGGGCGGCGAGCACGGCGGCGGCGAGGTCGGGCGGCACGCCCACCTTCAGCACCGCGCCCTGGCCCTGCCTGGCCAGCTCGTGCAGCCGGTCCACCCGGGCCACGATCTCGCGGGCCTCGCCCAGCAGCAGCCGGCCCGCCTCGGTGAGCCGGACCTGGCGGGCGGAGCGGTCGAAGAGCCGCACGCCGAGCTCCTCCTCCAGGCGCTTGATGCGCTGGCTGAGCGGCGGCTGGGCCATGCCGAGCCGGATCGCCGCGTTGCCGAAGTGGAGTTCCTCCGCCACCACGGTGAAGTAGCGGAGGTGCCGGACCAGGTCCATGAGCAGCCACTATATCCAGATTTATATCTAGGTTGGGCTCATATCAATATTGGACACGAGCATCCGGGCTCTGGTGTCATCCCGACATGGCACCACAAACGGGGAGAATTTATGGCAGGCGTCGCCGCAGACGGTGGCCCTGGATCGTGGCGGCACTCCTGGTCCCGGCGCTCGTGGCGGGCGGCGTCATCTGGGTCCTGCGGACGGAGGGGTCGCCGGAGGAGACGGCCGACCACTACCTTGCGGCCTGGTCCGCCCAGAATTACGCGGCGATGCGGGCGCTGGTCGCGGACCCGCCCGCCGATTTCGAGAGCCGGCACCGGCGTTTCCTCGCCGATCTGAAGGTCACCCAGGCCACCTTCCACCGTCCGACCTCGACGGGGGTCTTCGCCGACCAGGGCGCGGACGACGACGACGGCGTCTCCTTCCAGGCCAAGCTGACGGGGCGGCGGGACTGGGACTACGGCGGGCGGCTGCGGCTCGTGGAGCGCGGCGGCGCGTGGAAGGTGGCCTGGACGCCCGCCACCATTCACCCCCTGCTGAAGAAGGACCTGTCGCTCCGGGCGGTCACGCAGCAGGGCGACCCCGTACGCGTCCTCACCGCCGACGGCACCGAGGTCAACAACCCCGGTGCGCCGGGCTCGGTGCAGCAGCTCGTCGAGGGCATGAAGCAGACCTTCCCCGACCGCTTCGAGGCGCCCGGCCGTACCAGGATCGACCTCTACCGCGGCGACCAGCCCGTCAAGACCGTCGTGCCGGCCGGCGGCACCCGGCCGATCCAGACCACGATCGACCTGAAGGTGCACCGGGCGGGGGCCAGTGCACTGGAGGGCGTGGACAAGCCGGCCTCCCTGGTGGCGCTGCGGGCCTCGACCGGGGAGATCCTGGCCGCGCTCAACGCGCCGGGCGGGTTCAACCGGGCGCTGATGGGCAAGTACCCGCCGGGCTCGACGTTCAAGGTCGTGACCGCCTCCGCCCTGGTCGCCGGCGGCGTCGAGCCGGGCCGGCAGGTGACGTGCCCGGCCGAGAAGAACATCGGCGGCTTCCCGTTCCACAACGCGGGCTTCGAGGACTTCGGCACGCTGTCGTTCCGGGACGCGTTCGCGCACTCCTGCAACACCACGTTCGGGGAGATGAGCGTGGCCCAGCTCAACGACGGCCGGCTCGCCGAGGTGGCCAGGAGCTTCGGCTTCGACACCCCGATCACCCCCGGGGTGCCCGCCGTACGCGCCGAGTTCCCCGACCCCAAGGACGACACCGACCTGGCCTCCGCCTCGATCGGTCAGGGCCGGGTGCTGGCGAGCCCCCTGAACATGGCCTCGGTCGCCGCCGCGATCGCCTCCGGCGCCTGGATCCCGCCCAGGCTGGTCACCGGCGAGCACTTCCCCGGGCAGCAGCCGGACAACCCGCGCCCGCTGGAGGAGGGGGTGGTGAAGGCCCTGCGCAAACTCATGCCCGCCGTCGTCACCGACGGCACGGCGCACGGGGTGAGCTTCCCGGCAGGCACGGCGGGCAAGACCGGGACGGCGGAGTACGGCTCGGGCAAGGAACCGCCGGCGCACTCGTGGTTCATCGGCTACAAGGGGGACCTGGCGTTCTCGGTCATCGTCGAGGGCGGCGGCGCCGGCTCCGCCGTAGCGGCCCCCATCGCGGCCCGCTTCCTCCGCGCCCTCGCCTGACCCTGCGCCCCGACCGGGGACCGGCCCCCACCGCACTTCGCCCGAGGTCCTCCGGGGAGGAGGAAGGCGAGTGGGCTGAGCGGGGCCGGGCGAGCGGTGGGGTCAGGTGGGTCGACGGGTCGCGCCGAGCGCCACGGCGGGTCGGGGAAGGGGTGGGTGGG